>JAYUOV010000074.1:0-17600 GCA_043760535.1 Chitinophagaceae bacterium
CGGCACTGCAAGTGGCACCACAAGTTTTGTTACAGGCCGTAAAGGCATGGCTTACCAGGGCTCTGCCAATGGCTTTATCGGCTACACCAATCCCGGCCCTGTTGCCACACTTGGCAGTTTTACTATCAGTATGTGGCTTAATACCAGCAAACATGATGGCGGTGCTCAGGGCGTTTTTACATTGGCCAAACAAGATGGTTCATTTTGGGGTAATTTCTTTTTAATGATAGAAGGAAATAATAGTAACGAAAACAAAATGTTTATGAAACTACACATGGAGAAAAATACAGCTCCATTTGTAGAGCATTGGATTGAGCCATTTGGCGATTTTCGCCCAGATGATATGTACAATGCATGGCGGCATGTGGCGTGGACTTACGATGCCGCTACTTCTAAAGTGGGCTTCTTTATCAATGGCACAAAAAGGGCATTGCCACCCGGTGCTGATACCCGCAATGCAGATGGAAGCGGCACACCATTGGGGGCGTTAAGTTTTAAGAATGCTACAAGATTTATTATTGGAGGTATGCAAAACCACCTCGGCAGCCCTTTTAATACCCCCGAACCATGGATGCTGAACTACACAGGAAAACTCGATGAATTCCGGATATATAATAAAGCACTTAGCGAAATAGAAATCAGTGCTATCAATACTTTGGAAAGACAAGGGCGTTAGTAAATCAATCATTGAAAAGGCTGCTTTCAACATTTGGGGGCAGCTTTTTCACTTTTAAAAATGTTACTGATGAAAAACTATCGATACCTTTTTTTAATCATATTTATTTCTGTTTCTTGTAAGAAAAAAGAATCGCCTGCACCACTAGTAATACCGGCCAGCTTTACGGCCACCACCGTTTCGCTCAATGGCAGCAGTACAATGCCATTTAAATTTGTAACACTTTCGCCGGTTATTAAAATTGGCTTTTCGGCCAAAATAAATTCCAGCCTTGTAAATGCCAATGTGCTGTATAACCAAGCAAACGGCACAGCAGTAAGCTATACCACCAGCACCGAAAATGGGGATAGTATATTGGTTATCCGCCCGGCGGCAAAGCTTGCTGGCCTTACTGGTTATTCGGTCACCATATCATCAGGTTTGCAATCGCAGCAGGCAGCCGCTTTACCAGCACCGCTCTATTACAGCTTTACCACCAGCATCGATTCGGCCTATAAATTCCCTGTAATTACAGATAGTGCTTTACTAACATTGGTACAGCAGCAAACCTTTAAATATTTCTGGGATTTTGGCCACCCTGCCAGCGGTCTTGCCAGAGAACGCAATACCAGTGGCGACCTTGTAACCAGCGGCGGCAGCGGTTTTGGAATAATGGCGATACCGGTAGCCATTAAAAGAAAATTTATAACCCGAAACGAAGGCCTTGTAAGAATGCAAAAAATAGTGGGGTTTCTAAAAAATACAGCCCAAACATTTCATGGGGCTTACCCACATTGGCTTAATGGCAATACCGGCATCGTTATTCCTTTTAGTACAAAAGATAATGGCGCTGACCTTGTAGAAACCTCTTTGCTTATGGAAGGTTTACTTACAGCCAGGCAATATTTTAACGGCACCGACGGTGGAGAAACAACCTTGCGAAATGATATCAATACCATTTGGAACAAAGTGGAATGGAGCTGGTTCAGGCAAGGCAATCAGAATACACTATTCTGGCATTGGAGCCCAAATTATAATTGGGAAATGAACTTGCAGGTAAAAGGCTGGAATGAGGCTTTAATAACATACGTAATGGCAGCTAGCTCTACCACCTTTACCATACCCAAAACAGTGTATGATAATGGCTGGGCTGCAGGTAATAATTTTATAAATGGCAATACGTATCTCGGCTACACCTTACCATTAGGCCCTGCCATGGGTGGCCCACTATTTTTTGAGCATTACTCATTTATGGGCATTAACCCTAATGGCCTTAGCGATGGTGTAACCAATTATACTACCCAAACAAGAAACCACACTTTAATCAATTATAACTACTCGAAGGCCAATCCCAAAGAGTTTTATGGTTATAGTGATTCGGTATGGGGCCTTACTGCCAGCGACATACAAGGTGGCTACACCGCCAGTTCACCTACCAATGATATTGGCACCATTGCCCCTACGGCAGCACTTGCATCTTTCCCCTATTCACCTGCCGAATCTATAAAGGCTCTAAAATTTTTCTATTATGTATTAGGCGATAAAATCTGGAAGGAATATGGATTTACAGATGCCTTTTCTTTAAATAATATTTGGTTTGCCAACTCCTTTCTTGCCATAGATCAGGGGCCAATAATTGTGATGATAGAAAATTTTCGTAGTGGCCAGGTTTGGAATTTATTTACCAGTTGCCCGGAGGTAAAAGCAGGCATGCTTAAGTTGGGATTTACTGCTCCTTATTTATAACCAGAAAATTTATAAAACATGATGCCTTTCGCAAAACATTATTTTTTTTTAGGAGCTATACTATTACTATTTAGTGGTGCAATGGCCCAGGTAAGCACACCTGCAAAGCCACAACAAAAGCTTAGGAGGCCACTAAATTTATCAGATACGGCATTAGTGGAACTGGTTCAAAAACAAACCTTTAAATACTTCTGGGATTTTGCACACCCGGTAAGTGGTATGGCCAGAGAAAGGAGTAATGAAAGTTTTGGTTATGGCAATGAAACGGTTACAACGGGTGGTACCGGCTTTGGTATAATGGGAATCATTGTGGCTACCGAAAGAAAATGGATTGGTAGGGATACCGCTTCGAGATTGCTGCTAAAAATGGTCAATTTTTTATTGAAGGCCAATAGTTATCATGGCGCCTTTCCACATTGGCTAAATGGTGCTACGGGCCAAACCATTCCCTTTAGCCGTAAAGATGATGGTGCCGACTTGGTAGAAACATCATACCTATTTCAGGGCCTGCTGTGTGCCAGGCAATATTTTAATGGTACAGATAAGGTAGAACAGGAATTACGCAACCGCATTGGCTCAATGTGGAGCGGTATAGAGTGGAATTGGTTTACACAAGGCCAGGAAGTACTGTACTGGCACTGGAGCCCTAATAATGGCTGGGCTATGAATTTTCCTGTTCGGGGTTATAACGAATGCCTAATAATGTATATACTTGCCGCCAGTGACGAGCAGTATCCTGTTCCTGCATCGGTTTATCACCGGGGCTGGGCACAAAGTAATTTTTATAAAAATGGTAAAGAGTTTTATGGTTATCAATTACCATTAGGTTTTGATTATGGTGGTCCGTTATTCTTTTCTCAATACTCATTTTTAGGGTTAGATCCAAGAGGTTTAAAAGACCGGTATGCGGATTATTGGAAACAAAATAAAAACCACACCTTAATTAACCGTGCTTACTGTATAGATAACCCCAAGGCTTTTAAAGGTTATGGCGAAAACTGCTGGGGCCTTACTGCCAGCGATACCTATGATGGCTATAATGCATTTTCTCCCACCAACGATTTTGGAACAATAACCCCAACTGCTGCTTTATCTGCCTTTCCATATACACCCGAATACTCAATGAAGGCACTTAGATATTTTTATGATACTCTCGGCGATAAAATATGGGGCGATTATGGCTTTACAGATGCTTTTAACGAAACTAAAAACTGGTACGCCGCTTCTTATTTGGCCATAGATCAGGGGCCTATTATTGCGATGATTGAAAACTACAGGAGTGGCCTTATCTGGAAATTATTTATGAGCTGCCCCGAGATACAAAGAGGGTTAAAAAAACTAAATTTTGAAAGCCCATGGATAAAAAACTAAGTGAGTTTTGAGATGGATAATACATTTATTTTAGAGTTAGCGGTCATGCTTCTCATTCAATTTGTAAGAAAAATATAAGCCAATGATAAAGTTGTTCCTCCTTCCACTGCTTTTCTTTAACGCATCCTTTGCGATAGCACAAAAAAGTACTGCTTGGTATAACCATACTTTATTGGATGTAAAGAATTTAGAAATTAGTGTAGATTTTTACACCAAAGTCTTTCAGGCGGACACGATACAGTATCCCTTTGCTCCCAGCCCTCAATACATTGTAAAATGGTTGAGATTTGGTGAGGGTATTGAACTCCATTTGTCACAGTGGGTCATCGACACCACTAAAATTATAGTTGACGTACCTTCAGAACCAAAATATGTTGGTTTTGTACACTTCGGTTTTATGGTAATTTCTATGGATGCTTTTCTGAAGAGGCTTATGGAAATGAGCAGCGATTACAAATCGGGCAAATACAAGCAACCGATTATTGAAAGAATGCCCTACGGTGCGAAAACTATCATGATAAAAGACCCTGATGGAAACGAAATACACGTTATAGAAGCAATGCCTGCAAACAATAGCACGAACCGCTAACATTGGTATTGCTGCAAGTGGGGCTTGACGTTCAAACTTCGGCTGGTTGCATCGCTGTACTTTGGTTCGGGCAGATGAATATCTATTTGGCTTTTTGTTGTTAACTTAAACACTATATTTTCGATTGGGCAGCGGTTCCGGGCTGGACGTTATAAAATATCCCACCTGCAGCAATACCTGTCCGTTAGTGGCAGTTTTATGCACGGCTTTTAATACCAATACATAGCCATTTGCAAACGAAATAGCAACTTTTTATAAGCAGCACACTCATAGTGTTTCCGCCATTAAAGGCCATGCTGTTAGGCAAAATATTTGCACCTTTTTTTACAGAAATAAAAACGACTTACAAATGAACTACCTGAAAAGCCTATTTGGAACAATAGCAATTGTAGCAGCTGCACACACTACCACAGTAGCACAAACAAATACCAACAGCCGCCGTAATATGGGGATGAAAACCTATGTGGATGCCCTATTAAAAAAAATGACGCTGGAAGAAAAAATAGGCCAGCTAAACTTACCAGGCGCAGGTGATATTACTACCGGGCAAGCCAGTAATGCAGATATTGCCGGAAAAATTAAAGCAGGAAAAGTAGGTGGCTTATTCAATATTAAATCAGTAGCCAAAATAAAGGATGTACAGAAAGTGGCTGTAGAACAAAGCCGTTTAAAAATTCCTTTGTTATTTGGCATGGATGTAATTCATGGTTACGAAACTGTTTTTCCTATACCGCTTGGCCTAAGCTGTACATGGGATATGGGGCTAATAGAACGCAGCGCAAGAATTGCAGCAATTGAGGCCAGTGCAGATGGCATTAACTGGACCTTTAGCCCAATGGTAGATATTACCCGGGATCCACGCTGGGGTCGCTTTTCGGAGGGTAGTGGCGAAGATGCATACCTCGGAAGCCAGATAGCCAAAGCCATGGTAAAGGGTTATCAGGGTGCCGACCTTACCAGTAATAACACCATCCTTTCTTGTGTAAAGCATTATGCCCTATATGGTGCAGCAGAAGCTGGCCGTGATTACAACACCACTGATATGAGCCTGATGCGTATGCACAACGAATACCTGCCGCCATATAAGGCAGCAGTAGATGCAGGCGTGGCTAGTGTTATGGCATCTTTTAATGATGTAAATGGCGTGCCAGCTACAGCTAATAAATATTTAATGACCGATGTGTTACGCAAACAATGGGGTTTTAAAGGCTTCGTAGTTACAGATTATACGGGCATTAACGAAATGACAGACCACGGACTTGGCGACCTTCAAACAGTTTCGGCAAGAGCCCTGGCCGCTGGTATAGATATGGATATGGTAGGGGAAGGATTACTGCTCACCACACAAAAATCATTAAAAGAAGGTAAGGTAACATTGGCACAAATAGAAGCCGCTTGCAGAAGAATTTTAGAAGCAAAATATAAGCTGGGCTTGTTTAGCAATCCCTACAAGTATTGTGATGTAAACCGCGCAGCCACCGAAATATTTACAGCAGCCAACCGTAAAGAAGCAAGAAATATAGCAGCTCAAAGTTTTGTATTATTAAAAAATGCCAATAATGTATTGCCATTAAAAAAATCTGGTACCATTGCTCTTATTGGCCCTTTGGCCGAAAATAAACAAAATATGACCGGAACCTGGAGTGTAGCTGCCAATTTAGATAAAGCCACATCTGTACTTACAGGATTGCAAGAAGTGGTGGGTGATAAAGTAAAAATTCTTACTGCCCGTGGTTCTAACGTGGATGAAGACAGCCTTTTTGAAGACAGGGCTGGTATGTTTGGTAAATCTTTGCGTAGGGATAGCCGTACTGCCGATGTGCTATTAAACGAAGCATTAGCTATTGCCAGCCAGTCGGATGTGATTGTGGCTGCACTGGGCGAAAGTGCCGAAATGAGTGGCGAAAGCAGCAGCCGCAGCAATATAGAAATTCCGAAAGCACAGCAGGATTTATTAAAGGCATTAATAAAAACCGGCAAGCCTGTAGTACTGCTTTTATTTACAGGCAGACCCCTGGCTTTAAAATGGGAAGATGAGAATATACCGACAATTTTAAATGTATGGTTTCCTGGCAGCGAGGCGGGCTATGCCATAGCCGATGTATTGTTTGGCTATGTAAACCCATCGGGTAAACTGAGTAGTACATTTCCACAAAATATAGGCCAGGTACCACTCTATTACAATCATAAAAATACAGGACGCCCTTTGCCCGATGGAAAATGGTTTCAGAAATTTAGGAGCAATTATTTAGATGTAAGTAACGACCCACTATACCCGTTTGGTTTCGGCTTAAGCTATACATCCTTTAGTTATAGCGATATAAAACTGAGTGCTACAACTTTAAAAAGCAATGAAACAGTAACAGCCACTATAACGGTAACCAATACAGGATTATACGATGGTAAAGAAGTGGTGCAGCTATACATCCGCGATGGGGTTAGCACCAGTACCAGGCCGGTAAAAGAGCTCAAAGGCTTTCAGAAAATAGATGTAAAAGCTGGCGAATCCAAAACGGTTTCCTTCAGCATCACCACAAAAGATTTGCTGTATTATAACAGCGATTTAAAGTACGACTGGGAGGCTGGCGAATTTGAAATAATGATTGGTGGTAATTCCAGAGATGTAAAAATGGGAAAAGTGAATTGGGTAAAATAATATTGACCCTTTTTTCTTTCGACTCTTTTCTAGTAACTACCCAGGCATATATTAATATTTATTAGTAAATGAGGAATAAAGGTTTGTTTAAAGATTGTAAAATGGCATGAGTTTGTGCTTATGATTGATAAGGATTTAATCATGCCAGTTCTTCAAGAACAGGTGCTTCATTTATTAGCTACGATTAAGCTGTTGGAATCTCGTATTATTAGGCTGGAGAATAATGAAAAGAAAGACATCACCAACAGCAGCAAGCCACCTGGTAGCGATATTGGCAAACCATTGCGTACGTAATGGTTACGTACCAAGAGCGGTAAAATGCCTGGTGGTTAGCATGGTAATGCTGGTGAAACACTCGCATTTACCACAGCACTCAATTAAACAAAAGTTCGATGTAATGGACAAAAATGTTTCGCCGATAGTATGGCAACGGAAGACTGGCAGCAAAAAGCAAAACAGATGATTCCATCTTTTGGAAAAAAATTAACTGAAAATCCGGAGCTGTGCGATGAGGTGAGAAAATGGACGGGCAAGTTGCTGGGGTTGGTCAGGTGATGATTCGATTTATCGGGGTATATTATAAATCGAATTTTTAATAAATACCCTTGCCTGAACTCAAATTACCGAACAACCTTTTTGCAGCTTTTGACTCAGCCGTACCTGACGAATTGATAAAATATACAAAAGTCACAAGAAAGTACCTTTTCAGAACCGTGAAAGACCGATCTTCTATAAAATTACTGCTTGTATTTCTTTGAAAACCAAAATTGTTGTCAAGCAAATTGATGCCTGATAACTTTATTTCTGCTTTTTTATTTTTTAAAAAGGGCTTTGTTATTGATGCATTCCATAGTATTATTCGTGGATTGTAACCTGTTGTCCTACCCTTGTTTATCGCATATTCCAACTCATTTGATACAGTAAGCCCTTTAGGTAAATACCAGTTATTCTCAAAAGACGAAGATAGGCTGTAGAACACTGCATTCTGCAATGGTTGCACAGAATAACGAGCCTTATTATAGTTAAAACCTGTTCGTAAACTGATATCAAAAGACTCTTTGTAAGCGTAATTAAGAGTCAAATTTTTTCCCAAACTATAATTTTCTATTGCGTTTAGAATACCATTTAAGCGGCTGAAATTTTTGCTGTAAGTAAAAGTTGCATTAGAATTTAAGGAGAAATCAATACCAAAGACTTTTAGCGGAAAGGCTAAATACATGTTCCCATTTAGATTATAAGCTCCTTTTGCATTTTCATAACTGGTATTCCTATTTCCGAACATACCTATACTATCGGTGCTTATAATTTTATTATTCGTAGTGTTTGCAAAAACGGTTACAAATAGTACTCTTTTGTGCACCATGTCGAAATGGTTAAAAACTACCTGAAAATTATGTGTGTATTCTTGCTTAAGAAAGGGGTTTCCTCTTTTTACATTCCATATATCTGTACTATCTATAATTGGCTGCAATTGGTAAATGTTGGGGATTGTGTTAAAACCCCGATAAGTTGCCCGCAAGTTTTTACTAAACCCCATCTTCCATTGTGCCTGTGCATTGGGCAAAATATTCCAAAAATGATTCTCCTTGAAAGAATTTAGGCCCTGAATTTGATTTTGTAATATGGCTTTTTGGATTGAAACACCAAAAGAAGCAT
Source organism: Chitinophagaceae bacterium (assembly GCA_043760535.1). Lineage (GTDB taxonomy): Bacteria > Bacteroidota > Bacteroidia > Chitinophagales > Chitinophagaceae > JAZKFT01. The sequence continues at coordinate 8,674 of JAYUOV010000074.1, forward strand.
TAAATATGTGGCCGATTTTTCGAAAATTAATACCGGTGCCTGTATTGATCACCTGTGTTATAAATTGGCTACTCAGTCGTTGGTTGAGCTTATTATATAGGCCACTGCTAATGTCATAGCCGAAGTTTGAGCGACTGTTGTTCGTAAGACCGCTATTGTGATAAGTAACCCATTCAACTACTGCATTTCTATTGATGGGTTCTGAATAACAAATATCAACGCCGAAATTATTAGAGTAAAGGTTTCCAACATTTTGCTGGTCTATGGAATCGGCTTTTATACTTGGTTGAGCCAAAAAATGGGTGTTAGTGAATTGTGTATCATCAGTTTTATTTTTATTATCCCCTGTATTTATCTGTACATACACAGTTCTCCCTATTCTATGAAATTTATGCTTTAAGATTGTATTTGTAGATAATTGATAGCCATTATTTAGGGTTCTTAATTTCTGGTTACCTGTGCTTAAGGCTATGCCCGATTCGCCGAGTGTAAAAAAAACGGAAGTATCATATCTCCGATTTTGCTGCAATACCAAAGACGGTATGAATTTTATTGAAGTAAATGAATCTATACCCCACTCTATACTAAGGTTGATACGGTGATTGTTATTACTGCTATTAGATTGCCCTGACATTCTTCGAGTGATAAAGCTATCGGAAAGATTGGTTTGAGTGATAGAAGTAGATTGGTTAAAAACATCAGTGGCATTGTAAAAATAGCTCCCCGAAAATTTTAGTTTTGCAGTCTTATAAAGGTTGAAATTGATACCAACGGACTGGCTTTTTGCAATACCCTGGCCGTTTGCACCTTCTGGATTAGATTTAAATTGTAATGATTGATTTAGTGATTGTCCACCAGTTGTCATAAAATTGTCAATACCACCACTAAAAGCTATACCGTCACTAAAACTGTAACCAATGTCGTTAATGTTGTTCCATTTTCCCAGTACCGACAATTGTTCTCCTTTTTTATATCGGTTTATATTTCCATTAATATTGTATGGTTTTTGGCTACCAGGACCTAATGCAGCTGAAGCTTTTCCAAAAATTCCTCCTTTTTTATCTGGCTTCAATACAATATTTAAGGCAGCCTCACCGTTTCCATCATCGAATCCTGTAAACTCACTACGCTCACTTTTTTTTTCGAAAAGCTGTACTTTACCAACTACATCCGCTAGTAAATTCTTACTTGCAATTTTGGGGTCGTTCCCAAAAAAAGGCTGTCCGTCCACCAATATTTTTTTTATGATCTGCCCACGGAATTTTATTGTGCCATCTTTTTCTACTGTAATGCCTGGCATCTTTTTTAATAAATCTTCAACAACAGCGTTTTGTTTAATTTTAAAAAACCGTGTATTATATTCAATGGTATCTCCCCGAAAATTGACTGGAGAGGCTGCAATTACAACATTGTTTACAAAAGAATCTAGAGACAGTGAAATTATGCCCAAATTGTGATTTTTATAAACCTCAGAAAGAAAAAATGGCTTTGATTGAGTGGTGTAGCCTACATGAGATATGACACACAAATAACTACCATAATTTAATTTGTTTATAAAAAAGAACCCTTTTTCATCACTGGTTAAAAAAGAGACAAGTGACGAATCGATTGTATTGACGATGCAAACTGAGGCATTTGGTAAACTAGTTTTTGAACCTGAATCAATTACAGACCCATTGATTGCTCCTTGTTGTGCCAGTACCTGACCACATAAAAATAAAAAAACGGGCATAAAAAATTTTGGATGCTTCATGAGTTCATGAGGACATTGGAATAATGCAGAAGAAATGTCAGACTAAATTATTTGGAGCAATACCGAATTTAATTTTGAAAGAAGTGCTTGTAGCATTTTCTAAGCATTAGGAATGTTAGTATGGAAAGAAACACAATAGACCAAATGTTTTTGTGGCTTAAATAGCCATCAATCAGGAGAAAAATACTCAGTCCAAGCCCCAGAATGTCAATAAATTTGTCAATTCGTTGATTAGTGTCAAATTTCATTTTTTGTAAATTTTATTATGCAGGAGTTTTCTAATACCTCAAAAATAAACTTTCCCATTTCGCCATTTTTAATACCTCCACCAAAACTGCCGTTACAACTGTAAGTTTTCTTACCTCCAACTGCAAGAGAAACTTTTAATTCTAAACTACCACTTACCGTAGTGTTTGTTTTCTTGTCTTTAGTTGTTAGTGTAAAAAATATAGTACCGAATGAAGTTGTTTCAAAATCTGGACTCAGCTCAACCTTTTTTGCTGTCCAATTTTCCTTTTCCTTCCCCATGGGCGTATATCTTTCAATACTTAGTATGCTATCTAAGAAAATAATTTCAGTTTTGAAATTTAATGGCAATCTATTACCATTAAACTCCAAATCGTTGTTGTTAGAAATTAATTTCAAATAAGATAGGTTTTGACCTTTTGCTATAATCAAACAAAAAGTGGTAACAAAACAAAAAAACAATCTTAACATTATATTTAGTTTTATTAAGGGGTCGGTAGTATTTACCGACCCCGTATGTTTAAAAATTGCAAAATTATTAACAGCAGTATTCTTTATAACAAATTGCACAACAAGCAAGATAAATAGGGAATGCCCCAATGGTTCCTGCGCAAACAGCACTACAAGCATAAAATGCCCATCCACAACACAAACCAGCGATTTCATCAGTTTCTTGTTCGTTTGTTTGGATAGCTCTAAAATAGGTATCCATTTTTTTGGGGTTGTCTTTAAATTTTTCTAAAGTGTTTTTTAGACTCATCAACTTCTGCTGTTCACTTTCTTTACAACCCACACAATCAGCTTTTCCTGAAATGTCAAATCTTGTCTGCAATTTTTTGGCAGCTACTCTGAACTTTTCATCCATTTCGAAAAAAGCTGATTCCGATAGCCCCAGACTTTCTGCAAGCTCCTTTTTAGACATCTGTGCCATTTTCTCCAGTTTCAAGTCGCCGCTAATCAGTTTCTTGGTGACCAATTGATTTGTTTGTACGATGTATTTCCAATTTTCATCGCTTCTGATAGCTTTTATTTTTTCGGTATCGCTCATTTGAGCATACACTGACATTATGCTTAATAAAGTTAAACATAAACTTAACAAGAATTTGATTTTCATTTGTATAAAATTTATTGGTTAAAAAATTTACAATCATCATTATTGATGACTTTTCGTTTTGATTGGGTGGGTTTTCCCCCAATTTTGGTCTTTAACTTATGTTGTTTAAATGGTTAAGAAATAAAATCCTGTAACTTGTTTTGGCCAAAACAATTAATTCCAGAACAAGATTATTATGTATTTTTCATTTTAAAAACGAACATTTTATTCGTAAATCCACACCCGAAATATCTAAGAATATGAACGAAACCTTCGTAGCAAAACTAAAAGAAATCAGAAATAATAAAGGAATGACCCAGCAACAAATGGCAGACAAACTATGTATGGAACTAAGAACCTATCAAAACATAGAGTACAATAAAAACAAAAAAATGGACATCTCTAAAATCAATGAAATTGCTAAAGCGCTGAACGAAAATTTTGACACCTTGGTAGATTTTGCCAAAATGCAATACATAGAAACAGTAACAGAAAAAAGTGTAGGCATTGTAAATGGCAATATCACTATGCCTGAAACACCTGTAGATGCAAATGGGGATTCTTTAAGCAAAATGATTGAACTAGAAAGTTTAAGGAAGGAAAACATCCTATTAAAGTCTGAAATTGATTTTTACAGGTCTGTTTTGAAAGAAAAAATCTCTGCATAACCCTTATGCAGAACGCTCTCCATATTTTACAAAACACATTCGGTTACCCAGCTTTCCGCCATAACCAACAGGAAATTATTGAGCAGGTTTTAAGCGGCAACAATACTGTTGTGCTGATGCCCACCGGTGGCGGCAAAAGTCTTTGCTTTCAGGTGCCGGCATTGTGCCTGCCGGGTGTAACTATAGTGGTAAGCCCGTTGATAGCTTTAATGAAAGATCAGGTGGATGCACTTAAAGTAAATGGCATTGCTGCAGAGTTTCTTAACAGTTCTCAATCTTACGATGAGCAAAATTTTATCATAGGCAAATTGCAACGGAACGAACTAAAACTACTCTACGTAGCACCCGAACGTTTACTGGGAAGCGAAGCACAATTCATCAATTTTTTAAAGAACATACAGGTTTCTCTATTTGCTATTGATGAGGCTCATTGCATCAGCCAATGGGGCCACGATTTTAGGCCGGAGTATTTAATATTGGGGCAGCTAAAAAAACAGTTTCCGCTAATACCGGTGATAGCATTAACGGCTACCGCCGATGACCTAACCAAGAAAGATATTATAGAAAAGCTGGAACTGAAAGAATATAAGGTTTTTGAAAACAGCTTTAACCGCCCCAATATTTATTACTATGTAAAACCAAAAAGTAATTATTATAAAGACCTTGTAAAATACCTGAATAACCATAAGAATGATAGTGGAATTATTTACTGCCTGAGCCGTGCCGGAACCGAAAGCCTGGCACAGAAATTACAAGATGATGGCTTTAATGCCGAAGCCTACCATGCAGGCCTGGAGCGGAATACAAAGGAAGACAGGCAGAACAAATTTTTACGAGACGACATTAAAATAATCGTGGCTACCATTGCGTTTGGCATGGGTATAGATAAGAGTAATGTACGCTTTGTGGTACATGCAGATTTACCCAAAAACATAGAAGGCTATTACCAGGAAACCGGCCGTGCAGGCAGGGATGGATTGCACAGCGAAGCCATTCTTTTTTTTAGCACGGGAGATGTGATGAAGCTTAAAAAATTTGCCGAAGTTGAGGGTAATGCAGCCCAAACAAAAGTGATGCTACAGAAGTTGGATAAGATGGCCAAGTTTTGCGAAACAAGAACTTGCCGCCGAAAATTCCTGCTCAACTATTTCGGCGAAGCCGCCCCCGATAATTGTAATAGCTGCGATAGCTGCCTTACCAAATCGCCTAAAGAAGAAGCCACCGTAATAGCCCAGAAAATACTGAGTACAGTAATGCGTACCGGCCAAAGTTTTGGTATGCACTACATTGCCGATATACTTCGCGGCAGCAACGATCAGAAAATAAAAGATCACCACAAACTGCTTTCTGTATATGGAATTGGTAAAGAATTGCCCAAAGAAGAATGGCTGTTTTATACCAGAGAATTGGTAAACGAAGGCTACCTGCTGCCCAACCCGGACAAGATGAATGCCCTTGAAATAACGGACAAAGCCCATTCGGTTTTGTATCAGAAAGCCATGGTAATGCTTACTAAACCAAAGGCTGTAGTAATGGCACAGGAGCCAACCGTGTATCAGAAATTACCTTACGAAAAACCGCTGTTCGAACTGCTGAAGCAATTTAGAAATACCATAGCCCGGCACGAAAATGTACCAGCCTATATTATTTTTAGCGACAGTACATTAATGGATTTAGCTACTTACCTGCCACTCACAAACAGTGATTTACCTAAAATATCTGGCTTTGGCGAAGTAAAGATTGAAAAATATGGTTCGGTATTTTTAGAAGCAGTGCAGGATTACTGTATTAAAGAAAAACTGGCTACAAGAATGGAGCAGAAAGAGCCTAGGCGGCAACGAAAAATAAATATTGCTCCGGAAAAATTAAACGATACCAAGCATGCCTCTTTTAATATGTACATGGCCGGAAAATCGATGGGAGATATAGCAGTAGAAAGGGGTTTTTCTTTAACCACAATAGAAACCCATTTAAGCTATTTTGTAGGTACAGGCCAGCTTAAAATAGACGACATTGTAAAAGCAGGAAAACAGAAATTAATACAGGAAGCAGTTAATACCCATGGCCATGCTGTGTTACGGCTGTTAAAAGATAGCTTACCCGACGATATTTCGTACGGCGAAATAAGAATGGTGCTGGCAGCCATGGGAAAGACTGTAACAGGGTAATTTGAGATTACAGGTCTTTTGCCCAAATTTTTTTGATACCGCCTTTACCATCTGAAACTACCATGTAGGTGTTAAGGGCTTTGGTTTCGGCAATTACTCCTAGTATGGCCTTATCCAAAGCTGCTTGTATTTTTACAGTTAAATCTTCGCTTTTTTTAGTTTCAATCATTTTTACGATATTTTGTTATAGGCATCAAAATTATAAACTTCTAACTCTTCATCAAGAAATTTAGCAACTAATTCATAAACCGAACCAGAATTATTATAAACATACCATTTGTTGGCCAGATCGGCATATTTTTTAAAATTTTCAATCCCTTTAAAATACCGTCTTTCTATTACGTCTAAAGGAATATTGTGTCCGCCTTTACTTACCCTCAATGCAACCCTGTTAATGGCTAATTCAAAGCTTTCTAACCAAACATAAAAAAAGGTTATGGTATAGCCAGCCAGTTTAGCCTCACGTAAAAATCTTAAATAAGCTAATCCAGAAAGTGTTGTTTCAAATGCAAAGCTTTCTTTTTTTTCAATTAAATAGGCCAACCTTTCCAGCATAATCCTACCAGCCTGAAATGCAACGCCTTCTGAATTGAGCGGGGAAAGTCCTTTCGCAATTTCATCTGCATTAACAAACTCGACGGTTTTAAAAACGCCGGGCAAGAGTTTGTATGCGGCTGTCGTTTTACCAGCTCCGTTTGGGCCAGCTATGATAAACATTTCGGGCATATTGTTATTTTAAATCAAAAATAGCGCAATTGGAATTTACTACTCTTCAGCCCAAAAAACATGTAGACTACGCCTTTACATACTGCTCCACCGGTTGACGGTTGGCTATACTTCGGGCAAGGGTCATTTCGTCGGCGTATTCCAGCTCGCCGCCAAAGGCAATGCCACGGCTAATGGTGGTAATTTTTACAGGATTTTGTTGCAGCTTTTTCTGGATATAGTACAAAGTAGTATCGCCTTGTATATTGGGGCTTAGGGCAAATATTATTTCTTCGGTTTGCTCCTGTATTACCCGCTGTATCAGCGATTCAATATTTAGCTGATCTGGGCCTACGCCATCTAGCGGAGAGATAACACCTCCGAGAACATGGTAAGTGCCATTAAACTGTTGGGTACTTTCTATGGCCATTACTTCCCGAATGGTTTCTACCACACAAATGGTTTGTTGCTGGCGGCTTGGGGTAAGGCAAATATTGCAAAACTGGCCATCGCTAACATTGTGGCAGCGGCTGCAAAAGCTGATGTTGTTCCTCATTTTTACAATGGCTTCGCCAAACATGGCTACGCTTTGCTTTTCCTGTTTTATAAGGTGCAGCACAAGCCGCAAAGCCGTTTTTTTACCTATGCCCGGCAGCTTCGCAAATTCATTCACCGCATTTTCCAGTAAGGTAGAAGAGAAAACCATTTCATTTTACGATTTGTGATTTACGAATTACGATTTTACGCGAAACGAAAACCAGAATTAAATAACATGTAAACTTGTGAACCCGTGAACTTACGAACCCTAAACCCTAAAATTCTAAACCCCAAACCCTACAACACCACCGTAAACTCATTTTCCCAATTGGCCCTTACATTAAATTTTTGGTCGATGGAGATTACTTTTTCCGGTTGCTTCTTTTTCCAATAATCACCTGTATCCCAAATGCCATTTTGGTTATCATCGTACAGAATACGCATGTTGTAGCTAGATGGTTCAAATAATTTTATTTTCCACTCTGTTGCTGTAAGCGGATAGCTTTTGTACAAATCTTCCCCTTGCAGCCATTGCAGCACGGGGTGTCGTTTCATATCCAGCCCGGTAAAGCGAACCTGTATGGTGCCGTAGCTATCTTCTGCTCTTGTTCTAAAGCGGATTGTATCGTTTTTGGCAATGGTATTTTCTGATGAATCTGTAGCTGCATTTTTAAGTACCAGTAATTTAAAATATTGATCCGGCTTCCATGGATATTGTATGGTCAGTTTCTTTTTACTGGTATCTATTACCAGCTTGTAACCCTTTATGGCATTGTATTGTGTGTCTGTCAGTATTATTTTAGTGCTATCAAATATTTTTAAGGGGTTGGTAAATGTAAAATCAAAATTCTGTTGCAAATCCTGCAAACCATTCTGAAGATTTATTTGAAATTTTAAGCGTTTATCTTCCTTATTTTCTTTAGTATCTACAGCAGCATTACTACTTTTTTTAGATTCTTCTTTTTGGCCAACAAATGCCAATAGTTCTATCGCTTTGTTATCAGCAGTAATGCTAACAGGTGCATCGGAAAAGGCAAATAAAATGCTGTTGCTATTATATTTTTTAAATCCTTCATCTTTAAAAGCAAAGATGTTATAAGTTCCACTCGGTAGGTATTCAAACTTAAAATGCCCTTTACCATCGAGCCTTGTTATAAACCTTGGTTTTTCTTTGGCTACGGCACTGTCGTATAATTTATTGTACAATACCACAAGCATGGTGCTATCTGCTTTTCCTGTTTCGGCCAATTGCACCTTGCCTTCCAGTTGCAGCGAATCAATGGTATTGCCGGTGGAAAATACATAGGTGAAATTGGTAAGTACATTGCCTTCGTTTACATCTTTTATGGCATTGCCAAAATTGATGGAGTAGGTTGTATTGGGTTCTAGCGTATCCTTTAGATTAACCGTTACATTTCTCAGTTTAGAATCTACCTGCGGAAATTTTTCTTGCGCCGGGCTTACCAGTACATTCTCGAAAGCATTTTCTATTTCCACGTATTCATCAAACTGAAACGTAATGGTTTTACCCTGAAAATTTTTGCTTGCCTCTGCCGGATTGGCTTTAATTAATACCGGTGGAAAAGAATCTCTGGCACCGCCCACAGGCGGAATAATATTGGCACATGACGGCAACAACATCACCTGCAAGCAGTAAATAGTAACGGCCAAAAGTAGAAATCCTGTTTTTTTCATGCGTTTGCAAACATACAATTCAGTTTGTTCGTAGGAACACGCCTCGAGGCGTGTTCCTACGA
>JAYUOV010000075.1:0-17575 GCA_043760535.1 Chitinophagaceae bacterium
CAATGTCGCTTCATAGTAGTAATACAGTTGGGTTAAAAAAAATAAATCTACAACCGTAAGCCATGCAATGTTGAAAAGAGAAATCTTAAATTTTGGAGACCAGCTGCAGGAATACTGTTGGACGACATTGGCGACGCTCCGTTCGTCAGCAGGAATACTGTTGGGCTTTCTTAAACCGCGGCCTTGATTTTTTTATGCTGGCTTCGTATAACCCTGTCAGGGCGAAAGCCAAGCCCGGACAGGGTGCCAACCAGTCTTTAAATTTTTTTTTGGTGGTAACAGATTTCGCTTTCATATTTGCCGTGCAATGAACAGAATCAATCACAATCAAAGCTGGTGGCAGATCGAAAGTTAAATGTCGATGTGCTACGCTATGTTATGATTACAACATAAACTAACTGAAAGCCGCGACATTTGTCGGGGCTTTTTTTATTGGTTTGAACCATGATTAATAGGAGATTAGACTGATAAGGCAGATTAATACCTGCCGATAATCAACGTGCTGATTTTGAGAATCATGGCAAGGCAACAATAATAGCGAATACAAAAAAGTAAATCAGAAAAATCAGTTTAATCTGGCAATAATCCTGGTATGAAAAAGATACAACTACAAACCACCTGCAAAAAAATGCTGGCCGATGTGCACACGCCGGTAGGCATTTACCTGCGCCTTCGTGACAGGTTTAGGGACACTGTGATGCTGGAAAGTACCGACAGCCATGTGGCAGATAATAGCTGGACTTTTATAGGCGTACAAGCCATTGGCGGTATAGAAGTAAAAAACCTTACAGCCATTGAATACAAATATCCCGGACAGCAGCCGGAACGAAAACCCATTACCAATAAGCTTTCTGTAGCTGGCGAAATAAGCACCTTTCTACAGCAGTTTGAACCCAATAAAGACTGTGAAATTAAAGCAGCGCAAAGCCTGTTTGGCTATACCGCTTTTGATGCCATTCAGTTTTTTGAAAGCATTGACCTTTCATCGGCTACAAAGCAAGAGCACCCTAACTTTCCGCTGATACGCTATCGGCTATACCAGTATGTAATAGCTATCAATCATTTTAAAGACGAACTTTTTATTTGCGAAAATAAAATGGCCGAAGTAGAGAGTGAATTTGCCGTGGTAGAATCGCTGATACGCAGTAAGGATGTACCGGTATTTCCTTTTAAAACCAAAGGCAGCGAAAGCAGTAACATGACAGATGATGATTATATAGCTATGGTAAAAAAAGGCATTGCATCATCGCTTCGTGGCGATGTTTTTCAGATAGTGCTCAGCCGCCGGTTTCAGCAATCTTTTACCGGTGATGAGTTTAATGTCTATCGTGCCTTACGCAGTATTAATCCATCGCCGTATCTGTTTTTTTTCGACTATGGCGATTACAAACTGATGGGCAGCAGCCCCGAAAGCCAGTTGATAGTAAAGAACGGAAAAGCCATTGTACACCCCATTGCCGGCACCTTTAAACGCACCGGCGACGATGCTAAAGATGAGGCATTAGCGGAAGCATTACTGAACGATGAAAAAGAAAATGCCGAACACGTAATGCTGGTGGATCTTGCCCGGAACGACCTGAGCCGCCACGCTACCGAAGTAACTGTAAGCAGCTACCGCAAAGTGCATTATTACAGCCACGTTATTCATTTGGTAAGCGAGGTTACAGGTAAAATTAACGCCGGTGTACAGACTTTCGAAATACTGGCCGACACTTTTCCTGCAGGCACTTTAAGCGGTGCACCTAAGTATAAAGCCATGCAATTAATAAACCAATACGAACCCACACACCGTGGATACTATGGTGGCTGTATTGGCCTTGTGGGCTTCGATGGCAGCTTTAATCAAGCCATTATGATCCGTACATTTTTAAGCAGAAACAACACACTCTACTATCAGGCCGGTGCGGGTGTAGTGGCTAAAAGCGTACCCGAAAGTGAGTTGCAGGAAGTGAACAACAAACTCAATGCATTGAAAAATGCCATCGCGTTGGCCGAAGAAATTTTTGCTTAGGGGAGAACCAGGATTATTACAAGATTAGACGGATTAAGAGCTGATTAAACAACTATGATTTGTATATTTTTTTGGTTACCCAGCAGTAGTTTCTTATAGCATCGACATTGGCGAACTTTATAACCCCGTAGCATTACGGGGCTTCGTTCAACAGTACTAATTATGGCATCATATTACTCATTTCGGAATAATGAAAACGACATTTAAAATCTAAAAAAGCAATCAGAACCATCTGCCAAATCTGGCAATAATCCTTCTCGCCCCGCTTATTGCGGGGGTTATTCCAAAATAAACACGATGAAAATATTAGTATTCGATAATTACGACAGCTTTACCTACAACTTAGTGCATTTGGTAGAGAAAATAACCCATACCAAAGTGGATGTTTTTCGCAACGATACAATAGCCATGGAAAAGGTAAATGAGTATGATAAGATCATCCTCAGTCCCGGCCCCGGCGTACCTGCCGAAGCATGCATGTTATTGCCCCTGATAAAAGAATATGCTGCCACCAAAAGTGTACTGGGCGTATGTTTGGGGCATCAGGCCATTGGCCAGGCCTTTGGCGGAACACTTACCAATTTAAGTACGGTTTATCATGGCGTAGCTATGCCATGCAGGCTTACAACTGCAAACTGCAAACTGTTTGCCGGTATGCCATCTGAGTTTGAAGTAGGCCGCTACCATAGCTGGATTGTATCCAAGGAAACCCTACCTGCCGAACTGGAAATTACTGCCAAAGACGACAACGGTTTTATCATGGCTATGCAGCACCGGACTTACGATATACAGGGCGTACAGTTTCACCCGGAGAGTGTATTGACGCCGGTTGGGGAAACGATTATGAGAAATTGGTTGAATGTCTGAACCATGATTAAGACAAGATTAGGAGGATGAAAACAGATTTTTCCGAATAGTCAATAACCCATTTTCAGTAAAATGATAAATTAAACTGAATCAAAAAAATCAGATTAATCTGGCAATAATTCTTGTTCAGACAAAATAAAATGCAATGAAAAAAATACTCAATTTCCTTTTCGAACATAAAACCCTTAGCCGGGAGGCTGCCAAAGATGTGCTGCTGAATATTGGCAAAGGCATGTACAACGAACATGAAATCACTTCGTTCATGACTGTGTACCTCATGCGGAGCATCACCATCGAAGAGCTACAGGGCTTTCGGAACGCCCTGCTGGAACTCTGTGTAAAAGTAGATTTAAATGGCTACGAAACCATCGACATAGTAGGTACCGGTGGCGATGGCAAAAACACATTTAACATTAGCACCCTTGCCTGTTTTATAGTAGCTGGCACCGGCCAAAAGGTAAGTAAGCATGGCAATTACGGAGCCAGCAGCATTAGCGGCAGTAGTAATGTAATGGAGCAGTTAGGTTATAAGTTTAAGAATACCAACGACCAACTATTAAAAGAAATAGAAGAAGCCAACATCTGCTTTTTGCATGCACCGCTTTTTCACCCGGCATTAAAAACGGTAGGGCCTATTCGTAAAAATTTAGGTGTACGCACCTTCTTTAATATGCTAGGACCAATGGTGAATCCGGCTAATCCTGCTTTTCAGTTGGTAGGCACTTTTAACCTGGAAATGGCCCGCATTTACAACTACCTGTTACAGCAAAGCGATAAGCCATTTACCATCATCCACAGCCTCGATGGTTACGATGAAATAAGCCTAACCAACGATACCAAAGTAATTACCCAACAAGGTGAAAAAATAATGACGCCGGAACAATTGGGCAAACGCTCTGTAACCGCCGCCGATATTTATGGCGGCAATAGTGAGGAAGAAGCTGCCAAAATATTCATCACCATTTTAAAAGGCGAGGGCAGCTGGGCCCAGAATGCCGTGGCACTAGCCAATGCCGCCATGGCACTGCATTGCACAGGAAAGTATAATTCCTATGATGATGCGTATAACGCTGCAGTAGAAAGTTTGGAAAGTGGCAAGGCAAATGAAGCATTAAGGAAACTTGTAGCTGTCTGAAACAGGATTAATACAAGATTAGGCAGATGAAACCCAATTTCTCTTTTAAAAAATTAATACTTAAATTACTATTATGGAATATGCTTACAAAGATGTTACAGAAAAAATAATCCGTGCCGCCATGAATGTACACAATGAGTTAGGCAATGGATTTCAGGAAACTATTTACCAGCGTTCTTTGGCCATTGAGTTTAGGTTATTGGGATTGTCATTTGCAAGGGAAGTAAGTATTCCTGTCTATTATAAAGGAGAATTAGTAGGTGAAAGAAGAGTTGATTTTTTGGTGGATGGCAATATTGTAGTTGAGCTGAAAGCGGTTGTATTGCTCGATAATATACACCTTGCCCAAGCAAAAAATTATCTCGAAGCTTACAATCTCGAAATTGGTCTGCTAATAAACTTTGGTAATACCAGTCTTAAATGGAATCGCATTTACAACAATAAATACAAGCCTGTAAAAAAAGAACAATGATTAATCGAGATTTTCCTGATTACGAACTGAATTGTTTTTGTAAGATAAAATTGCAATCAAATCAGAAAAAATTCGTGTAATCTGGCAATAATCAAGGTTCAAACAAAAGAAGAGACCAGGATTAATACAAGATGAAACCGATGAAAACTGATCTTGGGGGTATATTAAAAAAATCAGAAAAATCTGTCTAATCTGGCAAGAATCCTGGTTCAGACAAAAAGACAATTATGAACATCCTAGAACAAATAATAGCCGATAAAAAACGGGAAGTAGCCCAAAAAAAACAAATGCTGCCCACAGCTTTTTGGGAAATGATGGAACACTTTGAACGGCCAACCGTTTCTGTAAAAGCATCCATCAAAAACACCACCGGCATTATAACCGAATTTAAGCGGCAGTCGCCAAGCAAGGGCATTATCAACAGTACGGCAACTGTAGAAGATGTGATAACCGGCTACGACTATCATGGTTCCGCCTGCATGAGCATCCTTACCGACGAAAAGTATTTTGGCGGCACCAACGATGATGTGCTGAACGCCAGAATCGTAACACAAAAACCCATCCTACGTAAAGAATTTATTATAGACGAATACCAAATAATAGAAGCCAAAGCCATTGGTGCCGATGTTATTTTGCTCATTGCGGCCTGCCTTACACCAGCCGACACAAAACGGCTCGCAGCCTTTGCCAAAAGACTTGGCCTTGAAATTTTGCTGGAACTACACGACGCCGAAGAACTCGGCCATATATGCGATGAAATAGACTTAGTAGGCATCAATAACCGGAATTTAAAAACCTTTGAAGTAAATTGGCAGCATTCCATAGACCTTGCCGCAAGGCTGCCAAAAGACAAACTAAAAATAGCCGAAAGCGGCATCCACAGTGTAGAAACCCTGCTAATGCTTAAACAAAATGGGTTCGACGGTTTTCTAATTGGCGAAAACTTTATGAAACACAAAGACCCAACGATTGCCTTTGCCTCATTTGTAACAGCATTAAACGCCAAAAATACATGAGAGTAAAAGTGTGCGGCCTTACCCAAATGGAGCAATTAAGCCAGCTAGACGAACTAGGCGTAACATTTGGCGGCATGATTTTTTATCCCAAAAGCCCACGCTTTGTGCTCAAACACATGAACAGCATGGAGGTAAAAAAATACAAAGGAAAGATTAATAAAGTAGGTGTTTTTGTAAATGCTACCTATGATGAAATAATGAACCATGCCGAAAATTTTGGCCTGCAAATGGTACAGCTACACGGCGATGAAACACCCAAATTTTGCGAACGTCTTAGCGAACAACTCGAGGTTATCAAAGCCTTTCGCATTGGCCCCGACGACCCCATTGATTTTAAAATACGCCACTACCACGAAGTGTGCGATGTCTTCCTGTTCGACACTGCCGGCGAAACCTACGGCGGTACAGGCCACAAATTCGATTGGGATGCCCTGCACAATGCAGGCATCGATAAGCCCTTTATGCTCAGCGGCGGCATTAGCCCTAATGATGCCGCCATCGTAAAAAACTTTCAGCAAGGCGCCAACGGCAAATGGCTTTTCGGCATAGACATTAATAGCAAATTCGAAACCGAACCCGGCCTAAAAAACATGGAATTGGTAAAGAGATTTGTGGAAGAACTAAAAACTGTATGAACCAACGAAATGCAGCGGGGCAGGCTTGTTTTAAGTAGATTAGTTGTATTGAAACTAAAGCTATTTATATTCTTATTAGCCAGGAGCCAGTACTACTATTAGGTAACATTGGCGAACGTATTTAATCCCATAGCATTACGGCACTCCGTTCAACTGCAATGCTACTATTGGGCATCATTCGTTTTAAAAATCCCCACAAAAAATAAGACAGCCATTACGGCAAAGGTTCTGGCCAAGCTAAATCCTGTAGAACCAAAAATTAATAACATCCAGATTCACCCAATCACCATTAATCTCGAAGGAT
This sequence comes from Chitinophagaceae bacterium, assembly GCA_043760535.1. Classification (GTDB taxonomy): domain Bacteria; phylum Bacteroidota; class Bacteroidia; order Chitinophagales; family Chitinophagaceae; genus JAZKFT01. The sequence continues at coordinate 6,441 of JAYUOV010000075.1, forward strand.
AAATGATATGCATTTTCAAAAAACCTCACTTTTAAATCGAAATTACCCACAACAGTTGCCGACTCAGTTAATATGACCTGTAATGACCTTGTATCGACTTCTTCTAGGTGAAAAAGCGATTCTAATAAATCAATGTATTGTTAAAGGGAATAAAAATCTTCTGCTTCTCCAAAACCCATTTTTCTACATTGGTGATGCTTAAAAATTTCATCGTTTTATCGTAGTGTTAAAGATAAAAAGCTGAATTAGGATCGCTTTTTATGCCAGCTTTATAGCTTTTTAATATACTGCTTATCTCTTGTAGATATTTCATACTTTAGTTATGATTTTTTATTATTCAAGATAATTCAAACATAACCCATTTGCTATTTTGAAAGCAAGTAAGTGCTTTTGAGGATTCATCTTCTAGCCTTAGTGGAAGACCTCCCCGAACACCGATTATAAGCAACCTAAAATTATGGCATTCTATTTTGACACTTGTTCAGTATCAAACAAAAAGTTGTAAAATTTATCAAATTCGTGGTTGGCGAGTACACCGGCCACGGCACAAGCAGCTCTAAAACCCCATAATTTTCCACTATAAACTGCTGTAATCCCTGTTAACCTTTCAGCAACTTTGCTTTTTTGCCTTGCTGCCCCGCCGTTTAGCCTTACTTTCGCCGCCAATTTGGTATATTGACCTGTTCTGTAACCGACTTATTACAACAAATTACTGCCCAGCCAATAACCCAACTAACTAATAAACATACAAATGAACATCCGTAACATCGCCATCATTGCCCACGTAGATCACGGCAAAACAACTTTGGTGGACAAAATTTTGCACAGCACAAACGTGTTTCGTGCCAACCAGGAAACTGGTGACCTGATCATGGATAACAACGACCTGGAAAGGGAACGTGGTATCACCATCCTTAGTAAGAACATTTCGGTTCAGTACAAAGATGTAAAAATCAATGTGATAGATACACCGGGCCACGCCGACTTTGGCGGTGAAGTGGAACGTGTATTAAAAATGGCCGATGGAGTGTGTTTGCTGGTAGATGCCTTTGAAGGCCCGATGCCGCAAACCCGTTTTGTATTGCAGAAGGCATTACAACTGAACCTGAAACCGATTGTTATTATTAATAAAGTGGATAAACCAAACTGCCGCCCCGATGAGGTGCATGATGCGGTTTTCGAACTGTTTTTTAACCTCGATGCTACCGAAGAGCAATTGAATTTCCCTACGTTTTACGGTTCCAGCAAACAAGGTTGGTTTAATACTTCCTTAGAGCCTACCGATAATATTTTTGCCCTGCTAGATGGTGTACTTGAATTTGTACCACCTGCCGAAGAGAAAGAAGGTACCCTGCAATTGCAAATTACATCACTAGATTATAGTTCTTTCCTTGGTCGTATTGCAGTAGGCAAAATAGCCCGTGGCGTTATAAAAGAAGGCCAGGCAATACAGCTTTGCAAACTAGATGGCAGTTTTGTAAAAACCCGTGTTAAAGAATTATACGTTTTCGAAAGCCTTGGCAAGAAAAAAGTAACTGAAGTAAAAGCCGGTGACATTTGTGCAGTAGTAGGTATTGAAGGTTTCAATATTGGTGAAACCATTGCCGATTTCGAAAATCCTGAAGCACTACCGGTTATACCAATAGACGAGCCTACGATGAACATGCAGTTTAGCATTAACAATTCACCGTTTTTTGGCCGCGATGGTAAATTTGTTACCAGCCGAAACATACGAGACAGGTTAATGAAAGAACTGGAAAAAAACCTGGCCCTTCGTGTAGAAGATACCGAAGATGCCGATAAATTCATGGTGTTTGGCCGTGGTATCTTGCACCTGAGCGTACTGGTAGAAACCATGCGCCGCGAAGGTTACGAAATGACAATTGGTAACCCGCAGGTAATTGTAAAAGAAATAGATGGTAAAAAATGTGAGCCGTACGAGGTATTGGTGGTAGATGTACCACAGGAATTTAGCGGTAAAGTGATAGACCTTGTTACCCAAAAGAAAGGCGAAATGCTGATAATGGAAAGCAAGGGCGAAATGCAACATTTGGAATTTGAAATTCCGAGCCGTGGCTTAATCGGTTTGCGTAGCCAAATGCTTACCAACACTACAGGCGAAGCTGTAATGGCGCATCGCTTTAGCGAATACAAGCCCTGGAAAGGCCCGATTCCCGGCCGTAGCAATGGTGTGTTGCTAAGCAAAAACACAGAAAAAACAACTGGTTACTCTATAGATAAATTACAAGACAGGGGAACCTTCTTTGTAGATCCGGGAGAAGAGGTGTATGTAGGACAAATAATAGCCGAACACATTAAACCAGGCGACCTGAACGTAAACGCTACCGAACCTAAAAAACTTACCAACCACCGTGCTAGTGGAACGGACGATGCAAGCCGCATTGCTCCTAAAACTTTATTTACTTTGGAAGAGTGCATGGAGTACATTCAGCAGGATGAGTGTATTGAGGTAACACCTAAAAACATAAGAATGCGTAAAGTGATACTGAATGAGGACGACCGTAAGAAAGTGCAGAAGCGTATGGAGGCGGAAGCATCTTAATAAAGTAAATAGTCATTAGCTGATAATAATTAAAAAAAGCACCATATTAGTATGGTGCTTTTTTTGGCTCTAAAAAATTACACTCTAGTACAGACATGGCTATTATTAGTACCGCTTTGTAACTGGTTCAGGTATGAGTTGGTGTACATTATGGGCTGCCATCCTCTGCATATTGGTGTTATTTTGCTATAAATTTTGTGCAGGCATATATTTTAAATCAAGTAACGAAGCAGTACGGGCCGATAGGCCAGCGATGGTGTGGATAATCAGGCATATTAATATAACAAAACCTGTGAAATTTTTTCAGATTAACGGTTACTTTTTACATCTTGGGTTGCTGTTCTTTTAACTGCAGAAATAAAGGCTAAATTACAAGGGGCTAATCTAAACATTCATCCAAAATACTGTTGGCATGGTAATAAAATTAAGTAATATTTTATATATAATTAATATAAATTATACCGCCATGGTCAAAATATACGTAATGTAATACAGATACTTTTTTCGGTAAATACATACCCCCACACCAGCATAAACATGGCTCGATAAATCATGGTGCCTATTAACAATAAGTACAGCCAGTTTGGCTGCACCATGGTAGTAAAAAAAATCCAATTGAGAGCTACAAAGATAGCAGCCCTTAGCTGAACAATTAGTACCCAAAAAAGTAGCTTTACTGTATGGCTGCCACCATCTCACCCAGTTCTTTATCTACAAAAGTGGTTTTACCAAACTCTACTATGCGTCCCACTTCTTTACCATCTTTTAATACAATACAGGTAGGTACATTGGTAACATTGAAAACTTTGTGCAGGTTAGCCACAGTTGTTTTAGCCCTATCTACAGCCACCAGCAGCAATCGTTCATTGGGATATTGGGCGGCTTGTAGCAGGGATAAATATTTGGGCAAAAGTTGCTGAGAATCTTCGCACCAGGTGCCGCCAAAAATTACGATGCTTATTTTATCGGCTTTGGCAGCCACGGCCGCTACCGCATCTGCACTAGGTTTGGTAAGCTTTACATTTTGTGCATACCACTTAAAGGCGGTGTCCTGTGTTATTTGTTCTTTAAACAAAATGCCCTTCAGCATTTTACTGCCGTCTTGGTCTTTCAGCACTTCAAACAGTTTTATTTCTGGCACCGTTTTTTCAATGTTCGAAATTTGTGTGTACTTACAGGAAAACAACAAACAAACTGCAAATGGCAGCAGAAAAAATGCAGCAGAAAATTTATAATATGTAGTATTCCATTTACAATAAGAAAGCATCATAGGTTGGCTTTTAGTGAGGTTAAAAAAGAACGTAGTTTTTCTAAAGATTGTACAGCAGCAAAAGTATCGGCTGCCCGTTGCTTTTGTTGTTTAATAAAGTTTTTAGCCCCATCTATAGTAAATTTTCTTTTGCGTATTAGGTAATAAATCAGTTCCACGTTTTTAATATCAACAGGGCGAAAATACCGGTCGCCTTTTTTATTTTTCATTGGGTTTAATATGTCGAATTCGTTTTCCCAATGTCGCAGCATGGATTGGTTTATATGAAACATTTCCGAAACCGCACCCATAGTATAGTATTGTTTTTGGTACAGCTCCTCATCTGCAGGTATGCTTGTAGGTGCCGAAAACGACTCCATGCTAGGGGCCGTTTTTTTATGCAGTCCGCCTTTTTTATAATCATCATCATTTCTTTCTACAGGCGTAGTAAGGTCAAATTCCTTTTTTAATTTCGCTTTAATCCGTTCTATTAAATCGGCACTATCGGCAGCTTCAGTTCGCTTTTCGCCACCGGGCTTTTTCATTTGTTTCATCTTCACCTTTATCTGGTCGTTCACCACCATTTCGGTACCCATTGGGTTGGTCATAATATTGCCCGTATGCATTTCTGTATTTTTTGCTGCCGCATTTTCCGTCAAATTTTTGGCAGCCGGTTTTTCTGCCAAAGTTTTATTGGGCTTAGGCGTTTCGGTAAGCGTTCCAAAAATGTCTATTTGCTGCATGTAGTAAAAATAGGGAATGCCACGATTGATAGGAACATGCAAGTTGCAATTAAAATAATCGCCCCCCCCCTTTTTATCACCCGTTCACAATTGGAAAAAAAATAACCCCAAAATGCTAATTTATTTCTTTTGGCTGTATTTAAAATTATCGAAAACTTTTTTGCCCCCTTTTTTCTCCGTAAAACAATCGGAACAAGAAAGGAGTGCTTCTCAGCCATCGCTTCTTCATATTTACAAGGTTTTAATGAGTAACCATTTTAAATACTCTTTACTCCTTTCTGGCTTCGTTCTTTGTGGCCTAACAATATTAGATTTGCCCCGTGAAAAAAAATAAGAAAATCATCCTCACCAATGTGCTTGTGGAAGATTATGCCGCCGAAGGCAAAAGCCTGGCACATGTAGATGGTAAGGTGATATTTATAGAAAAGGCCGTGCCGGGAGATGTGGTGGACATCAGGCTGCTTAAAAATAAAAAAGACTGGGCCGAAGGCCATCCCGTTTTTTTTCACTCCTATGCTGCCGACAGGCTAGAGCCATTTTGTAGCCATTTTGGGGTTTGCGGCGGTTGCAAATGGCAAATGCTGCCATACGCAAAACAATTGCAATACAAGCAGCAGCAAGTGGCCGATCAGTTACAACGTATTGGCCATATACAACTGCCCGAAATGATGCCCATTATCGGCGGAGCCGAACAGCGCTACTACCGCAATAAGCTGGAATTTACTTTTGCCAATAAAAAATACCTCACCAACGAAGAAGTAAAAGACGAAGCCGTATCGCAGTACGAAAACGTAGCCGGCTTCCACGCCCCGGGCGTGTTTGATAAAGTGGTGGATATAGATGTATGCTACCTGCAGCACGAACCTACCAACCGCATACGCAAGTTGGTAAAAAACTTTGCCTTAGCAAATGGCTATACTTTTTACGATATAAGAATGCATACTGGCTGGCTGCGTACCATGCAGGTACGCCTATGTACCACTGGTGAAATTATGGTGAACATTGTGGTAGCCCACCAACAAGACGAATGGCTGAAAGCCTTGCTGGATCATGTAATGGAGCAGGAACCAACTATTACTACGCTACTCTATACCATTAACCAAAAGTGGAACGATAGCCTTTACGACCAAACACCAATAACATGGCATGGCCCCGGTTTTGCCATGGAAGTACTGGAAGATTATAAATTTAAAATAGGTCCGAAATCATTTTTCCAGACCAATACCAAACAGGCCGAGAACCTGTACCGGATTACCCGTGATTTTGCGGAACTTGATGGGACCCAAACCGTGTACGACCTTTATTGTGGTACGGGTAGCATAGGTATTTTTGTAAGCCGTTTGGCTAAAAAAATAATTGGAGTAGAAATGATAGATGCGGCTATAGTCGATGCTAAAGAAAATGCAGCCCTCAATAGTATTACCCATGCCGAATTTTTTGCCGGCGATGTAGCCGATGTGTGTACGCCTGCTTTTTTTACCAAACATGGCCGCCCCGATGTTATTATTACCGACCCGCCCCGGGCTGGTATGCACGAAAAACTGGTGTACCAAATACTAGCCATGGATGCACCCATAGTAGTGTATGTAAGCTGCAACCCCGCCACACAGGCAAGAGATTTAAAACTGCTAAATGAAAAATATGAGGTGACCAAAATGCAGCCGGTAGATATGTTTCCGCACACACACCATACAGAAAATGTGGTGCAGTTAAAAAAGCGGAACAATATTTAACCAATGCAACCTTACCCAAACCGTACTTGTCTTAAACCAATATAAACAGGGGAGCACCTACAATATGAGAACAGAATTCAGGCCGGTTAGTTTCCAGATTTTACCAACGGTAATAAAAAATTTACTGATAATAAATGTGCTGGTGTTTTTAGCCCAACTTACTATTGATGGGATAGTGCCAAGCTCAACACTTGAAACAAAGATGGGTTTACTGTCGGATACGTTTGCTTTACATACTTTACAGAGCCCTTTGTTTAAGCCATGGCAAATGGTCACGCATATTTTTATGCACGGCAGCCTTATCCATATCTTCTTCAACATGTATGCCTTGTGGATGTTTGGCTCCATATTAGAAAATGTGTGGGGACCAAAGCGTTTTATCACTTTTTATTTGGTGTGCGGCATTGGTGCTGCACTGCTACACATGACGGCACTGTATTTTGAAACAGAACCGATAATCTCAGAATTTAAATCACTCAATGCAGAACAGCAAGTTGTTATTTCCGACAGGTTTTATCAAATAATTGGATTGCCTACGGTTGGTGCTTCGGGTGCTGTTTTTGGCTGCTTGGCTGCATTTGCATATTTGTTTCCCAACACATCGCTGTATATCATGTTTATACCGGTACCACTTAAAGCCAAGTGGTTAATTTTGGCGTATGCTGGTTTCGAATTATTTATGGCCATAAGAAATTCTGCTGGTGATAATGTAGCCCACATTGCCCACCTCGGCGGTGCTTTAGTTGGCTTTTTACTGGTATTTTTCTGGAACCGGACCAACAGAAAAACTTTTTATTGAATTGGTTAAAACAAAAAGGCACATTAAACAGTTGATTGGATACTAAAGTTTAGTTTTTAAAACATGAAATTGGTATAAGTAGTAAATCCAAAATCGCAAATCATAAATTACCATGGGTGTAAGAGAACAAAATAAAAAGGGCAAAATATTGCTAGGCGCAGAAGGCAACTCGTTAATTATGCTCATCACCATTAATGTGGTATTTTTTGTGCTGCTTAAGTTTATAGAAATTGTATTCTTTTTGGGTAAATTAGACATTACCAAGTTTGCACCTAATGTGCTCAACTGGTTTTCGCTTGCTCCCAAATTCGACATATTGGTAACCCGGCCGTGGACTATACTTACTTACATGTTTAGCCATATTAGTGTGTGGATGCTTATTAGCAATATGCTGTGGCTCTGGGCATTTGGTTATATTTTACAAGATCTTACTGGCAATCGAAAGCTGGGGCCCATATTTGTGTATGGCGGTTTGGCAGGGGCTTTATTTTTTGTACTAACCAGTAATGCGTTCCCGGTTTTGTACCAAAATATAGATAGCGCCATACCCATGCTAGGTGCAGGTGCATCGGTGATGGCAGTAAGTGTAGCCACTACTGCACTGGCACCAGATTATCGCATTTTCCCTATGATAAATGGTGGCATACCGCTTTGGGTACTTACCCTCATTTTTGTACTAATAGATTTTGCCATGATAGCTGGTAGTGGTGCTGCCACAGCTGTAGCCCACCTTGCCGGGGCGGGTATGGGCTTTATTTATGTAAAAAGATTACGTGTAGGAAAAGACATGAGTAACTGGATGCACCGTTTTTACAGTTGGATTTTTCATATTTTAGACCCTGCCGATAAAAAGCAACAGGCACAACAAATAAGAAATGAAGTGTTCTACGATGCTACCGGTAAGCAACCTTTCAAAAAAACGCCCAATATTACCCAACAAAAAATAGACGATATACTAGATAAAATTGGCAAAGACGGCTATCACTTTTTAACCGATGATGAAAAAGAATACCTAAAACGAGCCAGTAAGGATTTATAGAAAATTATGGAATCCACAGTTTCTAATATTGTGTTTGCAAAAATTGGCTACATCCATTATGTCTATTTCACCACCCCGCTTGAAGCGTTTTATTAGCCTTGCATTCTCCTGGGCATCGGTGTTATTGGCCATTGCTTACCTTCTTTCTTGTTTTACACCATACATAAGCCCTGCCCGGTTTTGGGTTATGGGCTTTCTATCGTTAGCATTTCCTGTGCTGTTGGTTATGGCATTAGCCACTTGCATAATGTGGTTTTTTTTAAAAATAAAAATAGCCCTTGCATGGCTGGTTTTAATAGCCATTGGTTATAAAAACATAAGCGTACTTTTTGCATTTAATCGTACAAAGCCATTTACCATGCAAAAGGAACAAGGCGTAATTCGTGTTATAGGCTGGAATGTAAAAGGCTTTATTACGCATGAAAACAGCCGAGATAGTGCCAACTCTATCCGCCACCAAATGATGCGGTACATAGGTAAGCAAGATGCCGACATCCTTTGCCTACAGGATTTTACAGAATATTATAACCCAGCACTGCCAAGCAATATAAAATTCATCACCGATTCGCTTCATTACCCTTATCATTTTTTTGCCAACGATTACAAAGCGTATCCTCCCTGGGAGCCGGCCTATTCTGGTATTGCCGTTTTTTCTAAGCATCCGATAGGCCGTATAGCACAGGTAGTGTACAGTGGCAAAAAAACACCTGAAAGTATCATTATTGCCGACATTGAAATCAATAACATAAAACGAAGGCTTGTAGTTACACACCTACAAAGTATGCACCTAAAAGAATTAAAGCCAGCCGACAAACAGCCATGGGATAATAACGAAGACAGTGCAATAGTTTACAACGGAAACATATTCGATAAACTGAAATTTTTTCTTCCTTACCATGCCTTGCAAAGCGAACTGGTAAAAAAGCAAATAGCCGAAAGCCCTTATCCGGTCATCTTTTCGGCCGATATGAATGAAGTGCCAACCTCGTATGCTTACCACAACATAAAAGGAAAATTAAATGATGTTTTTTTACAAAAAAACTTTGGCCTTGGCCGAACTTACTATAGCATTTCGCCTACACTTCGCATCGATTATTTGATGGTTTCCGATTCTATAAAAGTAACACAATACAAAAAGGAAAACATCTTTATGAGCGACCACTATCCGCAGGTGATGGATGTGGTTTGGTGAGGATTTTGTTTAACCGGCATAATCGTTTCGATACTTATCTAATTAAAACTGTTGTTCCTTTTAACCGAAAAGGCAAACCTGTATCCCGGTTGGTATAGTTAAGCATCCATACAAAAGCCTGGGTGGCTTGTAGCTCACCGTTAATACGGCCATCCCATTTTCGGGTCCAGTCTTTAGTGTGCCATACAAGCTGCCCAAGGCGGTTATATACTTTAAATTCTAGGTTGTCTGCTTTATACGCATTCAGCGGGTAGAGGAAATCATTAACCCCATCGCCATTGGGCGAAAAGCCCGATGGCACTGCAATGTAGCAGTTGGCCACAGCAGTTATTTTTTTAGTAAGTGTGTCCTTACAGCCTGCCATATCTTCTACTATTAGCTGCACCGGGTATTTACGCTGCACTTCTATCAGCGGATATTTTTGTGCTGGTGGGTTACTAAAAATGCTGGTATTGCCATTGCCAAAGCTCCACCGCCAGCTGGTTATTCTGCCAATGCTGGTGTTCCGAAAAACGGTCGTATCGTTCGGGCAAATAACATCGGGGGAAATAAAAGCTGCTTTCAGATAATTGTCCAAATCTATTCCAATCGTTGCCGTATCGCTGCATACGCCGTTACTAACTGCAAGCCGGGTAAGCTTAATGCCAAAAACAGGATATAAAACCTGCGGATTTTGGAGGATACTCGATCTGATGCTGGCACTATCAAAAGCCCAAACCCAGCTATTAATACCGCTACCACCGGGATGGCTGTACCTAATGGTATCTATTTTACAACCCAATAAAACGGTACTATTAAATTTAGCCGACACTGTATCTTTTGTATTGAAGTTAAAAGTTTGTGGCAGTATAGGCTGGCCACAAACATCCAGCACCGGGCTGCCATCGAGGCCGGGAATAATGCTGAGGGTAAAATTTCCCAGTGTATAAATGGGCGAAGCCAGTTGTAAAATAATGACGCTGCTACCATCGCTTTGGCAGCTATTTCCTGCTGCATTTACAACAGTAATCTTCGAAGTTCCGGTTACGGTAAAATCAGAGCCGCTGGCCGAAATAGAACTACAATTAATTTTTTGGGGGAAATAAATTAGGATTTTATCCGGAGCACAACCCATTCTTCCAATACTATCTGCACGTATGGGTACCGGCATTACATAAGCAAAGCCAGCCCTCTCGCCTATCGGAATATTTCGGTCGCAATTATCCAGCATGGTATTGCCATCGGCACCATTTTTAGCCACTATAAAATAACTGCCAGCACTCATGGGCGTGGCCAGTGTAAGTGCTAGTGAATCGGTATCAAAACCAGTATTGCAACCAGCACCTACAGCACCGGTAACCCCGGCGATAGAAGGAGATAAAGCAAAGTCGCTGCCATTGGAAGACAGGCTATTACACTTCATTTTTTTATTGAGCTTTATGGTAATGCTACTACCATCGCAGTTGGCTGTGGCACTTAGCAAAGCTGGCAGTTTAGGGTCGGTAATATTGGCCGTGCCGCCGCCAAACGATAAAAAATAGCCTTCCTGCGAATCGGTAAAGTGGCTGATGAGCAAGATATAATCCCTGCCCTGCACAAGCTGTGGCATTACATTAAAGTTAGCAAATGTGGGACCTGCACAATTGGTGCTTGTATTTCCGCTGCCGCCAGTGCCAGTAGCTCCTGGTCTGCTGCTCCAGTTGCAGCTTACAAATAAACTGCGGTCTGTATATACATCGTCGGGGTTGCGTCCGGTAACATCAAAAAGTTGCCAGTCGTAATCGTCGTTTAAATTAAATGGGGTAATAATAAAGCCAAGTGTGCCGCTGGTGTAGCAG
>JAYUOV010000076.1:0-5774 GCA_043760535.1 Chitinophagaceae bacterium
GTGCAAAAAATAAATTTATTTAGCTCGACATATTTGTTTTGACAACTGCTTAAAATTCAGGCTGGGTAAAGGAATTATTTACTCGCTGAATCGCTGAGGATATGTCGATTCAATCGACATATCCAACAAACGTGTCGATTATTTGGCAAAAAATCGACACGTTCTTTCAATGTGTCGATTCGGTAAACATGAAAAATTAACCAACCACCATGCCCAAAAAAGTAAGCTCCATAAAACACGCCACCACTACCCGTGCCCATATACCAAGCAAGGAGGAAGCTGGCTACGAAGATGCCAACCCCAAAGTAAGCACTGGGAAAAAGGTATTGGAACTGCCCAAAAACCCTGTGGTACACCGTGGGCAGGACCCGGAATTATTTTGGCTGGGCAAATACGGAAACGACGACCGTGACGAACTGCTGCAGGTGGATATACGCAGCCTGTACCGCCACGAACATATAGCCCCCGAAACCCTGATACAACAACTGCACACCGTAACCGAAGAGAAGGGGCCGCAGCTGGATATGTTTACCACTAATGAACTATTTGGCAATGCACTGGATAAAGACGAAGCCGAAAAAATAAGCGAATACTATAAACACCAGGACGGGTGGACCAACCGCCTGATACAAGGCGACAGCCACCTGGTAATGGCCAGCCTGCTAGAACGGGAAGGTATGGCCGGGCAGGTACAAACCATTTTTTTTGACCCGCCCTATGGCATAAAATACGGTGGCAACTGGCAAATAAAACTAAATAACCGCGATGTAAAAGACGGCAACGACGAAGCCCTTACCGGCGAACCCGAACAGATAAAAGCCTTTAGAGATACCTGGGAACTAGGCATACATAGTTACCTCACTTATTTACGTGACCGCTTACTGATAGCCAAAGAATTATTGAACGATAGTGGTAGCTGCTTTCTACAAATAGGTAGCGAAAATTTACATTTAGTTAGAAGTGTTATGGATGAAGTTTTTGGGAGTGAAAACTTTGTACGGTTAATTTCATTTGCAAAAACGACATCCAAAGGCAGTGGATATTTAGATGAGACCTCTGACTACATTATTTGGTACTCTAAAAGTTTTGACCATTTGAAATTTAGACGACTTTTTATTTCAAAAGATTTCGGAGGAGAAGGGGCAAAAGAATATCGCTACTTTATGAAACCTAATGGGGAGTGGAAGACTATGGATGTAGAAGATACAGTTAGAGTCAAAGAGTTAATAAAAGAAGGTAAAATTTTTAGCCACGATAACTTTACATCTCAAACAGGGGGAACTTCTACCATATTCGAATTTGAATTAGATGGGCAAATGATAAAAAGTCCAACCAAAGGAGGTTGGAAGACAGGAAAGGATGGCGTTAGGAATTTAATTTCACAGAAGCGATTAATCAGATTAGGGAACACTCCACGCTTTGTCAGATATATTGATGATTTTCCAGTTTTCCCTTTAGGAAATCATTGGACTGATACATTGATAAGTGGTTTTGCAGAAGAAAAAACATATGTAGTTCAAACGACAGCCAAAGCAATACAGCGCTGCATATTAATGACTACCGATCCGGGAGATTTAGTCCTCGACCCCACTTGTGGCAGCGGTACAACTGCCTATGTCGCCGAGCAATGGGGCAGGCGATGGATAACAATAGATACCAGCAGAATAGCCTTAAACATAGCCAAGCAACGGCTGATGACGGCTGTTTTTCCCTATTACAATCTTTATGATGAACAGGGCAACGATATACGCCAGGGTTTTAAATACAAAACCGTACCGCATATAACGCTTAAAAGCCTTGCTAACAATGAACCGCCTGAAACTGAAACCTTATACGACCAACCTGAAGTAGATAAAAAGCTACTCCGTGTTAGCGGCCCATTTATTGTAGAAACATTGCAAAATTTTGAACCCATCAGCCCGGCCGAACTGGACGATGAAGTGCGGGTAAATGAAGAAGAAGGTGCTTTTGAAGAAACCATTAAACAACACCTGGTAAGTGCCGGTATTAAAAACGGCCGCAAAGATGAGATGGTGGTTTTTCGCAGTGTAGAGTTATTGGCCAGCGAAGCATTACATGCCGAAGGTTTTTACCAACTGGCTCCCTCCACTTCGGGGAGGGCGGGGGGAGAGGCCAAAGCCTACTTCCATATAGGCCCAAAGTTTGGCACTGTAAGCAAAAAGCTGGTAAGCGATGCCATAAAGGAATGCCGCCAAAAAGGCGATGCCAACTGGCTCGTCATCCTCGGTTTTAGCTTTGAAAGCGATATTGAAGGCAGTACCCAAACCACCAGCATGGGCAACTTTGAAGTAACCAAAACCCGCATACACGACGATCTGCTACAGGAAGGCCTAAAAAAGAAACCCGCCAAAAGTGCCGCCAGTTTTGTAACCATTGGTGAGCCGGATATAGAGTTGAAAGTAGTGGTTGGTGAGGACACCAACCACGGAAGCGGTGCCATGGTTCGTGTCCCCACGAACCATCAAAGGGTAACCGTTGAAATAAAAGGCCTCGACATTTACGACCCCATAAAAGACGAAGTAAAAGCCCGTAACGTACACGACATTGCCTACTGGATGGTAGATGATGATTACGACGGCAGCAACTTTGTAGTGAAGCAGGTTTTCTTTTGCGGCGGCGAAAAAACAGAGTTTGACAAATGGAAAAAAGGCCTTGATAATTTAGCCAAAGACGCCACCAAAAAGAAAGTGGAAAAAACGCTGAAAATAGAAATAGACGATGAAGCGTTTGACCGGTTGTATGGGCATGTTTCGCATCCGATAGAAGTTAAGAAGAAGGGGCAGAAGATAGCGGTGAGAATTATTAGTCAGTTTGGAGAGGAGAGCACAAAAGTTTTAACAGCCAACTAATCTGATGCATTATTGTTGCAGGGTTTCAGTTTGGCACAACCCAATTTACAAAACCAAATGGTTAATAGCCTGTTACATTTCTATACATAACAACTCCCTACCATGAACATATCCACCAGCCAATCCCTTTTCACCCGTGCCCAGCAAAGCATCCCCGGCGGGGTAAACAGCCCGGTAAGAGCTTTTAAAAGTGTAGGCGGCAATCCTATTTTTATACAAAAAGCCAAAGGCGCTTATTTGTACGATGCAGATGGTAACCAATACATTGACTATATAGCCAGTTGGGGGCCAATGATTTTGGGCCATGCATACGAACCGGTAGTAAAAGCCATACAGGAAAAAGCCGTTCTTTCAACTTCCTACGGAGCACCTACCGAGCTGGAAATTGAGATGGCCGAACTCATCATAAGCATGGCGCCCAATGTGGATTTAATACGCATGGTAAGCAGCGGCACCGAAGCCTGCATGAGTGCTTTGCGGGTAGCAAGAGGCTATACGGGCAAAAATAAATTCATCAAGTTCGAGGGCTGCTACCACGGCCATGCCGATAGCTTTTTGGTAAAAGCCGGTAGCGGTGTGGCCACGTTAAACATACAAACCGTACCCGGCGTAACTGCCGGTGTGGCTAACGATACCCTAACCTGTGCTTATAATGATTTGGAGGCGGTGCAGCAATTGGTGGCCGAAAATAAAAACGAAATAGCCGCCATCATGGTAGAACCGGTGGCCGGCAATATGGGCTGCATTTTACCAGCACCCGGCTTTTTAGAAGGCCTCCGCAGCATTTGCGATACCGAAAATATCGTTCTCATTTTTGATGAAGTAATGACGGGTTTTAGGCTGGCACTCGGCGGCGCCCAGGAAAAATGCGGCGTGGCTGCCGACCTGGTTACTTATGGAAAAGTGATAGGTGCCGGTATGCCTGTTGGGGCCTTTGGCGGCAAGCGGCATATTATGGAAATGGTGGCACCATTGGGCAATGTATATCAGGCCGGAACGCTAAGTGGCAACCCCATTGCTATGATTGCAGGCTTTACTTTGTTGAACGAATTGAAAAACAATCCCGGTCTTTTACAGGAGCTAGAGGCCAAAACCATGTACCTAAAAAATGGCCTTGGCAAAGTGCTTTCGGCATCTGGTAAACCCTTTGTAATTAATCAATTGGGCAGCATGATGAGTGTACATTTTAGCGAAGTGCCAGTAACCAATTTTGCCACAGCCGCCGCCGCCAACAATGCTTTTTTTAGTAAATACTTCCACGCCATGCTGCAGCAAGGCATTTACCTGCCACCTAGTGCTTACGAAAGCTGGTTTTTAAACAATGCCCTTAGTTATGCAGATTTGGATAAAACCATTGCAGCTACAGAGATAGCCTTACAAACAATAAGCTAAACCAATGCGCATCATTTCTATGGTACTCAATATGAAACTGTAAATCTGTTTTTCTGCGAAGCAGATTCAGAACTCCTTATCACTCGCAGTTTTGATTGCGTAGTCTTTCATTTTTGCTTGCCCCGATGAATATCGGTGGATTATTTCGGTGGAACCCAACGAAAGCCGTGCCCCGATGGAGCGACATTGGCGAACGTTGTAAATCCCGTAGGGTTACGGGACTCCGTTTAAGGACATACCCTTTTTCCGTTTCCCTTCTCTGTAGGAGAAGGTGGCCAAAGGCTGGATGAGGTTGCTAGTAATAGGCTTTTTAGACTGCGAAGAAAAGGCGGTTTCAGATCTTAGGGCAAGGAGTTCTGAGATTAAATAATCTGTGGCTATCTGTTCATTCCGTTGAATCCGTATGCCTAAAACGCTCCACGTCGTTAACCACATTTAACATTAAACCCATCTTATTAACCCCGCAGCACCGTTTGTAATAATAGCTTTGTTTCATTACATTAAAACCACACAATTTTACAGCATGAAGCAATTAGTTATTTCAATTTTCAGTCTTTTCGTTTTTGGGTTTTCTGCTTTTTCTCAGGGTTCTATTAAAGGAACAATCGTAGATACGGCTAGTAAAAAATTTTTACCAAATGCTACAGTCAGCGTTGTTTTGGCTAAAGATTCTGCCCTCGTATCATTTGCCCGTAGCAATAGCCAGGGTATTTTTAGCGTAAGTAAATTAGAAAACGACAATTACCTGCTGATGGTTTCTTATACCGGCTTTGGCACTTTTACCAAAGCATTTTCTATTACCAACAGTATTAAAGAAGCAGATGCCGGCATAATACCCATGACCTCTAATGCAGACCTAGCGGGTGTAATAGTTACAGCTAACCCAGTAACCATTAAAGGCGATACGGTAGAATACAATGCTGGCAGTTTTAAAACCAAGCCCAATGCCAATGTGGAAGAGCTGCTTAAAAAACTACCCGGCGTTACGGTAGATAAAGACGGGGTAATAAAAAGCAATGGACAGGAAGTAAAAAGAATTATGGTGGATGGCAAACAATTTTTTGCCGACGACCCCAAACTTGCCAGTAAAAACTTGCAGGCCGATATGGTAAATAAAGTACAGGTGTACGAAAAGAAAAGTGATAAGAGTGAATTTACCGGCTTTGATGATGGCACTAGCGAACCCACCATTAACCTTACACTAAAAGCCGATAAAAGAGTAGGCGTTTTTGGCAAAGTATCGGCAGGTGGCGGCACCAGAGAACGGTATGATGGCAGTGCCAACCTTAATAGTTTTAAAAAAGGCGAACAAATTTCTTTTGTAGGCCAGCTTAACAATATTAATAAGCAGGGCTTTGGCGTGTTAGATTTTTTAAATGGCGGCGGTGCTTTTGGCGGCGGCAGCCAGGGTATTACCACCACCAGGGCAGCCGGGCTCAACTATAATAATTTCAAGAATAAAAAGATAGATGTAACCAGCAGTTATTTCTTTAACGGCACCAGCCTTAAAAA
>JAYUOV010000077.1:0-17515 GCA_043760535.1 Chitinophagaceae bacterium
GCCATCAAAGAGGATGATGTGTTGATTATTGTTGGTTTCGGAAGTCTGCATAGCACAAATTTAAAGAAGTTTGCAGTTGGGTTAGTTAGCAGTTGGCAAGCCAACGCTGCAGCTACAAACAAAAAGTGTGAATGGATTGGTAGATTGTTTCAAAAAAGAATGAAGAATGTGCTACATTTTTTTTAAATGAAAGCCTTTTAATAGCATTACGGTAAGCAATCTTTCAGCCTTGCCCGTACAAGATTGCTAACTGCCCAACTGCCAACTGCTTATCTTGCACCCATGAATATCCTCGAAGCCGAATACGTAATCAGCAGCCCCGACTATACCAAATGCCCCCTAGCGGACATGCCGGAATATGCATTTATAGGCCGTAGCAATGTGGGCAAATCTTCGCTTATAAACATGCTTACTAATAAGGCCAAACTGGCCAAAACCAGTGCCAGCCCTGGCAAAACACAAATGATCAATCACTTTGTTATTCATAGTGCACCGGATAATAATCCAAAAGATTTTAGCAAATGGTACCTGGTGGATTTACCCGGCTATGGCTACGCTAAAGTGAGCCAGAGTATGCGCAATAATTTTGAAAAAATGATAGAACACTACATGCGGAAACGTGAAAACCTGATGCATGTTTTTGTACTAATAGACAGCCGCCACAGCCCTCAGCGCCCCGATTTAGATTTTATACACGAACTGGGAAAATGGGAAGTGCCTTTTAGCCTGGTATTTACCAAAAGCGATAAAGAAACCCAGCGGGTAGTAGCAAAAAATATAAAAGACTTTTTAGACGCCATGCGAAAAACCTGGCAATTTCTGCCCCGCCACTTTGTAACCAGTGCCGAAAAAAAAACCGGCCGAGAAAAGATACTCGACCTGATTAGTGATATCAATAAAGAAATGACAGTTTAATGTTTTTTTTGATTGTAAACCTACAATACAACTACTACAGAATCGGGGTGTTCAAAAGTGGTTTTTTTTTGTTACCAATTGAAACTAAAATTTCAAAAAAATTATTGCCATTTCACCAGCAAGGCCTTTGCCTCATCTTTTGTTGCTCTGTCTTCGGGCATTAGGGTAGGGCATTTTACGCATTGCTGTAAGGCAGCCAATGCTTTTTCGTATTGCTTATTGTAGTAATACGCCTTGCCCATAGCCAGGTAATTCATAGCAAAATAAGGCTCCAAGGTTTTGCATTTTTCAAAAGATGCAATGGCAATATTTACTGTGGCCTTGGGTAATCCGCCATAAAATAATTTTACAGCAGCTCTTTTAATAGCATTGAGGTTTAGCACTTCGTAATGCCATTTACCTATTACATACCAAGCCTTACCATGGTTTGGGTTAATGGTTATTGCCTTATCGGCATAAATTTTAATATTTTTTACGGCCTCTACCGTTTTTTCGTTGGTGCTTTCCACCTCGGTTAGTTTGCCATATACTACTGCATACATATAGTTAGCATCTGCACTCATGCTATCCAGTTGCAATGCAGCAGCAGCAAAAGTTTTTGCATTGCCATAGTACTTTAATTTAGCAACTGGATTGGTTTCTCTGGTACCAATGGAACAGTTCATTTCGGCACATTTTATAGCCGCTTTAATATTGGAAGGCTGTATTTGAAACGCTTTTGCATATTTACCTATAGCTAAAGTGTCTTTTAATTGCTGTTCGTACCGTTGTCCTTCCTTCATCAGTGTTTCCGCATCTTGTGCATGGCTAAAAAAAACATGGCCTAGCATGGCAAGGATAAATA
The DNA here is from genome assembly GCA_043760535.1 of Chitinophagaceae bacterium. Lineage (GTDB taxonomy): Bacteria > Bacteroidota > Bacteroidia > Chitinophagales > Chitinophagaceae > JAZKFT01. The sequence goes on from JAYUOV010000077.1 coordinate 1,760, forward strand.
AAATTGCTTTAGTCATTTTTCTATTTTTTTCTATTTGGTAAAGAAAACGAATCAACGGGTAAAGTGTTTGTTAAGGGTAATAAAAAGTTGGGGGATTAGGGATTGGTTGATTGGTTGATTAGGGTTTACTAATGCAATACAGCACAAAACAATAGCAAATTTGTAATTTCTCCCTTCCCAATGAACCAATGAACCAATGAACCAATCAACCAACCCCTACCTTTGAAACAATGAACCACCTGAAAGCCCTTAGAAAATATTTTTGGAAATACAGACTCAGGCTTTTTGCGGGCCTATTGTTTATTGTAGCTTCTAACTATTTTGGCGTTCTGCCGCCGCAGCTTACCGGCTTTGTGGTAAATAAGGTGCAAAATATAATAGAGCAGAAGCCTTTGGCACCCGTTGCTTTACAAACAGATCCGCTAATTAATATATTTACCGGCTGGGTTAATCAATTAAATTTTAGCCCGGGTGCCATAGTAGCCCTATGCGGCATAGCCATTTTATTATTGGCTTTGTTACGTGGGGTGTTGATGTTTTTTATGCGGCAAACTATTATAGTAATGAGCCGCTACATTGAGTTTGACCAAAAAAATGAAGTGTACAAGCACTATCAAAAACTGGATACACAGTTTTACAAAACCCACAGCACCGGCGACCTGATGAACCGTATTTCGGAAGATGTAAGCAAAGTAAGAATGTACACGGGCCCTTCCGTTATGTACCTTATTAACTTGGTTACCACCATCCTTTTTACGGTATTTAATATGTGGGGCAGCGAACCAAAACTCACCATGATAGTGCTGGCACCATTGCCCATTTTAGCCATAACCATCTACTACGTAAACACCATTATACACCGCAAAAGCGAAAAAATACAAGGCTTACTGAGCGATCTTACGGTAAATGCACAACAATCGTATAGCGGCATACGGGTTATAAAAAGTTATGTACAGGAAAAGGCCATGCTAGATTTTTTCAACCGTAATAGCCAGGAATACCGAAAGAGTGCCATTGGCCTTGCCAAAGTAGAAGCTATTTATTTCCCATCTATGTTTTTGCTGATTGGTATTAGTACATTGGTTACCATTTTAGCAGGGGGGCTTTTTTTACATGATAATAATGTAGCAAGGGCTGCTGGCCTTACTGTGCTGCCACACCCTGGCGTTAATGTGGGCGTTATTGTAGAATTTATTTTGTACATAAATATGCTCACTTTTCCGGTGAGTGCTATAGGCTGGGTAGCCAGTATGATTCAGCGTGGATCTGCTTCGCAAAAAAGAATCAATGAATTTTTAAATACACAACCAACCATTACCTCGCCACCGGCAGCAAGTAACATGGTAATGGCTGGCGACATACAATTTAGCCATGTTTCATTTACTTATCCGCACACAGGCATTAAAGCATTGCAAGACTTTTCGCTTACTATAAAAGCAGGGCAGCGTATAGCCGTTATTGGAAAAACAGGCAGTGGAAAAAGCACCCTGGCCCAACTACTGCTCCGCATGTACGATACAGGTACTGGCAGCATTCTGCTTGATGGCAAACCTATTACAGGCATGGATTTACAATCGCTAAGAACACAAATAAGCTATGTGCCACAAGATGTTTTTTTGTTTAGCGATACGGTAGAAAACAATATAAAATTTGGCAATGAAAATGCCAGCCACACCGATGCAGTGCAAGCCGCTAAAATGGCAAGCGTGGCTGGCGAAATAGACCGATTTAATAATTGTTACGAAACCATTGTAGGCGAACGGGGCGTAACGCTTAGCGGCGGGCAAAAGCAACGACTTTCTATAGCAAGGGCATTGCTAAAGCCAAGTGCGGTTATAATTTTTGATGATTGCTTGAGTGCTGTAGATGCCCGAACCGAAAGAGAAGTATTGACCAATCTGGATGCACAACTAAAAGGTAAAACGGCCATTATTATTACCCACCGAATTTTCTCAATGATGCATTTTGATAACATAGTAGTGTTAGATGATGGACGCATAACCGAGAGCGGAACGCATGAAAAACTATTGGCAGCAAACGGTGCTTATGCCGAACTGTATAGCCTTCAGCAGCAAGAAAACGAGCTAAATAGCTAACAGCATTTTAAGTAGCTGAAGAGCCATACCCAAATTTGGCTGATTCAATATTCCCTATATATTTGTGAAGGGTTTAAAACATAAGGCGTTTACCAAAAATAAAAAAAATTGTGGCTTACGAAAACAACGATAGAAAACAAGAAAGTGTGTATGGCAGCCGGGTAAAAGCCGGAAAACGAAGGACTTATTTTTTTGATGTAAGGGTTACAAGAGCCAACGATTATTTTTTAACCATTACCGAAAGCCGTAAGCGTTTTGATGATGATGGCTACGACAGGAGCAAACTTTTTTTATATAAAGAAGATTTTAACAAGTTTATTAAAGGGCTGGTAGAAGCTGTTGATTTTGTAAAAACCGACCTGATGCCGAATTTTGATTTTGATGCTTATAACCACGAAGCAAATGAGTACGAACCCAATGCTTATGGTGGCCTTACAAATGGAGCTGCTGTAGTGGTAACTACAACAGTAATTGTAAATGATGTAGTGGCTGAAAAGCCAGTAACCGAAACACAGGTTACTAAAAAAGATCTTGTGTTAGCGCCTGAATCAATGGAGCCTTTAGCACAGATAACCCAAGAAATTTCGGAACCGATGATACCAATTAGTTTTGAAATAGAGGATGTAGATAAATGGTAACAACAACATAAAAAAACATCCCGCCGAAAGGCGGGATGTTTTTTGGTTACGCAGATTCTATCAAAAAAAAATCTGTAATCTGCACCTATACTATTGCTCCATATAATCTAAATCTTTACCAAAAGTTTCCCTTGAAAAAAAAGTGGCCGATACGGCTATGGCCATAACGATAGTACCCGTAACTAGGCCAGCATTTGCATAGCTCATATTGGATTGTAATGCTGTAAACAATGCCGTGATTAATACCAAAGAGCCACGCACCATATTAGGAATGGTAGTAGCAGCGGTAGCCCTTAAATTAGTGCCAAACTGCTCTGCCCCAATGGTTACAAAAATGGCCCAGAAGCCAGTGCCAAAGCCTAGTAAAGCACAGGCCCAGTAAAGCTTTGCAGCAGTAGCATCCTGCAATTGAAAGAAAAATACATAGATACCTAAAGCGGTAATAGCATAAAAAATATACAATGCATTTTTTCTACTTTTTAAAACCTGACTAAGTAACCCAATTAGTATATCGCCAATAGAAATGGCAGCGTATGCATACATGATGCTTTTGCCCGTATCTATTTTTTCGGTAATGCCAAATGCCAGGGCAAACTTGTTACTAAAACTTACCAAAATACCAATAACAAACCAGGTAGGAAAGCCTATTAAAATACTTTTTAGGTATCTTAAAAACCGGTCTTTGTTATTGAACAGCATAAAGAAATTTCCCTTTTCTACTTTCTGGTTTTTCATTTGGTTAAACATGCCCGACTCAAAAACACCCACACGTGTAATAAGCAACAATAAACCCAACCCACCACCAATAAAATAGCAAATTCGCCAATCGAAAGTTTGTTTCATAAAATATGCAAGCACAGCTCCGCTAAGGCCAATGCCAGCCACCATAGAAGTGGCAATACCTCTTTTTTCTTTTGGTAAAATTTCGCTTACTAATGTAATGCCTATGCCTAATTCGCCAGCAAGACCTAAGCCTGCTATAAATCTGCAGGTGGCATATTGCCCAACTGTATTTACAAATCCATTAGCAATATTGGCTAATGAATACAGTAGTATTGACCCAAACAGCACAGTTAGCCTGCCTTTTTTATCACCAATAATACCACTGACTATACCACCTATTAACATGCCAATCATTTGTACATTTATAATAAAAAGCCCCTGGCTATCTACCGCATCTGGCGTAAGCCCCAGGCTTGCAAGGCTTGGCTGCCTTATAATTCCAAACAAAAGCAGGTCGTAGATATCTACAAAATATCCTAATGCAGCTACTAGTACGGGAATGGAAAAAATGGAAATCTGTTTTTGCGGAGACAGGTTCATACGCTCGGTTTAAGCATTAGTTACTAACAAAAAAAATTGCCGGATAATCATCCGGCAATAATACTTAATCACCCTATAAATATGGTTATGAATTTTGTGTAGGAGGAACGCTGTCTTTTGATTTCTTTTTACCAAAAAATATTTTAATAATAACCGGAGCAGTAGTAACTAAAACAATGGCGATTACAATAATTTCCAGGTGTTCTTTAAGGTCGAACCCGAACTGGGCAAGTATCCATTTTTGTAAAAAATGCCCAGCTAATATCATACTGGAAACCCATGTAAGGCAGCCTACAATATTGAAAAACATAAATTTCTTTCTATCCATTTGTACGATACCGGCAACGATGGGGGCAAAGGTTCTTACAAATGGCATAAATCTAGCTACAACTATGGCACCGCCGCCGTGTTTGTCGTAAAATTCTTTGGCCATAAACAAATATTTTTTCTTAAAGAAAAAAGTGTCTTTACGGTGAAATAAGAACGGGCCACTTTTTTTACCAAACCAATAACCGGCCATATTACCCAAAATACCCGCTATCGATACTAGGGCAATCAGTATCAAAAGATCTAGCCATTCGTTTCTTATACCGCCCATGCCCAGCAGGTTTAAAAACTGATGGGTTAGCCCCGGCCCCATTAATCCTGTTACTTCGTCTTTTATTTCGTGGGCAAAAATACCAGCTACAAAAAGTAAGCTGTCGCCAGGCAAAAAGAAGCCGGCAAAAAGACCTGTTTCGGCAAAAACCACAAAAACCAGCAGCCAAAGCCCACCGTTTTCTATATACCATTGCGGTTGTAATAATTGTGTCCAGTGAAAAGAATCAAGAAAGATTTGTAAGATGGTCATTCGTATAATATTTTATTTATTCTTAGCTTATTGGGTGTTATGGTAACAAACTTATTGGTTAGGGTTGATAAACTTTGTGTTTTTAAAAATTCTAACAAAAACAAAATCATTTTTGGCCTCTGTAAGGCAGGGTATCTTAAAAACAGAATACCTGTTACTGATAATTTTTTACAAACACAATTTCACCAAAGTCTTTGTCTTCGGTTAAAATTATTTGAGGGGGATATAATGACAAACGTGCAATGTTCTGGTCATCTACACCACGTAAAGATTCTTTTATAGAATTAACGAGATATCCGTTTTGCTTTAAAGCAAAAATGATGGTATCATGTATATTTTCTTCGGCAAGTATCATGCAGATAATTCTACAACATCTTCATGCTTCATAATCAACTTTACATAATCAAGACATGCATAAATTGCCTCTCTGGATAAATGCGGGTAGCCCTCCAATAAACTTTCAATAGACTCCCCTTCGCTCATTTTTGTTAAAATAAGCTCCACTGTAATTCTTGTGCCTTTTATGCAAGGCTTGCCCATCATTACTGAGGGGTTGCGGGTTATCCATCCTTCATGTATCGATTTCATGCTTCAAATTTAGGCAAGTTTTGGTTCGGTTAGTTCGCCTTCCCATTTACTTACCACGCTTGTGGCCAATGCATTACCCACCACGTTGGTCATGGTGCGGAACATGTCGCAAAAATGATCGATGGGTAAAATAAGCGCCACGCCTTCTGGCGGAATATTAAACATGGAACAGGTGGCCAGCACTACAACCAAACTGGCTCTTGGTACACCGGCAATGCCTTTGCTGGTAAGCATCAGTACTAATAGCATGGTTAATTGTGTGGGTATATCAAGCGGTATATTATAGGCCTGTGCTATGGCAAGGCTGGCAAAAGTCATGTACATCATACTGCCATCGAGGTTAAAGGAATAGCCGAGCGGTAATACAAAAGAAACAATTTTGTCTTTACAGCCAAAGCGTTCCAGCTCTTCTGTAAGTTTAGGGAAAACGGCTTCGCTGCTGGTAGTACCAAATGCGATGAGTAATGGATTGCTGATTCGGCGCAGTAATTCCTTCATTCTTTTACCTAATATAAGATATCCTACGGTAAGCAGTAAAATCCACAAACATGCAATACCGATTAGGAAATAAGCAAAGTATATGATGTAAAACTGAAAGATACCCAGCCCCTTTACCGCCACCACTGCTGCCAATGCACCAAATACGCCGATGGGTGCAAAGTTCATTACATAGGTTACAATTTTGAGGATGATATGCGCAGCAATATCCAATGCCCGTACCAATGGTTTGGCAAAATCGCCAAGGGCGGCAGTAGCCACGCCAAAGAAAACAGAAAATACCACCAACTGCAAAATTTCGTTGTTGGCCATGGCTTCTATTAGGCTCTTAGGTATTACATGCTCCACAAAATTTTGTATAGAAAAGCCCTGATTCTTCGTCATTAAATCTTTAAGACCTTCGGTATCGGCCTGGCTCAGGTCTATGTATTTACCCGGCTGTAAAATATTTACCAGTAACATACCCAACAGCAGCGATACCAGCGAAGCACTTATAAACCACAGAATGGCTTTGCCACCTACACGACCTACGGTTTTCATATCGCCAAGTTTGGCAATGCCTACTACAAGCGTTGTAAATACGAGTGGTGCTATTACCATTTGTACCAGCCTTAAAAAAATGGTGCTGAGTAGCTTAATGTTAGTGGCAAATGCTTTGCCCCATTCTGGCGTGGCATTTTTATTTACAATAATGCCCACCAGCATACCGGCTATCATAGCGCCTAGAATAAAAATGGTGAGTTTACTACGTTTGGCCGGGGCTGCTGTATTCATAAATTTATTTTGAGTATTGCAAAATAAGGGTTTTGGTGTTGGGGTAAAAATTGAACCTTAACACGGGTGTTTTTTTAATAGAAATACACCAATCTCATTTTTGGTCTTAACCTACTTTGCGGTAATATCCTATATTCCTGTTATTTTACCCTTCCAATCATTTTGCCGTATGCAAATAAGCATAATAATACCGGTGTATAACGAAGCAAATAATATTGCCCGTTTATTACATTTTCTCTTTATTAACAAAACCGAACAGATAGCTGATATCATTGTAGTGGATGGTGGAAGCAGTGACGATTCTGTTCCATTGGCAAAATCTTCCGGGGCGGTTGTAGTTGTTTCGCCTGATAAGGGGCGGGCAGCCCAAATGAATTATGGTGCTGCTATGGCAAAAGGTGACATACTGTACTTTATTCATGCCGATACATTTCCACCAGCTTCATTTGTCTATGATATTTTAGGGGCAGTGCAACAAGGGTTTCAATTAGGGCGGTACTACACAAAATTTAATTCGCCTAAATGGTATTTAAAAATCAATGCATGGTTTACAAGGTTCGATTGGTTTATATGTATGGGTGGAGATAATACTTTGTTTGTTGTTCGTACAGCTTTTGAAAATGCAGGCGGTTACAACATTAGGATGCGGATAATGGAAGAATATGAATTTTGCCACAGGCTTAGAAAGACCGGAGCTGCCTATAAAATATTTAATGATGCAGCCCTTGTTTCGGCCCGCAAGTACGAGGGTAACAGCTGGTTAAAAGTGCAATTGGCCAACAGGAAAATTGTGAGGATGTACCGCAGAGGTGCCAGCCAAGAACAGATGGTAGATACCTATAAGCGATTGCTGCATAAGCCGGGTTGAATTTTAAAGTTTAATCAATCCAAATCTCAGAAGATTTCGTATATGGAATGGTATTTTTTCAAACACAATTTGTACATGAAGCAGATTTTTATGGGTATTATTTTTTTAATGCAGCATGCTGTGCTACCGGCACAAACGGGCTATGCGGTAAACGATATACCTGCTAGCCTCCCTGTACAAAAAATACTCAACTACACTGAACCATTACCAGTAATTTTTGGTAAAAAAGACAAGTTGATACTACTAGATTTTTTTGGAACCTGGTGTGCCCCCTGCATTAAGGCTTTGCCAAAACTACAGGCATTAAAAAATCAATTTCCTAACGAAATATGTATTCTTCTTGTATCAGAAGAGGATGAGGGTAAGCTTAGGAATTTTATAAAAAAGCAACTCGATTTTCAGTTGCCTGTTATTGTGGATGAGCAAAAGATTTTCACAAAATTATTTCAGCTGCCTGCATACCCTTACACAGTGGTGCTGAGAAAAAATGGAAAAGTAATTGCTATACCTTCTCAGGATGATGTGACTGTGGATAATATCCAAAATTGGCTGTTGGCCGATGCTGCATCTGCACCCAATACAATTGGCCAGGCCGAAGTTGTGGCGGCACAAAAACCATTATTGGCAACCCATAAAGTAACTGTAGAAATGCTACCATCTAACAACCCGCTTGTGCAGCTGTCGCAGGATTTTATGTACGCTGCTAAAACCGGTGAAACTACAACAGGCTATATTTCAAGACTGAAAAACCTGAGCTTGCAAAACTTACAGAACAGTATTAAAACAGATGATGACAAAAAAGCATTCTGGATAAATATTTACAATGCTTTTACCCAATTTTTTTTAAAAAATACCCCTGGGCAATACGAAAGCAGAAGCACTTTTTTTGGCAACCGGCAAATAGAAATTGCTGGTAATAAGTTTAGTCTTGATGATATAGAACATGGTATCCTCCGCCGATCAACAATTAAATGGAGCCTTGGTTATTTAAACAAGCTTTTTCCCGGTAAAATTGAAAAATCGTTGCGGGTAAATGTTATTGATTACCGCCTCCATTTTGCCTTAAATTGTGGAGCTAAAAGTTGTCCTCCTATTGCCTTTTACAAACCCGAAACCATCCATCAGCAACTAGAACTTGCAACAAAAGCATACCTCACCAGCGAAGCAGAATATGATAAGGATGCCAACATTTTAAAGATGCCTACGTTGATGGGTTGGTTCAGGGGCGACTTTGGTGGAAAGAAAAAAATGTTGCGATTGCTGGAACAGCTAACGATAGTTCCGGCAGGGGCAAAGCCAAAAATTAAATTCAATAAATACGATTGGGACCTTTTTCTCCAAAACTATAAATAACAAACATGGAAAACCATTATTACAATGCAAACGACCTGGGAAAGTTTGGCAGTATTGCCGATTTTCAAAAACCAATGGCCGACAAATTTTTTGCCTGGTATGGCGAAGTTTTTGCCGAAGGCAATTTATCTGCCAGAGAAAAATCGCTGATAGCATTGGCAGTGGCCCATGCCGTGCAATGTCCCTATTGCATAGATGCCTACAGTAGCGATGCGTATGAGAAGGGATGGAGCGAAGCACAAATGATGGAAGCAGTACATGTGGCATCGGCTATTAAAGGTGGTGCTGTACTGGTACACGGGGTGCAGATGATGAATAAGGTGAAGGGAATTGCTATGTAACAATCCAAAATTAGTACGATAATAATGAAGACGCTTAATGCACAAAACCACCAACTTTCGGATACAAAAGTACAGATAGATATACTGGAGCATGGTGCCGGAGAAGAGGGGCTTTACAGGCTTGTGCCTTTTCAGCAAAAGCTGGAATCGTCGGGCTTGTTCCCCCTGAAGCCCCTGCAAATGGAAGTGTTTCAAATAAACATTGGTAAAATGTGTAACCAGGTATGCAAGCATTGCCATGTAGATGCGGGGCCCGACCGGAAGGAGATAATGACAAGGGAAACCATGCTTCAATGCCTGGATATACTTGCAAAAAATCCATCTTTTAAAACAGTGGATCTTACTGGTGGTGCACCCGAATTGAACCCTGATTTTAGATGGTTTGTAGAAGAAATAAAAAAGCTGGACAAGCATATTGTTGTACGCTGTAACCTTACTATTATACTGGCGAATAAAAAATATAACGATCTCCCGGAGTTTTTTAAAATGCACCGGATAGAAGTGGTTTCTTCGCTGCCATTTTACTCAAAAGACCGCACCGACAGGCAACGGGGAGATGGTGTGTTTGAGGATTCTATTAAGGCTTTACAAATGCTGAATGCTGTAGGCTATGGTTTGAAGGAAAGTGAACTGAAATTAAACCTTGTGTATAACCCTGCCGGTGCATTTATGCCACCACCACAGCTTACCCTCGAAAATGAATTTAAACAGGCTTTGAAGCAGGACTTCAATATTTCTTTTCATTCCTTATACGCCATTACAAACCTACCGGTAAGCCGCTTTCTCGATTACCTGTTGCAAAGTGGCAATTACGAAAAGTATATGGAGAAATTAGTGAATGCTTATAACCCCGTGGCAGCTGCCGGCGTTATGTGTCGAACCACGCTTTCCGTTAGCTGGGATGGGTATATTTTTGATTGCGATTTTAACCAGATGCTGGATATGAAAGTAGATTGTAGTAGCAAGCACATTTCGCAATTTGATGCGTTAGCTTTAAGTAAAAGGAGCATAGTTGTAAACCAGCATTGCTATGGATGCACCGCAGGTGCAGGTAGCAGTTGTGGTGGAGCAGTAGCCTAATAGTAATCTATGAAAAAAGCCATCATCATATTTGTCCGTCATCCGGAGTTGGGCAAGGTAAAAACCAGGCTGGCTATGGATATTGGGGATGCAGCAGCTTTAAAGGTGTATGTAAAACTGCTACACCATACCCATGATATTACTTACAGTCTTAATTGCGATAAGTATGTTTTTTATGTGGATGAAATAATAGAAAACGATTTGTGGGATAACAGCAATTATTACAAAATGCCACAGGCAAGAGCCGACCTTGGCGGCAGGATGCAACAGGCTTTTGAAAGCCTGTTTTTGATGGGTTATACTAAGGTGATTATTATTGGCAGCGACTGCCCGGGCCTTACCAATAACCATATAGAAATGGCTTTTGAAAAGTTAGAGAAAGATGCCGATGTGGTGGTTGGGCCGGCCGAAGATGGTGGATATTATTTGCTGGGGTTAACGCAGCCATTTTCTCAATTATTTAACAATAAAAACTGGAGCACTAATTCTGTACTGGCAGATACGATTGTAGATATTGGTAAAAGTTCCAAACGATATAGTTTGCTTCAGGTGTTATGCGATGTTGACAATGGTTCGGATTTGGCCCGTTACCAACATTTATTAAATGAAATATAGATTAGCAGATACCTAATCCTATTTAAAGGTTTCATTGCCTCTGCACTGGTTCGTGACCCCACGAACCGGAACAGTGGCTGAATCTAAACTAAGGCGATTGCAAACTATAACAGGTTGGATTTTGCAGGTTCGTGGGGTACAAACCTGTGCAGCAGTAATTAGTTTGTCAATTGTTTTGATTTTATGATGTTGAAACCAAATAAATCTTTAGAATAAGTCAAATTTACCTTCTTGGAATGTTTAATGGTGTTCGCATACTGGCAATAAAATACCAATTGCTTCTCTATTCCATAAAAGTCAATGTTTACATACGGTTGCGAATAAGTACTATTTTTTCCTCTTCCTAAAGTTCCTTTCTTTATTATTAAAAATTGTTCGGTTTCTAATTCTTTGTCTGCAAACTGCTGGTTCATGTAAAGAAGTGCAAAATAAATAAGCCCACCACTTATTGCTCCTTTAATTAAGAAAGTTGGAATTGTTTGATAGCTACTTTTTACTAAAAAAGGAAGTACACCAATCCCTATAGTGATTCCAAACGCAATTGTCGCAAATAAATACTTTGTTTCTATAATTGTTAGCCTGTAAATATTGATGCCCCAAACTGTCAAAATGATTGATATGAAAAATAAAATGGTCAGTACTTTGGACCCTGTTTGAAAGTTTATTTTTTTAATGGGGAATTTAATTTTTTGTCATTAGCAGGATGGTTAAATACTATTGTAGGCAACGTTTTACAGCTTCAAAGGGTTAAATAATTTTATGATTTTTTGCCTCATTAAGTTCTTGCTGCTGTTTAAAGATTGAAACCTATAAGGTCTTTTTAAAACTTTTCTATTAAACCAGCTTAAAATAGACCTTATAGGTTTTTGGGCAATCTCCATTACTCCCTGACTCTGCGCCTCTGCGGTAAAATTACCAACCCAATATATACGCAAAAATCAATGGCACCACAATAGTAGCATCGCTTTCTACAATGAATTTGGGTGTATGGATATCCAACTTGCCCCAAGTGATTTTTTCGTTAGGCACGGCGCCGCTGTAGCTGCCGTAGCTGGTGGTGCTGTCGCTTATCTGGCAGAAATAACCCCAGAAAGGAACATCGTGCCACTCCAGATCCTGGTACATCATAGGCACTACGCAGATAGGGAAATCGCCGGCAATGCCGCCGCCAATCTGGAAAAAACCAATGCCTTTGCCGCCGCTATTTTCACGATACCAATCGGCCAGCCATACCATGTATTCGATGCCACTTTTAACGGTGCTGGCTTTTAGTTCGCTTTTAATTACGTACGATGCAAAGATGTTTCCCATGGTGCTGTCTTCCCAGCCGGGTACTACGATGGGTATATTTTTTTGTGCGGCAGCCAGCATCCAACTGTTCTTTGGGTCTATCTCGTAATACTGCTCCAGCACGCCGCTCAACAGCATTTTGTACATGTATTCGTGAGGGAAATAGCGTTCACCGGCTGCTTCTGCATCCATCCATATTTTTTGTATGTGTTGTTGCAACCTGCGGAAGGCTTCCTCTTCGGGTATGCACGTATCGGTTACCCGGTTGTAATGGTTTTCCAGCAATTCCCACTCTTGTTGTGGCGTAAGGTCGCGGTAGTTGGGGATGCGTTTGTAACTGTTGTGGGCCACCAGGTTCATGATGTCTTCCTCAAGATTGGCGCCGGTGCAACTGATGATGGCCACTTTATCCTGGCGAATCATTTCGGCAAGGGAAATGCCGAGCTCCGCTGTACTCATGGCGCCGGCAAGGCTTACCAGCATTTTTCCGCCTTCGGCGAGGTGGGTTTCGTAGCCCTGGGCTGCATCTATTAAAGCGGCCGCATTAAAGTGGCGGTAATGGTGGGTTATAAAATCTGATACGGGACCTTTCATTCGATGTATGATTTTTGATTTGTGATTTATGATTTGTGATGGTGAAGGTAAAAGTTATCAAACTTCAATCGCCAAATTTGTAAATGGTGCTGCTGTTATCATTTACCTGATATCATGAATGATGACCGATAATGTTAAAGAATATGGCTGATTAAAATATGGGAGAGATATTTGGTGCGAAAATTTAATTTTTACTCAAAAACAAATCCACTTGAACGGTATATTAACCAGGGCAATAACAATAGCTGTATCGCTTTTTTTTACCCAGAACTTTGCTGCAGCACAACAGCGGAGTGTAACGGTGTCCGGCTTATTAAAAGACAAACTATCCAAAACAATTTTGCCTTACGTAAATGTGGTTTTGAAAAACGGCAAAGACAGTCTTTTTGCCGCAGGCACCATTACCAGCGAAGATGGTCGTTTTACATTGCCCAACATTAAGCCAGGTAGTTATTTTTTACAATTTTCCTACACCGGTTATTTAACCAGGCTGCAGTCTTTGTTTGTAGGCAGCCTCTCAGATTTTTTGGATTTGCCGGTGATAGAATTAGAACTGGAAAACAATAACCTGAATAATGTGGTAGTAACCGCCAAAAAGGAAGAGGTGGATAATAAAATGGACAAGAAGACTTTTTCTGTAGCCAATAATATTTCGCAAAGTGGGGGCTCGGTATTGCAGGTGATGCAAAACCTGCCAGGCGTTACCGTAAACGATGGTAAAGTGGAAATACGGGGCAGCGATAAAGTGGCGGTGCTGATAGATGGAAAGCAAACTGCCCTAACGGGTTTTGGCAACCAAAGCAGCCTTGATAATATCCCGGCATCTTCCATTGATAGAATTGAGATTATCAACAATCCATCAGCCAAATACGATGCCAATGGCAATGCCGGAATCATCAATATTATTTTCAAAAAAAATAAGCAGGAAGGCTTTAATGGTAAGGCTGCATTTACCACCGGGCTTGGTGCTTTGTGGGTAAAAAAAGAAAGCCTGCCCGGGGTGAGAAAGCAGTTTCAGGCTACGCCAAAAATCAATCCTTCGCTGTCTCTTAACTATCGTAAAAAGAAGGTGAATGTATTTTTTCAGGGGGATGTTTTTTTCAACCCCACCCTTAATAAAAATGAATTTGTAACCCGTACTTATGATAACGGTATTGTGATTAATCAGCAAACCAACCGCAACCGCAGAACCACCATTAGCACGGGCCGGGCGGGTATAGACTGGAATATCAACAGCAGTAATTTATTTTCTGTATCGGCCCTTTTTAGCAGTGAAAAAATATTGGATGATGGCGACCAGCCTTTTTTTAATAAAGACATTACACAGCGAAACCGCCTGTGGCAGTTTTTAGAGGATGAATTGAAAACGACTGTTACCGCTACTTCATCTTTTCAGCATAAATTTAAAGAGCCGGGCCATGTACTCAATGCAGGGCTTAACTACACTTTTCACCGGGAAGATGAGAAGTATTTTTTTACCAATATACTGCCCACATTTACCGGCTACGATGCTTTTAAATTATTATCGGATGAACACGTAACCGACTTTACTTTAGATTATATACGGCCGCTACAATATGGCCGCCTCGAAGCTGGCATGAAATACCGCTACCGCAGCATTCCTACCAATATGCAGTTTTTCCCGGGCCTTAATTCGCCGCTTGACAGCAATGCCGGAGGCAAAGCGGTGTACTCAGAAAATATTCCTGCCCTGTACGCCAACTATGTTTTTGAGAACACAAAATTAGAAGTGGAAGCAGGCCTGCGGGTAGAATATGTAAAGGTGGGTTACGATGTGGACCCCAACCACAACACCTACAAAAGCGATGGTTATAATTACACACAGCCCTTCCCAAATGTAAGGCTGGCTTACAAAATAAACGACCGCAATAAAATTTCATTCTTTTTCAACCGCCGGGTAGACAGGCCAAATGAAGTGGATATCAGGGTTTTTCCTAAGTACGATGATGCAGAAATAATTAAAGTGGGTAACCCGGCTTTAAGCCCGCAGTTTACCAACAGTTTTGAGCTGGGTTACAAAACAAGTTTGGCAAAAGGCTACCTGTATGCAGCTGCCTACCACCGTATGGCAAGCGGCACCATTACCCGGATAGGAAGCACGGTGCCCGGCAGTACGCTCATTTATAATATTTTTCAAAACGCAGGTAAAAGTTATAATACCGGTGTAGAAATGCTGCTGTCGCAGGATGTAAGTAAGCTGTTTTCTTTTACCATTAACCTGAATGGCTATCGAAACCAGATCAATGCTTTTACGGTACTAAACAGGTACCCGGTACAAAACACTTTCTCCGCACCCACCGAAAAAATATTTTCGGGTAATGTAAAATGGAATGGCGTTTTTCATTTTCCAAAACAAGTAGATGTGCAGATTTCTGCCATTTACCTGGCCAAAGACCTGATACCACAAGGCACTATCGGACAGCGTTTTTCGCTGGATATGGGTTTGAAAAAAATGGTACAAAAAGGCAAAGGCGAATTATTTGCCAATGCTACCGACCTGCTGAATACGATGGTGATAAAAAAAGAAATTCGTGGTAGCGGCTTTAGCTATATAAGCAGCGATTATTACGAAACACAGGTGGTAAGGATTGGGTATAGCTATAAGTTTTGATGCAGGGATGAACGAAAATTTATTATTCTTAGATTAATGTAGTTTAGTTAAGGTTGTCACCCTGAGGCACAAATAAAAGCGATTTTAAGTTCTTTGAAATGACAAGATAAACTGGCATTTAGCCCTTATATGTTTGTTTCCAGTTCATCCTACACATTAATCCGAGGGGCGTGTAGGGAGGCGTAGCCGACCGGAACGCCCCTCGGATTAATGTCG
>JAYUOV010000078.1:0-5735 GCA_043760535.1 Chitinophagaceae bacterium
AAGTCCGCCGCCGCATACTACCCGGTCAGCTTCGCTTTTCCAATGCCCACTGGTGGCGTTACGGGCTCTCCGTTACTATCTCTTATGCACAAATTCTAAGAACCTTGCTTCTCTTACCCAACGGGTTTATTTTCGGTACAGCCCCCTTATTTTTACTACAACAAATGCTGTACAAACAACGCCTTACCAAAGACCAAGCCCTGCCAAAACTAAAGCAGTACTGTGCTTACCAGGAGCGTAGCCATGCCGAAGTAAAAGAAAAGCTGTACAGCTATGGCCTCTACAAAGTGGATGTAGAAACGCTCATCAGCCAATTGATTGAAGAAAATTACCTGAACGAAGAACGTTTTGCCATACAGTTTGCTGGTGGTAAATTCCGGATAAAACATTGGGGCCGTAAAAAAATTGAATACGCATTAAAAGAGAAACAGATAAGCAGTTACTGTATAAAAAAGGGCCTGAAGCAAATAGACGAGACCGATTACCAGAAAGTACTGCTGCAAGTGGGCAGTAAAAAATGGGCCCTACTTAAAGGCGAACAGCACCTTACCCGTGAAGCAAAAACCAGGGCGTATCTTTTACAAAAAGGCTTCGAAAGCGATTTAATTAGCAAGGCTATTCAAACATTTCGTTTAAGTAGTATTTAAATTGCTAATGAAATATGATACGTGAGCCATTAAAATCTACTAAAAGTTATGCCTAAAGCTTGTAGCCTTTTACCGTACAAAAACTAATCTTTGCAATTTTATTGCCTAATGAACCCGATTAAAGCCACTTATATTTTTATCTTTTTTTGTCCGGCATGGCTATTGGCCCAAGCCGAAACTACGGCACCAACAAATTTTTTTAGTACCGAAATTTCGTTGGTTACAGAAAACGATAATTACACACTGCAAAGGCGGGATGGCTACTATACCAATGGGCTTTACCTAAAACTACAGTATGCTGTAGCTACAGAAAAAAGTAAATGGTTTAGCAATAAAGCAGGCATTAAAAAAGTGGTTAATGGCTTAGAATTAGGCCAGGCCATTTATAATCCGGTAAGTTACAACCGGCCAGTACCCGCCGGTCAAGACAGGCCATTTGCAGCATATTTGGCTTTTACCTTTAACCAACATATTTTTTACCAAAACAATAGTGTGCTGCAATGGGCGGTAAGCCTCGGCACTATTGGCCCCAATGCATTTGGCAAAAATGTACAACGCTGGCACCATAATCTAATCGGCATTTACGATGTAAAAGGCTGGCCTTACCAACTTAATAATGAAATGAGCCTTAATTTAAAGTCGGCATATTACAGATCGCTACTCAAAAACCGAGAACCTCAATCGCAGTTAAATATAAACGGCTTTGTTAAGGCTAATTTGGGTAATGCTTTTACTGATCTTTCAATGGGCACCACCATAAAAATGGGGTTGGTAGAAAACAACTGGAACAGCAGCCATTACGCAGCACAAGTAAGTACAGCCAACGGTAATAAGCCTGTTCGCAACCACGAAATTTACTTTTATTACGAACCCGCCATTACCTTTCAGGCATATAATGCGGTGCTGCTGGGGGGTATGTTTTTGCAGAACAAAGGGCCTGTTACGGCAGCTATAAAACCAATTGTAATTACGCAACAAGTTGGGCTGCGCTATGCACAAAAAAGGATAACAACCGCACTGGTTTATACTAACAGAACCCGCCAGGCTACCAGGCAGCAGCGGAAAGAAAATTTTTGTAGCATACAGATTGGATACCGTTTTGGTAGGGCGAAATAAGTATTGCAAGGCTAAATAATTTTGTGTAGCAGATATGCATAAAAAGATGCTTTAGCTGTAAGTTTGATAGCCGATAATTAAACATATATGATAAAAGAAAGAATTGTTTTGGAAGACTATTCGCCAGGGTGGGCTGCTTCATTTCGGCAATTGAAAGCCGTATATGAACAGCACCTAAGCAATATAATTATAGATGTTCAGCATGTAGGCAGTACATCTGTTGAAGGGCTTACTGCAAAGTCTGTAATAGATATTGACATTATTATTGCTGATAGCAAAAACCTGGAAACAATTATTAAAAAATTAGAGGTATTAGGTTACGAATACCGGGGTAACTTGGGCATTACAGATAGAGCATCTTTTAAACAAAAAACAAACAACACACCTTTTAATGGCTCCTTAAAAATTTGGCACAAACATCATTTATATGTTTGTTTGGAAAACAGTATTGCTTTAAAAAACCATCTGGCACTTCGTGATTTTCTTCGCAATAATCCGGAAAGAGCAAGAGTATATGGCGAACTTAAAAAGCAATTAGCAGCAGAAAATCCTTTTAACATGAACCAGTACATAGAACGAAAAACGCCTTTTATTACAGGCATTCTAAAAGAAGTTGGGTTTAATGAGGCTACAATAGCCAGCATAACGAAGGCAAACAAAGCGAGTAAATAGTTTCGGATTGATGTTTGGCAATGACTGTTTAAAAATGCAATACTTACATTTTTATTTTTTATTTAAAACAATACTGTAAACCATTGAACAACATAAAAATAACCTTGATACAAACGCACCTTTTTTGGGAAGATAAAGCTGCCAACCTGCAAATGCTGGAACAAAAAATAAACAGTATTACACAGCCCACAAATATTGTGGTACTGCCAGAAATGTTCAGTACAGGCTTTAGCATGAAGCCAGAATTATTAGCCGAAAAAATGGATGGAACAACCGTTTTATGGATGAAGAAAATAGCATTTAAAAAAAATATAATACTAACCGGCAGCATAATTATAGAAGAAGAGGGCCAATACTATAACCGACTAATCTGGATGCTGCCAAACGGCCAATACGGCCACTACGACAAACGCCATTTATTCGCCTACGGCGAAGAAGACAAGCATTATACAGCAGGCAATAAGCGAATGATAACACAGGTAAACGGCTGGAAAGTAAACCTGCAGGTTTGCTACGATTTACGATTTCCGGTATGGGCAAGGCAGGTGCCCTCTCCACCACAGAAAACAGGCGGTGAGGCTTTGGATAAGGAGGCCGAATACGACATATTACTCTATGTAGCCAACTGGCCCAGCCGCCGCAGCCACGCCTGGAAAAGCCTGCTTACAGCCCGTGCCATAGAAAACCAGTGTTATGTAATAGCCGTAAACCGTGTGGGTAACGATGGCAGCAATACTTACCATAGCGGCAGCAGTATGGTGGTAGATGCCCTTGGCGAAGTACTTTACCATAAAGAAGATGATGAAGATATTTTCACCATAACCCTTAGCAAAGAAGAACTGGAAGCAATCCGAAAAAAAATTCCTTTTGCCAATGATGCCGATGATTTTTTACTGCTGTTAAAATGAAAATATTAAACAGATAAAAATCATAAAGACTGCGTGCCTAATGTCTTCCGCTGAAAGAGGTGGCCTGTTCTTGCCGGCCGGAGGTGGATAACCAAACAAAACTAACTTATGCTTCATGCCTATACCAACGCCACTATTTTTAACGGCTACACTTTCGTCGGCGATCATTCAGTTATTACAAATAATGGAACCATAAAGGCCGTTGTACATGCAACACAGTTGCCGGAAGCTATCACCACCATTGATTGCCAAAACCAACTACTTGTTCCGGCTTTATTAGACCTTCAGGTTTATGGTGCCGGTGACAAATTATTTTCAGCATATCCTACTACAGAAGCCTTGCAACTACTGGCCTACCACAATGCCCAAAGCGGCACTGCTGCCTGCTTAGCCACTATTGCCACACAGCCTATGGATGTAATAGAAGCGTGTATTGAAGCCATTAAAAACCACTGGCAACAAGGGGGCAAAGGCATATTAGGCATGCACCTCGAAGGCCCATTTATTAATACAGAAAAAAGAGGTGCACATGTAAAAGAATGGGTGGTAAAACCCACAGTAGAAGCAATAAAAACCTTACTGCAAAAGGCAGATGGCGTAATAAAAATGGTAACACTTGCACCTGAATGTGTGGATGAAAAAATTATTCAGCTTTTTGTAGAAAATGGCGTTGTAGTTTCTATAGGCCATAGCAATGCCTGTTTTGGCGAAGCCACAAATGCTTTAAACAATGGAGCCACAAGCGTCACCCATTTGTACAATGCTATGAGTCCGCTGCACCACCGGGAGCCAGGCGTTGTAGGTGCGGCCATACAACATCATTCTGCTATGGCATCCATCATACCAGATGGTATTCATGTGCATTACGAAGCGGTAAAAATTGCCAAACAAATAATGGGAGAACGCCTATTTTTTATTACCGATGCCGTTACCAAAACTACGGTTGGCCCATACGAGCATGTACTCAATACCGACCATTACGACCTACCAAACGGCACTCTCAGCGGCTCTGCTTTAACCATGCTTTCTGCTGTTAGCAATGCAGTACAGCACTGTAATATTTCTTTAGCAGAGGCGCTACGAATGGCCTCTTTATACCCAGCCAAAGTAATGGGTTTGCAACACCAATATGGTAGAATTGAAGCAGGCTATACGTCCAATTTTACTTTGGTTGATAAAGACTTGTTAGCAGCCACTTTGCCCGATTTGCCTTTTTAAATTCCTGCTTGTTGGTAATAGCTGTTATTTATAAGTAATGGATATGTATTATATTTAAAAAACAGTATCCTATTTACACATTAGCCCAGTTGGGTATCGTTTACCAGCACTTTAAATGCGTTTATATAACATGAAATTACATACTACACCAACGTGTTGCTAAGCCAAGCCTGCTTTGTGTATGCCACATATAAATTTATGGCCTTGTCGGTATTATTATATATGTAGTAGTCCTCTTTTACCACTGTAAAATTGGGGTGCAAGTTTGCCAGTATTTATTCGTGCTCCACTAGCATTTTACCAATAATTTAAACTTATATACGCAATACCGAACTTAAATATTTTACAACCAAAACGGCGATAAAACAATTGCAAAAATTGATAAAATACTAATAAAGTAATACTCCAAATACAGTATTACGCCTAACAATGGCTTGCCAAAATGGAGAACAGGAGTGCTAAATTGAGCATTAAGAATACTTAATGTATATTGTATAAAATTTAAACATATATATAATTTCCCCATTTAGGTAAGCCCAAATACGGCAAATACAGTGCAGAGGAACCAGTAAATCTTATGGCCTTTTTATGAAACAACAATAAAGCTACTGATTACAAAACGCCTGTTAAGCAAAAGATAGCCTAAAATGTACGTGTTGCCAAGGCTTTACTTTTAAACACCATAATATATAGCTGGCAGATGCAAGCACAAAAAAGCTACAATTAGGCATGGCCACTTACTGCCGATAATGAAGCTGATAGCGGGTTAAAAATTACTGGCGTAAATACAGCAACAGAAATACCCTTAAAAGATTACGTAACGGCAGTACCCTAAGCATTGCTATAAAAGTATTCAATAAGGTGCCGATGCCCATTTTACCAGCAATTGATAACCCCCAAATTTTATATACCCCTCAAGGCCACTAACCTTGGCGGTTTTTTCTTTCCTTTGTGGCCAAATGTCTATCGAATCAAAAACCCAATACGAAGCCGTTATCGGCCTAGAAGTGCATATACAATTACAAACAGTTAGCAAGCTTTTTTGTGGCGATAGTGCTGCTTTTGGCGGCGAACCCAACACCCATATTTCGCCAGTAACCATGGCACACCCCGGTACACTACCGGTGCTTAATAAAAAAGCCGTAGAATACGCCGTTCGTCTCGGTATGGCATT
>JAYUOV010000079.1:0-2049 GCA_043760535.1 Chitinophagaceae bacterium
AGCGTCGCCAATGTCGCTCCATCAGGGCACGGCTTTCGCTGGGTTCAAAAAAAGAAAAACTACGCAATCAAAACTGCGAAGAGTAAGGAGTTCTGAAATCATAACAGCTCAATTCCTAAAGTGATTTATGCAGTGTAAAAAAGTATAGTCAGATCTGGAAAAAGCTTGTATTGTTATCTATTATCAAAAAAGAGAAATCAATGATAAACTCGATTTTTTTTCCAAAACGATTTAGCATCTATCTAAATCACCTACTTTCATAATATGTACTTGCTATAAATGCTGAAAAAAACAGGTTGTGGCTTGCCGTTTTGATATTGACTGCAATGGCGATTTTTTTTATTACAGTTACACGCCAGCCTGCTATTGATTTCAGTGCCGATGTAAAACCTATCATCAACCGTAAATGCATCAGTTGCCATGGCGGTGTAAATAAGCAGGCCGGTTTTAGTTTGCTTTTCCGGAAAGAGGCCCTCGATACCACCGAATCTGGAAAGCCGGCTATTATACCCCGTAACCCATCCGAAAGCGAAATGATCAAAAGGCTTACTTCAAAGGATCCGGAGGAACGGATGCCGTATGAGCATGAACCTTTGAGTGAAGATGAAATACAGATTTTTACCAACTGGATAAAGCAGGGTGCCAAATGGGGTGAGTATTGGGCTTATACGCCGGTGGCATTACAAGAACTGCTAGGGCCATCATCATAGTTCTTTGGATTGTTCGGCGCTAAAAAATGGGACTGGGCCCGCAACGACATTGATTATTTTGTTTACGATAAATTAAAGCAACTGGAAATAAGACCATCGGCAGCAGCTGATAAAGCCACCTTGCTAAAAAGGTTGGGCATTGATATAATTGGTATGCCTGTTTCACCAACGCTGGCAGAAAGTTTTTTGAAAGATACCGGCGGTACTTCCTATGAACGATTGGTTGATTCGCTGTTGGCCTCACCACATTTTGGCGAACGCTGGGCATCGATGTGGATGGATTTGGCCCGGTATGCCGACACCAAAGGCTATGAAAGAGACTCCTACCGCAATATCTGGAAGTACAGGGATTGGTTGATCAAAGCTTTTAACGATGATAAGCCCTACAACGACTTTTTG
The DNA here is from genome assembly GCA_043760535.1 of Chitinophagaceae bacterium. Taxonomy (GTDB): domain Bacteria; phylum Bacteroidota; class Bacteroidia; order Chitinophagales; family Chitinophagaceae; genus JAZKFT01. The sequence goes on from JAYUOV010000079.1 coordinate 1,110, forward strand.
ATAGAACAACTTGCCGGTGACCTTTTGCCCGATGCCACCGATCAGCAATTTATTGCCACGGCTTTTCATCGTAATACGATGACGAACGATGAGGGCGGAACCGACAACGAAGAATTTCGCACCGCTGCGGTAATGGACAGAACAAGTGTCACCTGGGAGGGATTGATGAGTACCACGTTTGCTTGTGTGCAATGCCATAGCCACCCCTACGACCCATTTACCCACGATGAATACTATAAATTATGGCTTTTTTTAATAATACACGTGATGAGGATACGAATGAAGACTATCCGGTGATAAGATTGATGGAGCCAGCCGACAGCCTGGCTCTTGGAGATATTACCAACTGGCTTGTAAAAAATAATTATAGAACAGAAGCAAAAGAAGCAAAGGTTTTTTTAAAAACATGGCAACCCGCCACCTATTCGCTCCAGGCAGATTCATTTATAAATTGTGAATTAAACGATACCAAGTGGCTAGAATTCCGAAACCATGCCTCGGCCAGGCTAAAGCAGATAAAGCTTGATAAAAAAACAAGATTTATGTTTCGCTATAAAGGCAAGGTTAAAGGTGGCATTGTTAACATTCATCTGGATAGTTCCAAAGGGCAAGTACTGGCAACCATCAAAGTAGTAGCTACAAAAGATGGTAAATGGGAAATCGGTTATTTCGATTTTCCTGAAACATCGGGAACACATGATATTTATTTTTCTTATACCAATCGCAACTTAACGGACCCTGATAAAAGCGGGATGATGTACGACTGGTTTTATTTCACCAATCCTTTACCAGGGCAAGGCAAACCAGGCTATGATTCAACTTCAGAACTCCTTACCCCTCGCAGTTTTGATTGGGTAGCTTTTCTTTTTTGAACCCAGCGAAAGCCGTGCCCTGATGGAGCGACATTGGCGAACGTTTTTAATCCCGTAGCATTACGGGA
>JAYUOV010000080.1:0-46528 GCA_043760535.1 Chitinophagaceae bacterium
TTTTTTCGCTCATTACTATTACGCCAGTGGCAAAAATGCAGGTAAGTTGGCTAAAAAAAGAAAGCATTCTACCCATCCAAGTTTTGCCGCCGTTTGGCCGATATTGCCCATATAAATCGCTGCCTAGTAACGAAACAACATAAGGGCAGGGGCAAAATATAGCTGCAAAAAACGAAGCCAGCCCACCCCAATATTGATTAACCAAATCGTAGCCATTTCCCTTTACCATCTTTCGTATTCTTAAAGATGCTTTTAGGCAGTTATATGGGTTTTTTCTACCTGTAAAATAAATGTGATCCACCTCCATGCCCGGCATTTTAAGGCTTTCACGGGTTTGCATATTGTTTACAATCGTATAATGACGAAAGTACTTGATACCGTGAGTAAGTGTAGGCTCTTTGTACAATTGTTCGTTTGGGTATTTATCCGGATCTGCCGGCGTGCCTACATGTATAATTAAAACCTTCATTAACTAATGCTGTGTGTTTATAAATTTTTCTAATAAAATTAATGTTCGCAGGTAATCGTATTGTTCTTGGTTGGCTGTTTTTAAAAAAGTAGCTACAGCCCCAGGATTCAAAATGGTATTCAATGCTGTAAACTGTGACAACTGATTTATTAATAAAAGTTGTTCATCTTCAGTACTCTTATTTACAAGTATTGCAACGCCGCCTAATTTACGCACAATATTCTTTACCGGAGGTGGAGCACTTCTAAATAACTCCTGCACCCTTTTTCTAGCAATAAATTTCCAACTGTTAATGCTATGTCCACTTGCATCGGGTATATCGGCTATGGCTTTACTCATTGCATTTTGAAAAGGCCTGTATATGGTGTAATGTTTTTTGTAGCTATCCGGCACCTTCATGGCAGCTTTAAAAAAATCAAGATCGTAAAAAGGTGTAGTAGCCCAGGTAAAATAACGGCTTCGGTCTTCCCCTTCGAAAAAACTTTGTGCTGCCCGTTCGTATATGGCAAAATGAATACTCTTGTTATTTGAATTTTGTTCGGGATAACTGCTTACCGTCTCGTAAATCATTTGTAGTATTTCATCTTTATGTACTCCTATTAAGGTTGCTACTGTTGGTATAGGCGTATTGCTATGTCGGCGGCTAAGTTGTGTTACCAACTGATCTGTAGAAATGTTGGATTTTTTTTCCCCGAGGTAAGGAAGAGCTTTGTCGCCACCATCGCCGGTTACGTATAAAAAGTTGCCATTTTTTTTCAGCATCTGCTTGTAAAAATCGTGAATAAAAGCCATGTCCACATAGTTCATTCCCATTTTATTGGCTAATAATTCAGCTTCAAATTCGGCACTACCTTGTACATTGTAACGGGTATATGGTATGTGCAGTTTATCCGCTATAGCTTTTCCAAGAGATGCATCTCTTTCCTGCCCCCCCCGCATAACGTAACTGGATGCAATCAGCCGGTCATCCTCCTTTACTGCTTCTCTAAACCCAACCGCCACTGCCCTAGAATCCTGACCGCCGCTTTGAGAAATATTAATGATCCCAGGCCAGGAATCTGTAATACGGCTGCAGCCTTGTTTAAATAAAAATGCCAATTGTTCTGCCTGCTGTTGTAATGGCTCGTTGTTGCGTTCATCGAAATTTAACTGGCTTCCTGCTGATAGCTGCACATGGGCTGTTTCTACATTTACATGTACAAAAGAGCCGCCCGGCAAGCGTTTCACCTCTTTGTATAAAGTGCGTTGACCTAATAAATAGCCGCTCCAAAGCAGCGAGGCTACACTCATTTTATCGGGTACCAACAGGTTATTCTCTTTTAAAAATGCAAGATGCCTGCCTACAAAAAAAATCGTGTCGGAATTGTGCCAGTACATGGGTAACCTACCCAACGGATCGTTGATAATGTAGAAGTCTTTCCCTTTTTGAACCCAAAGACACCATTCGCCAGTCCAGCGTGAAGTAGCTTGCATTATTTTTTTTATATCTACATTCTCTTTACTAAAAAGCTGTTGCACCTGTAGTTGTATATCTTTTTTAGCAGCATTATATATCATCCCTTCTAAAAGGGCATCGCCATCTTTTAGTAAAAAGGAAGATATTGGGTAGGTATTATAAAGCTTACTACAACTATAACAAATAGCCTGCATGTAACTTTCGGGTAAAGAAAAAACAGAAATACCCTTATGCCATTGCAGGCTGTTCTTTAGTATTAATGTCTTGTTCAGCATCAGATTTACTCCTGCCATTATTTTGGATAAATTTATCGGGTACAAGATTAAGACAGGCAATACCATATAAAATTGGGGTAATAATGGTACGCATAGCCACGTGAAAAGTAGAAATTACCGCAATGGAAAAAAAGACTACCATAACGGCTCTATTATAGTTACTCTGCTCTTTCGAAATGCGGTAAAAAGGATAAAACAGAAAAATAATAGCCATTAGCAAACCGAAAAATCCATGTTCAGATATCATTCGGGTTACTTCAATATGTGGCAGTGCTTCTGATGGAAAGTCATAAAATTTGCGCCAATATCTTGATTGACCCAAGCCTACACCAAAAAATGGATTATTTATAAATATAGCAACATCACTTTCTGCAATCGTTAATCTATCCGATGTAATATTATTCAGATTCCGCTTATTGGTTCCGAGAGTATGCTCGTTATAACCCTGATATCGTAACAATAAAAAATTACCTGTAAGTGCATTTACCATCAAAAATGTAATACACATAAAAATTACCCCAAAAATAAAATACCTCGGGTCTATTTTTCGAAATACAATCTGTGTGTTAGCCCAAATGTTTCTTGTTTTGGGCATTATTAATACCAGTATAAGGGCAATTAAGCCTGTAATAATACCACCCCGCGAAAAAGTTAACAAGCCTCTAAACAGAAATGTAAAGGTTAGTGTAACGTCAAGAAATTTTATTTTAAACAACTGTTGACCTGTTAAAAAAATGAGGCCAAGTACAGCAAAAGCAAAACCAAGTGTGGTTGCTACTTGGTTTGTTGCAGTACCTCCGGAAGTTTCAAAATTTGCGGTTAGTCCATAACGTACGCTTTCTGTTTGCTGCTGCCTAAGTATAATTAATGTTGCAAAAGATATAATAGGGAAAATAAGAATTTTGAGCAGCTGTCTGAACTCCACATAAGTCATCTTTTGTTTATTAAAATAAATTATGCAAAAAGCTAGGTTTAATGGGCCGAAGTAATAAAATGAAATCTCCTTAAAAGTTATTTGATCAGCAATAACCACAAACCCTGAAAAGCTAAGAAACAATATAAAGACCCCAGCCTTAGTACTACCTTTTGCAGTGCTTCGGTAAAGATAACCTATGAGTATCAAGATTAAAGTTCCATACTTTCCTACTTCGTAAGGAACAAACGGATATGCCTTTATGGATCGGTTAATTTGCTCAATACCAAGTAGGTACACCAGCAATTTAATTGTAATAAGGTCTTTATTTTTATTACTTACCAGCAAAATAAAAGACGAAATCATTAAAGTATAAAACCAAACAATAAACGGCCATTTTGAAAAAGCACAGGATACTCCAAGCACCACATGTAAAATAACCCAGAGTACTTCCTTTTTTTCATCTATCATCCATTTAAGCATAACAAATTACCTTTTAATAATTGATTGATAAATATTTACAATTAATACAAAATTGCCTGTTTGGTGTAATGATTCCTAATAAAAGAATCGAAGTATCTTTATGAGTTCGTGCTAATCTTTTAAATAACATGGGTGTGTACCGGCTAATATTTTTTTGATGTCGCTTTCAAACCTTTCAAGAGTAAACTGCCGGCTCCATTGCATACCATTTTCAGATGCCGATATGTATTCTTGTGGGTTGTTGAGGTAATATTCAATAGCTGCCAATATTTCGCTTGAACTATTGATTACCAATTTACCACGGCTGCCATTACCTAACATTTCTGGCACACAACTAACGGCTGTGGTTACAGGCACACAACCCCAAAACAAAGATTCGGCCACAACCTTTGGCCAGCCTTCGCTCCTGCTGATGAATACCATAAAATGGGCTTTTTGGAAAACCAGTTTAACCTCTGCTGCTGGCTTATTACCATGCAGCATAACCCTTTCCTGCAAATTATTAGCAGCTACATAAGCTTCGCAGGACACCCTTTCGCTGCCATCGCCATACATGTCAAGATACACATTGTGGCCTCGGTTTATTAACTGCTCACATACTTTTATAGTGGTAAGTGGCTCTTTACCGAGCATCAGCGCCCCTACAAAAATCAATCGGATTTCTGCATTAAAGTTTCGGGTTGGTGTAGGTATAATCTCCTTTTCCGAATACGAGGCCGTGTAAAATGGAAGTATGTTCTTATTCTTATCGGGCCAGGTGCCGTACACTAGTACTTTCATATTCCGGGTAAAAAAGGTATTGCGTAAAATACGCTGCTGCAAGCGGTAGCTGAATGGCTGGAGGCTTTTCCAGTCCCAATTGCCAGCATATTTGCAGGTTTTTATTTTTTTGGGGAAAAGAATCTGTACAAAACAACCGAGCAGGCTCACATTACCGGGGCAACGTAAATGGATATGATCGGCCCATCGCATGGCCTTGTAAATGGTCCACACCATTTTGGGTAGTTTAAAAACAAAGCCAAACTTTCTACCGAGGGTTGTAACATCAAATGGCGCTACACGGGTATGAATAAATGCTTTATTGCTTTTAAAAGGAGCTATAAGTAAGTCTCCTTCGGTTTCCCATTCGGGGCATACGTACATTATTTCATCAACATGCTCCATCCATAAATCCATTTCTTTTACATAAGGGGCGTAGGCATAAGGCTTTTTGCTTTTGTAAATAATGGGGGCAAATGTTACAACTAAAAATTTCATGTTTGATTTTAAATAGTTCCTTTTTTGGAAAAGGATCCGGGGCATCGTATTTTACTTTTGATTAAATGTAGGGTTTACTGCTCAGCAAATTCTTTTTATGGGCATATAAAAATTTGCTTTATAATTCTTAGCATAAAATAGGTATAGTAGTTTTAAAACAGCTGCTATACGTAACCCTCCGATCCTTTATAATTGATAATTTCTGCTGGAACACCCATAACCACAGCATTGTCTGGCACATCTTTATTTACCAAACTATTAGCTGCTATCAGTACATTATTACCTACTTTTATTTTACCCACAATAACTGCGTTAACGCCTATATATACATTGTTGCCAATTACAGGTACGCCCCTGTTTTCGCCACGGCCGCTTACCCCAATGGTTACGCCTTGGCTTATGTTACAATTGCTGCCAAAAATGGCATGGCGGTTCATAATAATAGCCCCATAATGGGCTATGTAAAATGAATGGCCAATTGTAACCGAAGCAGGAATACAAACGCCTGTGGTTACTTCAATCCATTTTTGCCAAAGGGTCAAAAAGACCTGTAAGAGCTTACGCAAAATCAAAGGGAGATTAGAATAATAGATTCCATTGGCTATTCTATATTGAACTATAGCAGAAAATCCTTGAGTAAGAAAAACGATACTGAAAAAGTTTTCTCCATACTTACGTATTTTACGGTAATCTGATTTGATAAGTACCAATATACCCATGGCGGTGAAGATAAAGGAACAAGGTTGAGGATTCAAGGCTCAAGTGACCATTTTTAAAACTAAGACAACTTGCTACTTGCCATCCACCACTTGCTTATAAAATGCAATATTCTGATGCACCAGCTTTTCCATGTCAAAATGTTCCTGCACTTTTAGACTTGCATTTTGGGAACAGCTATCCGCCAATTTTTCATCGGTTAATAACCTTATCAGATTTTCTGCAATGCTTTCCGGCTGGTGTGGATTGCAGAGTAATCCGGTTTCTTCGTGGCTAACAACCTCCGGTCCGGGGCCTGTTTGTGATGCTACAATTGGCTTGCCCAATGCCATGGCTTCCAGCCAGGCCAGCGGCATTGCTTCCATGTGGCTTGGGTAGGCACAAACTTCGGCGGAGGCTATCCATTTAGGTATTTCTGTATTGGCCACCCGTCCAATAAACTCAATAGAAGCTTTTAAATGATTTGGAATAAACTGTTGCAGGTATTCGATATAAGAGGAACCATTAGTGAAAAACCAGTCGGGACCTACCAAACAAAGGGTGGCATGTGGCACTGCTGCTTTTACCATTTCGAAAGCCTGTACCAATTGCCGGGCCCCTTTTTTTTCACAAACAGTTCCGGTAAAAACAATCCGGCCTTTTACTATTTCGGTATTGGAAGCAAGGCTTAGCAGTTTGGCTGGCATTACGCCATTCGGCAATATGGTGGTTTTGGCAGGGTGAAAATGAAGCCATTTGGCTGTTTCGTTGTTTACATAATGGCTTACTGCACAAAGAGCATCTGCGTTCGCAAATGCCCTTTTTTCCTGCCAAACGGTTTTGGCCAACAATGGCCTTTTTTCAAAATGGCGAAAAAAATGATGGCCTCCATGCATCCGGATGACCCGCTTAACACCGGTAATATTGCGAAGCAAAGCCAGACCTACTTCGCTACATTCAATAATATCAATTGGTTTTTTCCGGTGTATTTTTTTTATTGTAACATTTATTTTCCATACTTGTTGGATAAATTTCCCTATGCGCCATTTGCTTTTTTCTATCTTTATTACCTGTACACCTTCATCGTTTTCTACACTATTAATTTTATAGCCGGCACCTATTACTGTAACCTCAAACCCATGCTTTACCAGCATCCGGCCCAGCGTTTGTACAAATACACCGATACCACCTGTGCTTCCGCCGGGGGTTGGGTAATGGTCGCTATTGAAAAGAATATGCATGTTAGGGTTTAGGGTTAGGGATTAGGGGTTCATTCCACCTATGCATTAACTTTTTATAAGCCGGTCGTAGAAATCAAAATTTAATTTGGTAACTACGGGCAGGCTGTATTTTTCCAGCATTTTTTTACGGGCATTGCTGCCAAGTTCCTGCTCAAGGCCGGGATGGCTAAACAGGTGGATTACCTTTTCAGCAATATCTTCCGGAGAAAAAGGGTCGGCTATCAGGCCATCTTTTAAATGATCAATCGTTTCGGGGCCGGGGCCTTTGGTAGAAAATAATACCGCCTTGCCCATACTCATAGTTTCCAACACTACTAAACCCTGCGTTTCCATGTGGCTGGGAAAAGCACATAAATGTGCCGTTTCGTAAATGGCTGGTAATGCCTGATGCAATACCGCCCCTTTAAAGGTTATTGCTTTTTTTATTTCGTCCGAAATTAAAGGCTCAAGGGTAGCTATAAAAGATGTGCCATCGGGGTTTATTAAACCTCTTCCATAAATATCTAAAGTAGTGTTGGGGAATTTTTTTAAAATAGCTGGCATAGCCATAACTAACTGTCGCACACCTTTTTTTTCAGCTACCGTTCCTGCAAAAACAATTTTATTCGGAATCATTTTAGCAGCATTTGCCTCATAAAATTTATCACAATCTACTGGGCTAAAAATCCTGATAGCTTTACTATCCGGTATTGGTAAATATGCCCTTGTTCCATCCAATACAAATTGTGTAACAGCAATAAAATAATCTGCTTTTTTAAAGGCTCTTTTTTCTTGAAAAGAACGCCATTTACTGGTTGGTATCTTTAACAATTTGGTAAAAAAATTGTGGCCGCCGTGCAGGCGGATTACATATTTAATACCCCCAATTTTGGGCAACCATGCAAGGCTTAGCTCCGCCCCTTCAATTACATTAATTGGGTATTGCTTATTAATCAGAACCAACCTTTTATTAAGCCTTCCATAAAAATCTAAAAATTTGGCCAGTTTCCATTTGCTGGGTCGTATATGATGAACCGTAACAGCACCGTCTTTATATTTCCTATCCGCATCGCCATGGCCTGCTACCGTTACCTGTACACCACTGGCACTAAGGCCATGAGCTAATGCATGCACAAATGTTCCTATGCCGCCATGTGGCTTACCCGGTATTGGGTATTCGTCGGTAATGAAGCAAATATGCATTCCTAACTTACTTTATACACCTTGCAAAAAGGTGGTGTTTTTTAACCTCACTATTCTTATAGGTAAGCCTGCTTTGGATACCCGAAATAAAACCACATACCGTACTTAATACAGCACGGAATGGTTTAGACAATTTAAGCCCAGAATGGCTTTTGGCATAAATCCAGTTATCGGGTACAGCATAATACAGGTTGACCTCAGAAAAATATTTTTTAAGTAGCGATTCTAACTCCGTTTTTTTATAATGCCTTACATGATCCGGGTTGGTATTATTAACCAGATAATCTCCGTTAGGTGTGGAAAGAACCAAAAATCCGCCTGGTTTTAAAACCCTGGCAATATTGGCTACAAACTTTTCATCCTCCGGTACATGTTCTATTACCTCAATGGTTATTACACCATCAAAACTTTCTGCAGCTAATTTGGTTTTGGTCATGTCGTCATAAATTACAGCCTCTACATTACCACGGGCCTTTAGCTGGCTGGTAATACTATCTGTAAAACCCAGGTTTAACTGGCTTTGCACATCCGTTTCGCGGGGGATATCGGAGATTGTAAGTACCAATGGCAGACCAACGGTGTAAGGACTATTGCGACCGCCAACATCCAACACCTTTGGCTTATATGCAAAACCCTTGATAGCTCTTTTTAAGAATGGCCTTGAAATACTGTGAATTCCGGTGCAATAACAGTGAATAATGTATAAAAAATTCTTAATCATGGAATGAATAATTACCTTAAAATTTGTGCAATGATAGTAAAATGTAGGGTAACAGGCAATCATGTTCAAGGCCAAAGGAGGTAAATCCCTTAGATTTGCGTTATTGTATTTAAAGTATGGGTAAGTTTTGCAACTGCCGGTTATCAATAATAAAACATGAAAATTTATTTCCTTGCTCCGGATGGTATAGGTGTTAGAAATTATTTATACTCGGATATTATTAAACACTTAAAAGGACACCAGATAGGCCTCATACATAGTTTACCCCAAGATGCTGTTGACGAAATAAAATTGATACATCCGGTAGACATTTCTACTATAAAAATGCCAGTGCAAAAGGAAAGTTTTGTCATGAAACTCTGTAGTGACATTTCCTACAGAGCGAGGGTAATTAGAAATGGCCGGATAGAAAAAAATAATGCACTTAAAATAACAAACCTTAAAATCAATGCAGCACGTAAAAAATCAACTTTGTACGACATTTACACCAAAATGACAGTATGGTTTTCTGGTTTTGCATCGTATTCGATATCTTTTATAAACTTTCTTGATAGTTACTACAATAAAAAAGGAATTAAACAACCCGAGTTCATAACGTTGCGTCAGGAATTAGAACAACATGCTCCAGACATTATTTTATGCACACATCAGAGAGCTTCTAATGCAGGTATCATTATGACAATGGCAGCACAAATGGGTATTAAGACAGTGGCTGTTATATACTCTTGGGATAATCTTCCAAAATCAAGGATTACTTTTTTAGCAGATAAGTATTTGGTATGGAGTGATTATATGAGAAATGAAATGAATATCTATTTTCCTACAATAAAAAATGAAGCAATACATATTACAGGGACTCCGCAATTTGAGATTTTTAGTAAAAAGGAATTTTATTGGACAAATGAAAAATTTCTACAACACTTTAATTTGCCTGCTGGTAAAAAAATCATTTGCTTTTCTGGGGGCGACCTTCTTTCGGCCAATGATCAGTATTATCTAGATGATTTAGCAAATGCCCTAACGACTTTACCCGAAGCGGAAAGACCATTTATACTGGTAAGGCCGGCACCTGTTGACCCAAGTAATAGGCTGCCTGAAATTTGTGAAAAATATCCCAACTTCTTGCGACTAGGAATTCCTGAATGGAAAAAGCAAACTGAGTCTAATTCTTTTGAAGCATATTACTCTTCTTACAAAGACCTTGAAGTACTGACCAATATCTGCCTTCATTCCGACACCATCATCAATATTGGATCAACAATGGGGCTCGATTTTGCACATTTTGATAAGCCTGCTATTTACCTTAATTATGCCATAGAACCCAATCCCAACCCATATTACGATATTAAAGATATATATGGTTTGCAACACTTTAGAACACTTAATAATCTTGACGGGATTGTATGGGTTTATAACAAAGAAGAGATGATACCGAAAATAAAAGCAGTACTAAACCACCCCGACACTATAGCTACAGAACGCCTTAAATGGAAAAAATTACTTACGAACGATATTACAAATGCTACTGAAAAAATTGCAGAAATTTTGTTAAAGGGGTAACAGAATGCACCTTGTATTCACTATTAATTCGCCAATTACATTAAACAACAGTTTCGAAACCTTCAATAAACTAAATTTATAATTATGTGTGGAATAGCCGGTATAGTTGGACCATCTTCAGAAAAGCAAATAACAAAGATGCTTCATGTTCAACGACACCGAGGCCCCGACAATATGAGCATCTGGCATGACGAAGAAATATGCTTAGGACATAACCGGCTCTCTATTATTGACCTTTCTGCTGCTGCCAATCAACCTATGTGTTGTCCCAATAAAAGATATTGGATTGTTTTTAATGGCGAAATATATAACTACATAGAATTAAAAAATAACTATCTAAAGGATCATTTATTTTCAACAGATAGTGATACTGAGGTTCTGCTGGCCATGTATATAAAATTTGGGGAGCAGATGCTTGATAAACTTGTAGGCATGTTTGCATTTGCGATTTGGGATAAGAAGGAAAAAAAGCTATTTGCGGCACGTGATCGGTTTGGAGTAAAGCCATTTTACTATGCTTCCTTTGCAAATCAGTTCGTTTTTGCAAGCGAAATAAAAACAATTTGGAAGGCTGGTGTACCACGTACCCCTAATAATAATGTATGGGCAGGCTTTTTTAAAGAAGGGAGCTATGGCCAACCTTCAGAAACTTTTTGGGGAAATATAAACTCGTTACCTGCCGGTCATTACCTTACAATAAAGAACGAAAAGCAGGCACTTGTGCAGAAATGGTATCATTTTGAAGAAAACGTTTTGGCACAACGACATTATACTAGCGACAGCGTTTTTCAGGAGGCCTATCTGCCCTTGCTAAAAGAAGCTGTGGGTTTGCGTTTTAGGGCAGATGTACCAGTGGGGATAAACCTTAGTGGGGGGCTGGACTCTTCTATTTTACTTTCAGTAGTGCACCGGTTATTTCCTGATAGCAATAAGATAAAAGCTTTTTCTTTTTATTGCAATAACAAAAATTACGATGAGCTGCCATGGGTACAGCAAATGATATCCAGTACTGTAAAACCACTGGAACCCGTTTTGCTAAATGAAATGGATGTACCACAACTGGCACAACAAATGGCAGAAGTGCAGGATGAACCTTTTGGGGGAATACCTACAATTGCGTACAGCAATATTTTTAAAAAAGCACGGGAACAAGGCTACAAAGTGCTATTAGATGGGCAAGGAATAGATGAAGCATGGGGCGGATACGATTATTATTTTAAATCTAATGCAGGAGTGGTGCAAGGAACCGATCAGTCGCCTGTGAGACCCGATGCCCTTTCGCATGACTTTGCAGTACTGGCAAACAATTTATCTAGTACAATTTACCCACTGCCATTTACAGACAGACTACAGAACATTCAATACAGAGATATTTTTTATACCAAAATACCCAGAGCGTTGCGTTTTAACGATCGAGCTTCGATGCTATGGTCTGTAGAACTTAGAGAACCTTTTTTGGACCACCGGCTTGTAGAAATGGCTTTTGCCCAACCCTTAGAACGAAAATTTAAGGATGGTGCAACCAAATATTTATTAAGAAATATGGTACAAGGTTGGCTGGGAGACAACATAGCATTTGCGCCCAAAAGACCACTGCAAACACCACAAAGAGAATGGCTCCAGTATGGACTAAAAGATTGGGCAGAATCGCAAATACAGTGGCTAGTGAACCAAGGAAATAATGGCTGGTTTGATAAGGCACAAGTCTTGAAACATTGGCAATATTATTTAACTGGAAAATCAGACAATAGTTTTTATGTTTGGCAGTGGATAAATGCCGCAATAATCTTAAAAAATAATTAGATAAAAAAAATAAATCTCATTTATTAAACCATAATTTTTTAAGTTTAATAATAATATAATTACATGATAAGTATAGTAATCAGAAATAAAAATGAAGGGAATGCATTAGAATGTGTTTTATCAATGCTGCATAAATTGTATTCCAGTGAATTTAACGAAATTATTATCGTTGATAATAACTCAACCGACAACAGCATTGAGGTTGCAAAAAATTACAATTGTAAAATTATAAACATAGATAATTTTAGCTATGGACGTGCTATTAATTTCGGCATTACGGCTGCATCGCCAACATCTAAATATGTACTTTTATTAAGTTCTCATGCTATACCAATTGGAAATAGCTTTTTTACAAATACGTTACTTGCGCTTCAAAAAGATGATACCATCGCCGGAATTAGATATATCAATAGCATGGAAAATTATACCAGAGCTCTTAAAAGTCAGTTTATGATTACTGAGCCTTTAACAGCAGGACTTCAGGCGTCATGTTGTATTGTTAAAATAGATGTATGGAAGCAATTTAAATTTGATGAAGAACTACTTGCCAATGAGGATAAAGAATGGTCTGTAAGGGCAATGAATGCTGGTTATAAAATTTTAGACTTTAATGAAACCTATTTTTATTTTGTAAAAAGAAGTTTAAAATCAATGATGAACCGAATAAAAACAGAGAATATTTCAGGACTTCAACTTAGCCAAAAAAAGCATCCAGCGCCTACAATGATATTTGCATCGCTTTTGAAAAAGATTTTTTTTACTAATATCAAAATATTTTTTTCCACATGTTTTTATGATTATTCATTATTTAAAACAAGGCTTGAAATATATAGTGCTCTTAAAAAAAATAAGTAAACTCATGTAAAGAACAAACTATAGGTAATCTATTTTTGTGGTTATTGTTCATTTAGTTCACTAATTATTTAGGTTAATTACATCAAGTAAAGCGGAAGTAGGTTGTGCTGGAGAGTAACCTGTCTGGAATAGATATGAACCTCAAAAAACTCATCTATAAACTTTTTCTTCCCTTCTATCGCCAACTTGTTATGGTTTCTTAAATTATTCTTCAAATAGGCAAAAAGCATATCAATTACATTGTTAACATTGAGGATTTCTGGGTTTTTATTGTCGTAACATTTAAAATGTTTATAAATGTTTATTGTGTGGCTTTCACCAAGCACTCTTGAACCTTTTATTACGTTCTTATATTTTCCCTCAATACTTGTTTTCCTTTCCTTTAAGAACGCCTCTCATTTAGTATTCCACAATGCTAATTCGCCTTCAAAGTCTTTTTTATTTGTGTGAACCAAAAATAAGGGACGCTCCCACAACTCTTTAATACCCTACATTTTAATTTTTTTGGTTAGAAACCTCCCCTAGATTCAACTCATGATTGCAAAGAAATGGAAGTTGTACATTTAAATCGGAATATTTTCGATATTTTCACCCCCCTTTCTTTCAACGCATTTTATAGCTTGTATTTGATGCCACTTGGTTTATTTTTTCAATGATTTTTACGGTACAGTTTGTTGATTTCTTGGTGCTATATTGCTTGTATAAAACTTGACCGCTTATACTATTTTTAGACATCATCACGCCAATTTTTTTTCTAAAGAATACTGTATGCTTTAGTACGTTTGTAATATTGGTAAAGGTGGTTTTATGGGTTAATGTAACACCATCAATCTTACGCTACGTAGTTTTTTTTGGGGGGGGGGAAATTATATTTTTCAAGTTTTGCATAAATCTGCTTGCTAGTTGAGTATTATTGCCAAAATTTTTGGGTAAAAAATTGGGTGCCCTTTCCCTAAATTGCTTCTCACATGCAGCAAATTTGTAAAGTTGAATATCTTATTAACGACTATTTTCTTGGTTATTGACAACCTGCAATAAAAGCTCATTTTTGATTTTTACTACAATTTGTATGAAAGCTTTACCAACAAAGAATTTCAGAAGACTTTAACTTAAATCTCGTCCATTAATCCGTAAACTTAGTTTATGTAAAACACACTTTAAAACTTTACTATAAGTTTTTTAGAAATTTCTGAGCGACAAAATCTTCTGTAGCTTTCATTGACTCAATGGTAGCCCCTGCAATATGCGGGGTAATTATCAGGTTAGGATATTTGCCAGCCATTGCTAAAAGTGGATTTTTAATCCTTGTTGATTCATACGTTTCGCCACCTAAAACATCAGTAGCAACCCCGGCCAAATAATTGTTTTGTAACAATCTTGCAACCTCAAACTCATTCCAAACGCTGCCTCTTGAGGTATTGATTAAAAAGCTACCAGGCTGAAGGTGCTGCAGTAGTTCCGCCGAAACAAAACCATCATTTCCACCAGCAGGTATATGAATACAAAGCACCTGACAACAGCTAAAAAGAGAAGCTGCATCAGCTGCAAATACCACACCCGGCATTGTTTGCAAAGCGTTTGTATCATAAGCCATTACTTCCATACCAAAAGCTTTTGCAAAACCGGCTACCTGCCTTCCTACCCTGCCCAAACCAAGTATGCCTACTTTCTTACCTTTTAAATTATTGCCTTTAAAAAGGTTCCGGTTCCAACCACTAGTCGCCACATGCATTGCGGCAGCGGGTATTTTTTTAATTAAAGAAAGCAGGAGTGCCCAGGTAAATTCTGCAGTAGAAGGAATAGAATTAAGAAAAGAAATTTCGCCTCGAAGCGATATAATTTCAATCCCCTTTTGGCTAGCAAATACCTCGTCTATATGATCGAGGCCGGTGGTTGGGCAAATAATATAACGAAGCCTGGTAGCCTTTTCTAAAAGCTCTTTGTCAATGGCATATTGTAACCTGAGAACGATTACATCGTAGTTTCCAATAATTTCAGATAAAGGCAGACCCAATTCGGGTAACAAGTCTAAATTCCCTGCTTTTTTGTAAAGTGCAAGTGCATCAGCACTATAGTTTTCCGGCTCTGTAATCAGGATGTTCATCCTAGTTCTTCCTTCCATTTTTTTATTAGCAATTCGGTTATAATCAAATCCCTTTCTGTGTCCACATTGGCCAACCATTTTTCTTCCATAACATACGCCTGCTTATGTTTTACCATAAGGGTTTGCTCCCTTAGTAAGGCTTCTGTTTTTACAGCATAAATGCAGCCGTTTCTTAAATAAACCGGCACCAATTGCTGACGGTTCATAGTTTCACCGTTTGGCCAAATTGTATGCATAAACATATTTTCATCCACATTATACATACGGGCAGGGTGGGTATCATTCATTGCAACCACACTTATTATTCCATCCGGGGCAAGTGGTGATAGTAACATTTCCACAACCTTATCAATATCCTGCGGCGTACGTATAGGTGAAGTGGATTGCAGTAAGATTACGATATCGAATAGCATACCCGTTTGCTGCTGTGCATACTCCAAGGTACTAACTATAACAGGCAATACGGGTGATGAATCTTCACCCTGCCCAGGTAAACGCATCATTACTTCAGCACCATACTGCTTTGAAACCATTGCAATTTCATCATCATCGGTATTTACTAAACAATGGGTTACGTCTTTACTTTTAAGAGCACATTCTATTGAGTATGCAATTAGTGGCTTTCCATCTACTATCCTTACATTTTTCCTATGCACACCTTTAGAGCCCCCTCTTGCAGGGATAATGGCTAATATTTTGGGACTATTTTTATATGACATTACTTTAATATGTAATGGTTTTATGAAATTTCAAGTCTGTTACAGCGAGAATCTCAGCAATTATTTTACCAGCATTACCTCCGCCATACACATTAGAGGGTAAGGGTTTTGCACTGAATAAACATGTATTAATAGCTGCAAATATTTCGTTACTATCGTAGCCGGTATCAATTACATTGTTACCCCTGTCACGCCGATTTTGTCGGCTCCCAACATTAATAACAGGCACGCCGAGATATGCACATTCTCTTATTCCTACACTACTGTTCCCGATAAGCAACCGGCTGTTGTACAGCAATCTTAAAAAATCTTCGGGCTCCATATTTTTAAAAAAATGAACATTCTCCATTTCATGTGTTTCCCTGAAAGACCTAATACCGGTTGAGGTGCCATCTGCACCTGCATCAACATTTGGCCAAAACCAAAAAACAGGAATGGTAAACTGCGCAATAGCCAAAAGTGTTTCTTCTATATGCTTGCGGCTTTCTCCATACTCTGTCGTAACAGGATGTTGCATTACAACTATATACCCATTTTCTATTGATGGCCGTGCACCTACACCGCCATATTTTAAATAAGGGTCAAAATCTAAGGCAGGTGTTTTCAGCACATTGTCTGCAAGGTCTATTGAGGGGCATCCGGTGTTGAAAACCGAAGCTGGTTCTTCGCCCATACGTATTACCCTGGCTTTGGCACCTTCACTTGCAGTAAAATGCAAATCGGCTAGTTTGGTATTGGCATGGCGTACTTTTTCATCGATATTACCAGTTACTTCTCCGCCCTGTATATGTGCCAAAGGAATATTTTGGTAAGCCGCAGCTACAGACACCGCAAGGGTTTCGAACCGGTCGGCTATGGCAATTACCACATCGGGCTGCAGGTTATAGAATACATTGCTGAGTTCCATTACACCGAGGCCAGTGGTTTTGGCCATGCTTGTAGGGTTCTCGCCTTCCAGTACGATAAATACCTTCTCATTAACCTTAAAGCCATCTTTTTCGATGTATTCTACGGCGTTGCCATAGCGGCCTAATAAGGCACTGCCCGCCACTACCAATTGTAGTTCTAATGCATCATGGTCCTTTATTGCCTGCAACAATGTTTTTACACGGCTGTAACTTGGGCGGGCTGTTATTACTACACAAACTTTTCTTTTCAATTATCAAGTATTAAGTATTTAGTAAAAAGTATTTAGTACAAAGACAGAGGTTCAGGGTTCAGGGTTCTGTTCTTTTCTTTTCTGTTCTAAATTGTTACGTCTTCCTGGTTTAAAAAATCCCATTGCTTTTTATAGTTTATCAGCGGCATACCAATTACCGTTTGAAAGCCTGCCGCATCGATACCATATCCTTTTGGCTTCTTCGCTTCAAGGTCGGCAAATGTAAGGATATGCCCTTTTGGTAAATCCTTATTTAACGCCAAGCTTTTTTCGAACATGGATTTTAGCTGCGAAAAGGCGGAAATATCTTCCTTATTTATTTGCTGTGCCAAAGAAATTTGTATGGCTTTTATACCGTCCACCAGGTTTTTAATTTCATCTATTTCAAGGCTTGCCTTAGCATCCGGGCCAAACATCCGTTTGTCGAACACGGCATGAAATTCGAACAACTCTGCTCCCAAAGCTGCTGCTGCAAGGCAGGCTACAATGCTTCCACTATGGTCACTAAAGCCTACTGGCAACAGATAGCGTTTCTTTAGTTCTGCAATCACATTAAGGCCCCATTGTTCCGGAGCGGTTGGGTAGGCGGTGGTGCATTGTAAAATGCTAGTGGCAATATTTCTTTCTTTTAAAAAGGCAATGGTGGCATCCAGTTCGGTAAGCGAACTCATGCCGCTGCTTACGATTACGGGCTTGCTGGTTTGGGCAATACGCTCCATAAGCAGCAGGTTGTTTACTTCGCCACTCCCTATTTTGTAGCGTTGCACGCCAATTCTTTCTAACAGGTTTACGGCAGCTATGGAAAATGGGGAAGATATAAATTCAAGGCCAGCAGCTTCGCAATGTTGCTTTAAACCTATCCATTGTTCTTCGGAAAATTCCATACGTTTCCAGTAATCGTACCGGGCATCATCTTCGTAACTAAATTTTACCCGAAAGGGTTCGTATTGGCTGCTTTCGGCTTCGGCAATATGTGTCTGGAATTTTACAGCATCCACACCAGTTTCCTTTAGAGCGTCTATGTAAGAATGAGCTACACCAAGGCTTCCATCGTGGGCCTGGGCTATTTCGGCTATAATCATTTTAAATCAAATTTTTAAGATATTTTGTTTATAATAAACAGCCTGAATAAGAAATGCCTGTAAGAAAAATAATTCCTTTTTTGTCATTTACTTGTTTTATCTGCTCTCTTTAGCACCACCGCGGCTCTTTTTTGCAGGGTGCTGCTGATGTTTAAATCGTATCGCCTTCCATTTACAGTTATCAGCATTAGTGCCGTGTTTGGAGGAAATTCCCCCAGGTTTTCGGCCTGAATAATAATCATGGTACTATCGGCCAAATCTGCTTTTTTTATGGTAATACTAATGGGTGCAATGCCCAGTTTCTGATGTTGGGAAACAATTGTATCATTTACCAATAAGGTTACAATGTCTCCATCCACCGTTCCATTATCGTACAGCTCTATAAGCACATCGCCGGCAGGGATGGTGAGCGTATGCTCTATCTCTGTAACAATGGGAGTGGGTAATGTAGGAACAATATTGGCCACAGGTACTGCCGCAGGCTTTTGCACGGCATACAAACTATCGAATGATTTGGTTAAAGTATCGGCCAGTTTTTTAAAAACACTCTGTACCGGCCGCTTGTAAATAATATCATAAAAAGCAGAGTCCATCCCCCGAAATGGCCGTTTGGAAACATCTTCGAAAGGGCGGAAGATGCCTACAATCATATTTTCATTAAACCTGTCTTTTTTAAAAGTATAGCTAAACGATTTGGCTACTAAAATAGAATCGGGCAGTTTAAAGTTCAGCATCCTTTTACTGGTAATTGTTACTTCGCCACCGCTACCCACTTCGCCTTCTACCCACACTATCATGTTCTCATAATTTTTAAGATACAGGGTACGTGTACCGCTCACTTTGTTGCCCTCCTGTTTCAGATCCAGTTCCAGCAGGTAATCTTCCTGTATATCCTGTGCCGAAGCCTTTATTTGCCACCGCCATTTGCCTGTATAATTCTGGGCCTGTATTATGGTAAAAAAAAACAGCATCAGGAATAGGAAAATCATTCGCATCGGGTACATTTTAGTTTACAAGAATTTCTCCAAAAATCAATTTTCCATTTTTATCAATACCCTGTACCACTATTTTAAAGGCATTGCCAAAATCGTTATTATAAAACCTGCCTGTGTAATTCCCTTCTTTGTCTTTGGCAGGTCGTGGGTTCCAGTAAAGTGTTAACCGGTTGTCGGGTATTTTTTTGGCTGTAATATCTTGCTTGCTATAATCTGTGTTATAAAATACCCGGTTGGGTTCATAGCCCTGTATCTCCATTTTACTAAACATTTTTTCGTAAGCTGGCTTTTTTATAGAAGATCCCTTTTTGGTATAAACAGCTATCATGCCCTGATTAGCTCCCCATGGAAACGCCATATTGCCTTTATACACTTTTACCAAAGCCACATCATCAGGCGAAATATTATCTATAAAATCCGATGATACCTGTATTTCGTTTAGCATAAACATGATGCCATCTCCACCAGTATCTTCACTTAAGCCCCTCATTCCATCGTGCCTTGTAAAACGAGCTGTTGCACCACCTCCATTGTACACATCTACTTCAAACCCTGGTATTTGCATTTGTAAATATTGCCAAATGTTTTGCATACCAACGGAATTTGCAAAGTCTACATCATGATCGCTGACCTCAAATGCAGGAGATACATACTCCTTACGAAGCGAATCCAGCCTCGACATTTTTTTTGCTATTACAGTTACGCCTTGCAATGTGGCATAACCAAAGCCAAGTGTATCAAAAGCAGTTAGATGTTTATAAACACGTTGGCCCAAGATATTGTTGGGGTCGCTTATATCTGTGGTATCCATGTTTTCGTCTGGTATAAAATGAGATTGTTTTAGTGTGTCAATATATGCGCTGTAAATTTTCACATCCGCAATGGCCTTTTGCTGCTTATTGTTTTGTGCCTCATAAAATACGGTTGCCTTTTTAATAAAATTTATAGAGTCTAAGATAAATTCGCCCTTATCGGTAAGGTACGCATCAGCTATTATCTTGGTACTGTCTTCGCCTTTAATTATAAAAGCCACCTTGCCATCTTTTACAATTTCGGCTCTATCGCTTTTGGTTACTTTACCTTTAATAGAAATATTAGATTCAATTGGAAATTTTAAAGGCTGCACTTTTTGGGCAAGTATATCGCCCCATTCAAACCTACGCCAGCCATGGGTCATCATCACCATATCCAGGTGCTGTATGGTGCTGTCTGCTTTGTTTGTAAAATATTGCCCACTGTTATGTACCCGCCCCTTTAAATCGGAAGTAAGCAGCAATGTGGAAGCTATATTATCTTCTATACCTATTGGTTGAGATGCCTGCCAACTTTTTACCAGCACAGAAATACTTTCGCCAGCCACGCTATCCATCCTGAAAGAAATCGCATTTTGGCCCCTTTTGGCAACATCTTTTTTGGTAACAGCAATACGGGGATTTACAACTACATAGTTTTCTACAAAAGCCAGCCGCTCGGCCAGTGGCTTTAACAGCGAATCGAATACCGTAATATGGATAATGCCCGGGGGCAACCCTTTTTTAGGTATCGCTGCTGCAGTGTTATCTTCGCTAAAATTAAAATTACCTGCATACACCAGCTTGCCGTTTATATGTGCTGCCACCAATAGTGCATTGTATTTTTCCGGATGTTGCACACCCCTATTCACCATTATAAAAATCCTGCTTTTGGTATTTTGTACCATCAGGTTTACCCCTTCATCTTTGGCTTTGGGCACATCAAAAAAGTATGTGGCCCCGTTCGTAAGTTTTATTTCGGCCTTGTACCCGGCTCCTATAGTGGGTTCCAATTCAAAAAAGCCCATCCCATCGTGTTGGGCTGCAAAGGGCGTAACCACGGTATTAGTAGCCGTAACGATGTTGCCACCAAGGGGTACCGGCAGTCCATTATTATCGGTAATTTTAAAAGCCACCCTGTTTTTTATGCCAGCAATCAGCTCACCGCCTTCAGGAAAAAAATGCATTGCAAGTTTTATGGCAGGCTTTTTACCAGCCACTTTATTAATATATCCAGCACCGTAAACAAAAATATTTTGCCTGGCTATAAACGCCGGAAAGTTGAGCATCCACAGCGTATAGGCGTTAAGCCTGTAATGGCCGCCTTTTATGTTTTTATCCATGTTAAAAAACCCATTTATAGCACCGGCACTATCTAACTTAAACATTTTCTTTTGGGCAATGCCACCCTTTTCATCCACCAAATCCACATATAGGATCCTGCTCAAAAAAGTAGGCTTGCCATCATAGGTACACCATGCTTTAAACCAAACATCATCCCCTGCCACCAGTTGTTTTTTATCTACCTGCAAAAAGATTTTTTCTTGGGGGTAATTGTTTGTCCAGTATTGAAGGCCCTTACCAATAGGCTCGGCCAACTGTGCCCGTGTAAGTTGCATGGCCAATAAAAAAAACAAAGTACCTAGAAAACGTTGATGCCAAACTGCCATTCTATCTATATTTTATAATTATTAAAAATGAAATTACCTTAATTCTTGTTTTGGGCGTTCCCCAGGGGGCCGGGCTTTTCGCTACAAGTCCTCACCCCGCAAAAATACAGGCGGGGTTCCGGGCTTTTCGCTGCAATCCCTAACGCAAAGAACCGCTATAATGACAAAACGCCGTCAGTAAGTATATGCTAACGGCGTTTAAATACAATAAAAACTACAAGACTTTATATGACTTTTAAGAGACTCCGAAAAAAAAGGGGCTGATTTAATTAACAGCAACTGTTTAATCAAAGTTTTCCAAAAAGCTATACGGATTCAAATAATGGTCCAATGGCTTTACAGGTAACAATTCCTTTGGTACCAACGGGCTGTTTACTTCCACCTCAATCCCTTTATACCATGCAAGTTTTGCATACCCTAATGCAGGGTGCGAAATAAACTCATTGATTAACTCATGGTTTTTATTCCGCTGCTTATGCACTTTCGGGGTAACAAATTCAGCCAATACTTCTTCCATTTTTACCTTATTTCTTTCCGCTAATGCTTCGTAAAATGCGGCATCTAATTCCATTTTAAACTTAGGTACCGTTTTACTTTTCATTATCGCCATTACCCGTTCGTATTCCGCCCAATCGTCTTTTATCAGGCATTGCAAAATATACATAGGCGCAGTACCACCACTTTGTATCGTCTTTTCATAGAGGCTATGCTTTAAATTGGCATAGCGTTCTATAAGTGGTTTACAATCGCTTAACAATGCATAGCTTAAATGATTGATGCCATAATCGAGGATTTTTTCATCGTGTTTAATAATAAGGTATTCATCAAGTCTGCCACAGACATAAAAAAATTGTTTAGCCCTGGATTTATCATTATCAATGAAAAATGCAGATAAACCTAAATTCTGAAAATTTCCCCATTGGGCCATACTAAAAAACCTTTCGTTTGTGCGACCTTCAACTAAAGATTGATTCAATTGGGGTTGATTATCAACAATGCTTTTTAACACAACCTGTAGTTTTTCTTCCTTCGTTAAGTTTTTATATTCCATGTGGTGAATTTAGTAAATTCCCAGTTTCAAAACATTAATGCTTCCTTACCCTTGTTGGTGTTCCCTATCAGTGTTTGGTGTTCGAATTGGCATCACCCACGCCGCCGTTCGGTGTTATCACCAACGGCTTTCCACACCCAAACAAAACCGGCACCATTTTTACGCTTGCCAATGTGTTAGAAATCCAAAATTATCAACACCAGTATGGTAAAACAGAGCCGATGAATAATAATAATCTTCCGGCAAACTGCAAAGCCCGGCTTTTACAGGATTGTAATGCAGGCAGTTAAGCTTTTGCTCAAAAACTGGCCTGCTACGCAATTCAATGCCGAGTGAATTACGCTCCCACCTGTTCCGCTTATTGCGGAAAAATTGATACGCCCTGTCTTTTGCATCCACTTTAAATTGTTCTAAAAAGTTTGGGTTGCATTGTTGTAAATCGAACTTTATTTGCTGTCCGGTAAATTTTAAAAAATCTCGTTTTACAAATTCTGGTTTGTGGCCCGGAAGCACCTGCCAAATTAAATGCAAATGATTAACCATAACAACAAAACCAAAAACTTTAACCCGTTGCTGCTTTGCTAAAAATGACAGACTGTTGATAAGAATATCTTTGTATTTATCTGCCTGTAGAAGGGGTAACCAATTTAGATTAGTAGCAGTAAAAAAGGCAGGCCAGTATTCGGGGAACTCCATTATATTCTGTGTTGTAAATAATATATGTCTGTTGTAAGCTTTGCTATTACTGCATTTTTGGGTGTGGAAATTGTTGGTGATAACACGCAACTATGGCGTGGGTGTGGAATGTGGAGGACTTACTACTTTTGGTGAACACCCGCAAAGGCGGAGATTGCCATTCTATCTATATTTTACCATCATTAAAAATGAAAACTAAAAAAAAGCCAGCAATAATGCTGGCCCTATTTTAGAATTTAAAAAGTTATATCATGGCCTTAAAACACCATCTATTACATGCACCACACCATTGGTGCCTAGTAAGTCGGCACTGGTAATTTTTACTGGTGTGGCATTGCCCTTTCCTTTTACCATAGTTCCATTGCTACTGGTAGTTAATGAGGTGCTTGGACCGGCTGCGGTAGCTATTGTTACCAAATCGGCAGCAAAGTCGTTGGTGAACAATCTTACGCTATTAAAATAATGATACCGCATAATTGGCAATAGTGTAGCTGCTGGTGTCGCAGTAATAAAGGCATCTGTATAACCGGCACTGATCATAGCGGCATCTGTTGGAGCCATTACTGTAAAAATAGACGCACTTCCTATTGTAGCAAAAACACCTGTTTTTCTTAAAGCTGCTATAAATAATGTGTGCTGTCCTGTAGATTTTAAAATTGTGGTATCGTTTCCACGCAACACCGGTGATACCAAAAACCTATCGATGATATGAATGTAACCGTTGCTCAATTGGTTATCAATGCTTGTTATTTTACCCCCATTTACAAAATAGCCATTATTAAAACTACCACTATAGATAGCTGCACCACTTTGGGTAGTGCGGCTGATACTGCTAACGGCTACCATATTTTCGCTGAGGTAGGCGGCATTTACCAAGTGGTAGGTCAGCAAATAGCTAATAGCACCTGGCGTCATTTTATTTAGTGTATCGTTGCTTAAGCCTATTGCGGCAAACGCTGCATCGGTTGGTGCAAACCATGTAAAGGGGCCAGGGCCTGTTGTAAAATCTTTTAGATTCGCTTTTTCCACAGCTTTGGTAAACATGGATAAGGAAGGTTGGCCTGCCACAAACGTATCAAAACTGGGATAGGTTACTGTGTTCTTATCTTTAGTGCAGCCCACTAATAAAGTAATAAAAGCTGCAACTGAAAACAATAATCTGAATATTTTTATCATGTTTAAAGTTTTTATTGGTTGGTTACTGCATTGGTAATCATGTTAGGAATAAATGGCGATACTAACCCGTTAATAAAACCAGTAGTGTAAACTGTAATGCTTCGCCTGCTGCCAGTGGTTAATAACTGAGGAGGTATTACCTGCCCAGCAATAAGAACTCCTGTACTGGTTACTGTTCTTAACCTAACAAAATTTGTGGGGCGGGTACCAAATGTACGCACCGATATAAAGCCCGACGAACCCTTGTAGGGGATATTACGTGCCAGGGTATCCCTTACCACCTCTGTGGCACTTGCAGAGTCTATCCTTATTAAAGTAAGGGAAGAACCTACTGTTGCATTGATAAGGCGAACGGCTAAAAAACTATCCTTTTGTGGGATAAAGGCATCTTCTATGGCGAAAACACTCCGGTTAATGCCGGTATCTGATAATGTAACAGCGTAATACTTGTTCACCTCTAAACCTAGTTTACCCGAAAAGAGCACAACCGAATCGTTTTGGGTACCGGTATTGGCTAATGATAATTTAATAGTTGCGCCTGGCAGCACTGCCGCATAATCAGGAAAAGTGAAGGTTGCAGGAAAAATGCCGCCGTTACCACCTGTAGTTCCGCCATTTAATTTAATATCGTTTGCCTTGAGCATTACATTGGGCGTACCCGGAGATAGCAGGGCAATCCTTACAAAAGCCTTATCGGTAGGAAGGGTATATTCTGTTAACCGAAGCCCTGCTTTTTCGCAACCTACCATAAAAAAACAGGATATAGCTGCAAAAATGATGATGACATATTTTTTCATAATAATGTTTTAGTTTGGTTTAAGGTTGGCTGAACCACATTTCGTAGGTATGGTAATCAATATTGAGGCCTCCAAGTTTTCTAATTTCTTCCAAGTTCCAATCAAATTCGGAAAAGTTGGTGGGTGAAAAGCGATAAGCCGGTTTGGGTCCTTGGTTATTAAGGGAATAGAACGGTATTACCAATGTCCTGTAAACTTGTTGGCCGGTAACATTATCAATATCAAAATAATGGAACCTACGCATATCTGCCCAAGATTCTGTAAAGTTCCAGCCAAAATCGCCAATATACTTTTGCAGCATGATATCTGTAATCCTTAAAGAGTCGGCTAGGGTTCTATAAGCCGGGGTGGCAAAGTATGTGGTACGTTGTGCCGCGGTAATAGCAGCTGCATTACTGGCAGTTTGCGAATAGAAATTTACAAAATCAAAGTGTGCATTTACCCCATTTTGATACGCCGCAAGCGCCATGGGCCTGTCCCCTTTTCTTAGGGCGGCCTCAGCTTTAATAAATTGCAGTTCGTGGTAGGCCATTACCGGGTACATAGCTGCGTTTTGAAACACATACTTACCAGATTTTGCCCCAAAAACCCCAACACCCGTATTGGTTACGGTACTATCCCCGTATAAAAAACTCACCCTTCTCCTAAATGCCGGTGTACCTGGTATTAAGCCACCCGTAGCAGTTAGCTCGGGGTCGCCCACACCACTAGTTTGCAATACGGCAAACCTGTAACCCCCGTTTAGCGTAGGCATGGTAGTGGTTATGGTAGCAGTATCAAAACTGGTACTGAGCATGCGACTAAGCCGTGGATCTCTGTTATTTACAATAACCGAACTGCCATTTAAAATAGTGCCATCCAGTAATTGTGTTATAAATCTTGAAGCCCTTCTTGAACCAAAGTTGTCTCTTGCCGGACCATGCGGGTTGGTATCATCGTTTCTGCTGGCACTAAACGGAACCAGAAAATTATCGGCACCGCTGCTAAGGGCCAGATCTACAAATTTGATAACAGAATCGGCATTGTAAGTACTTTTATTACTGGTTCGGTTATACAGCCTGGCCATAATACCGTAGGTAAATTTTATCCATTTGCTCCGGTCACCCCTATACACCAAATCGCCCCTTACAAGGTTTTTTTGGATCACGTTTCCATCAGTTCTGCTTAAATAACTAATGGCCAGCCTACATAAAGAATCGATGCCTTTATACACAACCTCTTGTTTATCGTACCTGTACTTAGAGCTTACAGAAGTTTCAGAAACCTTCCAGGCATCGTAAAAGGGTAGTTCGCCAAAGTAATCAGTGGCTTGCTGAAAACCCCAGGCCCGCATTGCATACGCTACGCCCACATAATCCCAGGCTTCCTCCTGTACCCCCTTTTCGAGGATGACATTGATAGAAGAACCCTGGCTTTGAAAGAAAGTCCTCCAAAGCTGTGCTGCTGCGGCACCACCACCATTTCCTCCATGAGCATCGTAGTTATCGTTGGTAGTAGCCGTATAGTTTTGATTATAGCTACCCGAAAACCTGCCATCTAAAACAGAGGCCGCTGGTATTAAAGAATAGACTGGTGGAAGCAAAGCAGATAAATCTGGTCTTTGCGGGCTGGCAGGGTCTGCATTAACGTTTAGGTATTTTTTGCAACCCGTAAAAACCAATACCGTAGTGAGCAGCAATACTGATGAAATTATTTTTTTCATGACGCTTGAATTTACTGTTAGAATTGAATGTTTAAACCAAGGTTAAAGCCCAATGGTGTGGCCAGGTTTCCCGTATCCATACCAATACCACCTATACCGCCTCGGGTAGAAGCATTGTTGCCGTTTACAGCAGGGTCGGCACCGGTATAATTGGTTAGCATAAATGCATCGGTAACGGTACAAAACAGGCCTGCGCTTTTAAAAATGTGCTGGCGCTTAACCAGCTTTTCCGGCACCTTAAAACTCAGTGTAATATCCCGCATCCTTAACCAGTTGATATCCCTTTCTATAAAGTCTTCTTCTATGCTGCCGGCTGTATAATAATCGCTGCGGAACAATGGGTTAATAGCAATCGCATTGGGTGTTGGGTTGGCAGTGTTTTGTAAGCCATCGTTTAATACACCCTTGATTATACGTGGTGTTTCCCTGTCCAGGGTCCTGGCACTCATGCCCCTTGTATACAGCAAGTATTCTGTACCATTGAACACATCCCCACCTTTTCTCAAATCCAGCAAGAAACTGAGGCTCCAGTTTTTATACGAAACGGAATTGAGAAAGCCCATGGTGAAATCGGGTTGGCGGTCGCCGATTACTTTAAAAGTGCCGGAAGCTACTCCTGTACCGGTAATCCTGATTGGTAAGCCACTTGTGGGGGAAATAATAAGGTCACCATTGGCATTCCTGTCAAAACTGTTACCGGCAAGTTGATAAATATTACCGCCCTGTTGTGAAATGTTCCTCACGTTGCCAAGCCCCCAGGTGTCTGAATTATAAAACTGGGGCAAATCATTGGGCATTTTCAGTATTTTGTTTCTGTTACGGGCAAAATTTACTGTGGTGTTCCAGTTGGTGGTTTTGGTTTTAACGGGGTTGGCAGTAAACTGAAATTCGATACCACGATTGGTAACATCGCCACCATTGATCCACTGTAAAATAGCACCAGATGCATAAGACAGGCGTGGGGCAATCAATTGATCCGTTACTTTTTGGTCGTAGTAAGCAAAGTCGATACCAATCTTACCATTGAATAATTTTATTTCGGTACCCACTTCTAGATTTTTGCCAAATTCTGGCCTTAGATCGGGGTTGCCCTGTGTTACATTTGGCTGAAAACCACCACCGTTTGTATTGGATTGAACAAACCTTCTTGCCTTTACATAAGGGGTGCTTGGATCCCGGCCTGTAGTGGCATAATTCGCCCTGAGTTTTGCAAAACTGATAACCTTTGGCAATTTAAATGCATCTGTAAGTATCAGGTTAGCACCTGCGCTATAGTAATAATAAAAAGCATCCTTACTATTATATTCCAGCGGGTTTATTAACCTGCTGCTGCCATCCATCCTGCCAGATAAAGAGAAGGTCAGGTAATTATTATAGGTGCCGGTATAATTTAAAAATGCACCTAAGCGGTTGAAATTGATATTAGATGTAACAGTGGATACGGTCAAAGGGTCGGTATTGTTAAGACTGATAAAGTTGGGGTCAAAAAACCTTTCTCCCCTTACACTATTCACCTCCTCCTTCCTGGAATCGTAAGTAAAGGCGGCAATCAATGTATTATTGAGCTTACCGAATTTTTTCCGTGCAGTGGCCCTGTAAGTCCCATTTAATAATCGCTGCTGTTGGCGGTATTCAGTAATATTACCATTGGTAGCCCTACCGTTATTGCCTTGCGGGTGCTGAAACAAAACACCTTTTACCGAATAATAGTCCACACCGGTAATTGCTGTAAGGTTCAGCCACTTGGCCACATCGTAACTCAATTGAAAATTACCCAATAACCGGTCGTTGATATCGTAGTTTTTATTGTTGTTAACATCAAAAAACGGGTTGTCATCTTCTGCTAAAGAGCCATCGGTTCGTATGGTTTTCCTGCTTCCGTCGGGGTTGAGGAACACCCTGATATCATCGTCAAGTGGCCAGGTCAATAAACTCACCAAAAAGCCAGTACTTCCTTTTAAAGCCTTGTCTGTTCTTGAGTTTACATAAGTAAAACTTGTTGTTACATTTACTTTACTGCTAAGTTTAAAAGTAGAATTCAATCTAAAATTGAACCTTTTAAAACCTGTAAGGGGCACTACTCCTTCGTTATTAAAGTAGCTTCCGGTAAAGCGGTACGTTGCCATATCATTGCCTCCGTCCACCGACAAATTGTGTATTTGTGTACGGCCTGTCCTAAAAAAATTATTAATGTTATCGTACACCTGCGTTGTATCTGGTATCCGTTGCCCAAAAAAGGTTCTGGCTGTTGGGTTGGTTACACCTAATGACCCTTGGTCAAAAATAGTTTGCTGCCCGGGCAAACGGTACACTCTTTCAAAACGGAAAGAATTATTGTACGCAAGTGAGGATTTACCTTTCGTGCCTTTTTTAGTGGTTATAATGATGGCACCATTACTACCGTCGGAACCATAAAGTGCAGTTGCTTCCGGCCCTTTTAAAACGGTAACATTTTCTATATCCTCGGGGTTAATATCCATGGCCCTGTTGCCAAAATCGTTATTCCTGTTAGCGTTACCTCCCGGTAAGCGATCAGCACTTTCCATGGCTCCATTATCTATTATTAGGCCATCTACCACAAAAATAGGCTGATTGTTACCGTCCATTGAAGTAGGCCCCCTTAGTATAATGCTGGAGGATGCACCGGGCATACCAGTAGTTGAGGTTATCATGGCACCCGGAATACGGCCGGCCAGTGAATTGATAAAATTATCCCTTTTAGTAGATGCTATCTCTTCTCCGCTTACGGTAATTACCTGGTAAGTAAGATCTTTTCTGTTCTTTTTAATACCGTAGGCAGTTACCACTACATCATTGGGGTCGCTTTCTCTCAAAACCATTTTAATTCCATAGGTTTTGTTATCTCCTACCGTTATTTCAAACTTGGTGTACCCTACATAGGTAAAAACCAACACGTCGCCTTTTTCGGCAGTAATGGTATAAAACCCAGCGGCATTTGTAACTACTTTTTTGTTGGTTTTTTTGTTGCTCACCGTAACACCTAGTAAAGGGCTATCATCTTCGGTAGCTACAACAGTGCCTGAAACAGCGTTTACTTGTGCAAATAAACCTGAGTATATAAAAATCAGGCCTAATGCAAACAGAAGTTTTAAATACTTCGTCATGAGCAGTGGTTTTTGGGTTTATTAATATTTGTGTTTGACAAGAAAATGACACTGGTTGCTGCCTGAACTTTTAACATTTGGCAAAAGCCAACGAAAATTCTGTAAAATAAAAATCCAGCAAAAAAACGCAAAGCCATTGTTCCTTAATCAAACTTAATTCTTAACTACAATGATAAAAAAAAATCAGGATACACAAGAATTTTATTTTCTACATGCTAATAAACATTGCAGAAAACGCAAAAACAAGCAATAATTTGCAGTAAAAAATAAGGGGCAATGAGAAAAAATACTTACAAAACGCTAATTCCTTTAACAATATAGGGAGCCAGCATGGGGTGGTTGGCATCAAGTTCGGTTATCAAAATGTCCACCTCATTAAGTGGGCATACTTTTAAACGCTGCACAGAATTGAGTTTTTCGGATATGGCAAGAGATACTACTTTCTGCGAAGCTCTAATCATGGCCTTTTTTACCTCAATTACTTCCCATTCCAGATCGGTTATACCTTCTTCCGCATCTATGCTATTGGTACCTAAAAAGCACAGGTCGGCCTTAATTTCACTAAGTCGTTGCACTACTTCTGCACCAACGGCCAGTTGTGCACTTTTAAGCAATTTATTGCCTATAAATATTACTTCACTTCCGGGGTGGTTCATTAATTCCAATGCAATAGGTACACTAACAGTAATAAAAGTGGCATTGAGTTTTGGGGGAAGTGCTTTAATCAGTTCTCGGATGGTGGTTCCGCCGGATAGCAGCACAAACATGCCATCTGTTATAAGCCCGGCAGCCTTTTGTGCAATACTTTTTTTTTCGGGCAGGGAATAGATTTGATTATTCTGTAGCGTAAAATGGAAGGAATTGGACAATGCCCCGCCATGAACTTTTAGCAGGTTACCTTCTTCTGAAAGCTCCTGTAAATCTCTACGAACGGTATCTTCCGATACATTGAGCTGTTCACTTAAATCAGACGACAATACTTTGTTGTGGATATTCAACTGCTGTATTATAAAGGCTTGTCTTTCTTTTTTGAGCATCGTTTTATTTTATGGAAATACTGATAAAAATAGGGATTATACTGATTTGTGCAAGTTGGGCGCTGGTAATGCCACAAAAGTTTACATAATAACAACCATAATAAGGATGACATTTATGGTTAGCAACGAAACTTCAATCAGGTTAAGAACGGTCAATAATCGATACGCCATTTTTTACGCCCAAAAATGTTAATTCTGCTCATTTTCAATGGGTTGTTGAAAATGGTGTTTTAATTTTTGAACATTATACCAAAAAACTTTACTTCATTGTCTTGTTTGAAACTATCCATTTGTAATTTAGAATAGCAGCTTACCCGTTCTTATAATTTCTCTGAGAATACACCAGATTGTAAGCTTTAAAACAGAAAGGATAAGACTAATTTATAGTGAGCAATCTGGCTTATTTCAGTGTTTGTTGTAAGTAAGATTGCAGTACACCACCCCGTAAATTTTTAGCAATAATTTTACCATCTGGGCCTATTAAAAAATTCTGCGGAATACTGCTAATCTTATACTGCCTTGCAACTGCATTGCTAAAGTGCTTCAGGTCGCTAACATGTGTCCAGGTTAGGTTATCGGCTGCAATTGCTTTCAGCCATTTTGCTTTATCATTATCAAGCGACACACCTAATATGGTGAAATTTTTATGCTTAAATGTATTGTAAGCAGCTACCACATTAGGGTTTTCCATACGGCAGGGGCCACACCAGCTGGCCCAAAAATCTATCAGTACGTATTTACCTTTAAAATCGCTTAAAGATACCGGCTTGCCCAGTGTGTCATTCTGGGTAAAGTCAGGTGCAGGTTGTCCCTGCCCCGTAGCTCTTTCTTCTTGTACAAATCCTCTGATGGCCTCTCCGTAAACACCTGCTTTTACTATTGGCTGCAGCAGTGTAAAATAGCCATCTAACTCATCTACAGAAAGCAGGGCTTTGGTGGTATTTAGTAAAAAAGCAGCCACATCGCAATTGCTATTTGTCGTTATAAATGAGGGCAGTTTACGCTTAATACCCTCCTTTAAAATAGTCTCGGCTAGGTTTAAACTATCTGCCGGTAACCCATTTTGCACCATCGATTGGCGTTGCTGATTGATTTGTGTAAGTCCATCAAAATCGCTGCCGAATGAGGCAATAAGTTGGTTAAAAACCTTGAGGGTATTACCCCTTAACACATACATTTCATTGTTCTTACTGTTGAGTTCTATTTCGTAATAGTCGTTGGCTAAAAAAGTATTGTAGTACTTATCGTCGGTTTGATTTTTGCCATTCGTTAATACCAGTAGATACATATCCGTTTGTGGCAGACTGCCGGTGAGTACCACTTTATTATTTTTTACATACCCAAATGGCCCCCGAAATTGCTGATTGTTTTGGTTTACGAGAACAGCTATGGTACTGTCTTTTATGCCAACGGTAGTAATGGTTAGCACAAATGGAGCGGTAGTATCCACAACGGGCTCATCTATCTTTTGTGCTTTTGCATTTAAAGTTGATGGCTTTACTTTTTGTGCGGTTCCTTTTGCTTTGGCCTTTGCTTTAGGTTTTGGCTGTGCCAATAACAAATAAATACTTGTAAGTAGTAATATTAGTATCAATTTCGTTTTCATCCTCAATTCAAAGTTTATCTTCACCGCAAAAATAAGGGAATATGAAAGTGGGAATATTAGGTGGCGGACAGTTGGGCAGAATGTTATTACAACAGGCTGCTAATTATAATGTGGAAACATGGGTTTTAGAAAATGATGCTGCCTGCCCAGCCGCTCACCTTTGCCATCATTTTGTGCTGGGCGACATACGGGATTATGAGGCCGTACTGGCCTTTGGCCGAAATGTGGACAGGCTTACCATAGAAATAGAAAGCATAAACGTGGATGCACTAGAGCAGTTAGAAAAAGAAGGCAAACTGGTAATTCCTTCGGCAGCCGTGCTGCGCATTATTAAAAATAAAATCACCCAAAAACAGTTTTATAAACAACACGAAATACCAAGCCCCGATTTTGTGGTAACCCAGAACCTGGCAGAACTGATGCACCAAAAGGTATTTTTACCTGCTGTACATAAAATAGGCGAAGGCGGCTACGATGGCCGTGGGGTGCAAGTAATAAACAAAGAAATAGAACTTGAAAAAGGATTTGACGCCCCTAGTGTGCTGGAAAAAAAGGTGGAAATAGCCAAAGAAATTGCCATAATGGTAGCCATTGATACAAAAGGTAAAACTGCCATTTACCCACCGGTGGATATGATGGTGGACCCTTACAAAAACCAACTGGATTATCAAATTTGCCCGGCCGAAATACCCGAAAAATTATTCTGGCGGGTAGAAGCCATTGCCATCAGGCTGGTGCAGGCATTTAAAAGCCCCGGCCTTTTTGCAGTAGAAATGCTGATAGACCGTAGCGGAGAAGTATGGGTAAATGAAACCGCCCCCAGGGTACATAACAGCGGCCACCATACCATAGAAGCCCACTACTGTTCGCAGTACGATATGCTTTGGCGTATTCTGCTCGATTATCCACTTGGCAATACAGATGCTATATTCCCATCATCGCTTGTAAACCTAGTAGGCGCCGAGGGCTTTAATGGCCCAGTGCTTTACGAAGGCTTGGAAGAAGTGCTAAAAATGGAAAACACTTTTGTACACCTTTACGGCAAAAACATAACAAAACCAGGCCGTAAAATGGGGCACATTACCATATTAGCCAAAGACAAACAGGAAGTGAACTACCTGGCACACAAGGTAAAAGGTGTAATAAAAGTGCATACACAAGAAAATGGTTAACAGCCATATTTACGCTACCGAACAATTAAATTTAAATAAATAACATAATTAATATAACCAGCTCTAATTTCAAAACAAAACACAGCTAAAACACAGCACTTTAATATTGAATGTTTATTTTTTCCTCTATTACTATTGCCTTAACTATACCTAATCGTAAATTTATATTTTTTTGGAACTTACCCTTGGCTTTAGCCCCTGCCCTAACGACACCTTCATTTTTGATGCGTTGGTAAACAATAAAATAGATACCGAAGGCTTTCGCTTTAATGTGGTTTTAGAAGATGTGCAAACATTGAACACGTGGGCAAAACATGCTACTCTCGATATTACTAAATTAAGCTATGGTGTACTGCCACTAGTGCTTCAGCATTATAAAGTACTTAATAGTGGCGG
This sequence comes from Chitinophagaceae bacterium, assembly GCA_043760535.1. GTDB lineage: Bacteria > Bacteroidota > Bacteroidia > Chitinophagales > Chitinophagaceae > JAZKFT01. The sequence goes on from JAYUOV010000080.1 coordinate 34,190, forward strand.
GGCTTTAGGTAAAGGTGTAGGGCCATTATTAATTAGTAACCAGGGATTAGGGATTGGGGATTGGGAAGCAACACAGTCGTTCGTTAATGCTTCAACTATCGCTATACCCGGCGAAAACACAACAGCACATTTCCTTTTTTCGCTGGCCTACCCCAATGCAAAAAATAAAATTTTTTTACGGTTTGATGAAATAGAAAATTTTGTTGCAACAGGCAAAGGACTAGGCGTTATCATACACGAAAACCGCTTTACTTATCAGCAAAATGGGCTGTATAAAATTACCGATCTTGGCGATTTTTGGGAACAACAAACAGGCAACCCTATTCCGCTTGGCGGTATTGTTATCCGCCGCACTATTAGCCCTGCCATGCAGCTACAGATAGATAGCCTGATAAAAAAAAGTGTAGCATATTCATTTGCCCACTACCCGCATATAAGTGCTTATGTAAAAAAGCATTCGCAGGAAATGGAAGAAGCCGTAATGCGCCAGCATATTGATCTGTATGTAAATGATTATTCTATCAATCTAGGTGCAGAAGGCCAATCTGCTATTTTACGGTTGTTATCAGTTCTAAATCACAATAATTTCTCTGGCGAATTAGGTACTTCTGGTATTTTCGTGGCCTGAAAATTCTTATAAAAACGGCCAGCGGTTTTTATGTTTGGATAAATCAATGTAAAAAGTAATAAAATCTAGTGTTATGTTAAGTATAATATAATTTATATTTTATATGTTTATAAAATACTTACAATATGATACGTTATACAATTAGGCTAGCCAAGGTAGAAGTAGAGCAACTTCATACAGTAATTAATAAGGGTTCTCATACTACTCAAACATTTTGGGCAGCCTATATACTGTTGAAATGCGACGAGGGCAAATATTCGGACAAGGTAACCAATGAGCAAATCAGCAAAGTTGTGAGAGTGGGATGCGCACTATTGACTGCGTTAAAAGAAGTTTATTGAAGAGGTACTTGAAGCGGTATTGGGGCTTCATTTAACAACTCGGGTTTATGAAAAGAAATCTTACGGCGATGTGAAAGCAAAACTTTTTACACTTTGTATTAATGAGCCGATAAAGGGTTTTGCCAAATGGTCATTGCGGTTGCTTGCAGACAAAATGGTGGAACTGAAACATGTTGAAAGAATCTCTGATATAACTGTACGAAGTGTACTAAAAAAAACCTAATGCAATATGGCAGTGCATCCCCATTTAGTTACCCTGCAATCTTAAAAAAACCTCAAAGTAACACTAGCCAAACCAATGGACAATTGTAATTGATTTCAAATTTTCGTACCATTGCACTATTTGCAGTTTTTAAAGAATGAAACATACCTTGATATATTATTATGAAAAAGAAAATGACTAATACAGTAGCAGCATTTGTACTAATAAATATTACATGCCATGTAGCTGCGCAGGATTTTTTAGGAATAAACACTGGTAACTATGCTGGGGTAACCGGCGTAATGCTTCAACCCGCAAGCATTGTAGATAGCAGACATAAGTTCGATATTAATCTGTTCTCTACTGGGGTTAACTATTCCAATAATTTTGTTTCCATTGATAGAAGTGCCATACTAAAATTTGATAAAAATAATTATAGTAGTTATCCAGTATTTAAAGAAAAGTATTTGTCAAAAGCGGGAATAGGGGTAAATGAAAAGGTATTCTTTAGCATAAATAACAGAACCCAACTGCCACTAAGCTTTATGGTTACCACGGGCAAAAAATCAGCCATCGCCCTCAACATACAATCCCGGTCGATGGTACAAGGTCGCAATATTACCCAAAGCTTGGCCAATGCGGCTTATGGTGAGTTTTATCCAAATGCAACTACTGGTGTAATTGATGCATCCGGATTTAGTTTAAATACTCTAAACTGGGCAGAAATCGGTTTCACCTATGGTCGTGTGCTTTTTTCATCTAATAAACATTTTCTAAAAGCGGCAGTTACAGCAAAATACCTTGGAGGAATCTCTTCCCTAAATTTGAGTAGCTCCGATTTAAGGTTTGGCATAAACGCAGATAGTTCTTTTAATTTTAATACTTCCAATACTCAGTATAACCACAATAAGAATGCTGGATTTAATAATCTTTTCGATAGAAATTTTAAACCAGATGCGAATGGGTTTGGGTATGATGCAGGGCTTGTTTATGAGTTTAGAGGCAACATAGATAAATTTAAATATATAAGTACCGACGATCAAAAATCGCATGTAGCCCATCGAAGAGACGCCAATAAATACATGTTTAGGGTTGGAATTTCGCTATTAGATGCTGGTCGGTTTTCATTTTCTAAACCCAGTAATGTTAATAGCTTCAGTTCGGCTATTACCGGCTGGAAAATACGGAATGAGAAATTTAAGAATTTAGACAATTTCGACACGGCACTATCCAACAGGGTTTTGTCGCTTGCTAACGACCCAAGGGATTACAATGTGTACCTTCCTTCTGCATTAAGTGTTCAATTGGATATTCGCTTCGTCAAAGGCTTTTATCTGAGTGTAATGAGTTATAATGCTGTGGAAATGGGTAAAGATCTAGGCTTTCGTTTTGATAAGTACGACTATTACACCATTACACCAAGATGGGAAAGCCGGGCAGTAGGCATTTACATCCCCTACACTTTTGGCAACCACAAAAACCTGGACAATTATAAAGGTAACCTGCTGGGTGCCACTTTACGCCTAGGGTCATTGTTTATAGGCAGTAGTAACCTTGGCACAATGGCTTTTAGCAAAAATCTAAAAGCTGCAGATGTACACATAGGACTAAAAGTTGGATTTACCTATGGCAAACCCACTAAAGCATCCCGCCTGCTGGATAAGATTACCGGAAAAAATGAAATAGCATCGCAAAACGACACCACTAATATAACTAAGCCCCTTTCGGAAGTTGTAGAAGTTGCAGAAGTTGCAGAAGTTACTACGGTTCGCAAAACAGATACAACCCAACGTAAACCCGATGCACAAACGGCGGTTATTATCGACTATAAGAATGGTCAAATTTTTTCTGACCCATCACGTAGTGGTAATATTATTATCATCAATAATAATAATTATTATTACGCACCACAAGGGCAGGTTGTAAAGAAAGACAGTATTATTAATAACACAACGATTTTTGAGCGAAATACAGATACGCTATTTTTGACAGAACCAGATACTGTAATAACTATTGTACCAAACACAAATAAAGTGCTGAAGGCAACAGATACCCTGCAACAACGCCTTAGTGATAGTTTGATTATTAAAAAAAGAAAGCTTGATAGTTTGATAATCAACCTGCAGCAATTGCGGCAGCAAATGGATTCGATACAAGTAAGAAATGTGGTAGATACAACCATAATAAAGATTAGAAAAACTGCTGCTACACCAGGTGCCAGGCTTGTTATTGATACACTTGCCATCGCTCCAAAAATAAATGACACACTAACTAATAGATTTGCCGATAGCCTTAGTGTGCAAAAACGGCTATCTGCTTTAAAAGGTGAAGCTGTACCCGGTTTTATAAAAAAGGAGACAGATATAAATGAAGCCGGGAAGAAAACCCCACCTAATAACAAATACTCTCCCCAAAAGGAGGGTATTGTTTTTTACGATACAGTTAACAAAACCGACAAAGAAATAAATGACAAACGGGAACTTGATTATTTAAGATATGCCTACGAAAGCAACCTATTGCAGGAAGAAATAAAAGCGTTGCAAAACAATCTTAGAAGAGAGAGCCGGGCCAACAACCCAGCGAACTATGTACCTGCATACATTCCAAAACCAACGCAGCTTTTGAAAATAAACAAAAAAGATACTTTGCACATTAGAGATACTATTAGTAATTTAGACACAGTACTAATTTCTAATACACAGTATATTAGAGATACCGTATTTAATATAAAGGTTAAAACTGATACCATATATAAATTGGTATCGCCAGCTACTGAGGTAGTGTCTACTCCTGAAAGAAACGAAACGAGCCTGGTTAAAAAAGAAATCAAAAACATACCTACGGAGATTGTGTTGTTCGGCGTAGGCCAATCGGCTATTAAAAAAACTTACTATGGAAAATTATCCTATCAGGCCACCATTTTAAAGCAAGATCAACAGCTTTACGCAAATATTACAGGATATACTGATGCCACCGGATCGTTGCAAGTAAACCGGAGACTTGCCCTGAAAAGAGCCAATAGGGTTAAAATGTTTTTTATTTTAAAAGGCATTGGCAACACCCACCTGATAGTAAATGGCGAAGCTGTAACGGTGCCTGTAGCCGGAATAAAAAAAGCTAGTCCGCAACTTCGAAGAGTAGAAATAAAAATATTGCCTAAGCAGTGATGCTGCTAAAGTCAAGCAAAATACGTTTTAATTTAAACGCTAGAAATTTACTTGTAGTATTTGGACTTTGATGTAGCCTCACTTCTTTAGAAATAGTCTGAATACACAACAAAATGATCAGCTGGCTCCAAACTGACTATACAAAAAGTAATACAACCGGTTGTACAGGATTTAGATATATTTTAACATTATATTTTTGTATAACTTTTATATTTCTCGAACTTATCATTGGTTTTAGCGCCTGCCCTAACGACACCTCCATTTTTGATGTGTTGGTAAATAATAAAATAGATACCGAAGACTTTCGCTTTAATGTAGTTTTATAAGATGTGCAAACATTGAACACGTGGGCAAAACAAGCTACTTTCAATATTACTAATTTAAGCTTTGGTGCACTGCCACTAATGCTTCAGCATTACAAAGTACTTAATAGTGGCAGGGCTTTGGGTAAATGTGTAGGGCCTCTTCTGATAAGTAATAAGGGGTTAGAGATTGGTGATTGGGAAGCAACACAGGCTATTGGTAAATACTTCACCAATAGCTATACCCGGCGAAAACACTACGGCTCATTTTTTATTTTCGCTGGCGTACTCCAATGCAAAAAATAGAGTTTTTTTACGGTTTAATGAGATAGAACATTTTGTTGCAACAGGCAAAAGACTAGGCGTTATCATACACGAAAACCGCTTTACTTATCAGCAAAATAGGCTGCATAAAAAAACCGACCTTGGCGATTATTGGGAGCAGCAAACCGGCAATCCTATACCACTGGGCGGCATCGTTATCCGCAGAAATATAAGTTCAGAAATTCAGCAAAAAGTAGATCGGCTTATCAAAAAAAGTGTGGAATATTCTTTACCAACTATCCTCAAATAAGTGATTATGTAAAACAGCATTCGCAGGAAATGGACGAAGCAGTGATGCGGCAACACATAGACCTATATATAAATCATTTTTCTGTTGACCTTGGCACTTTAGGAAAGGAAGCAGTGACCAAGATGTTGCAAGTTTTTAATTACTCCAACGGTAACAACATCTTTGTTTTATGAACGTTTCTTTGTACGATTATAAAGCAATCATACCAAATGAGAAAAATAATGCTTCTTACAACCTGCATCCTACTGGTTTGCAAGGTTTCATTTACACAAATTACAAATAAAGAAAGGCTTAAAGTTTTTGTGGATTGTAATAACACCTATTGCGATCTCACTTTTATCCGCACAGAAATAAACATTGTAGATTTTGTGCTGGATCGTATAGCAAGCGATGTACATGTATTACTTACAAGCCAGCAACTAGGCAGTGGCGGCAGGCAATATCAAATAATCTTTTTTGGTCAGCAAAATTTTAAAAACACCACAGACACATTGCTTTGCAATACGCCACCCATTGCTACCGAAAGCGAAATAAGAGATATACAGGTGCAGTATATTAAAATGGGGCTGCTGCCGTACATTACTAAAAAAGGGTACTTACCCGATGTAATGCTTGGCATGAAAAAAATTGTAACCGATAGTAGTAAAAAAGTAGAAACCAGCAACCAAACTACCAAAGACAAATGGGACTATTGGGTGTACAGGGTAAGTACAAATGGCAATATGAGTGTCGATCAAAATTACAAAAGCAACCGATTTAGTGTAAACCTGAGTGCCAACCGCGTTACAGATAAATGGAAAATAAATACAAGAGTAAACGCCAATAAAAACAACTCTGTATTTACTTATGATGATGGTTTGGGAAACATTGAAAAAATAAAAGTAAATAATAGCGGATGGAGTGCCTACCATAGATTGGTAAAAAGTATGGGAGAACACTGGAGTGCAGGCTACGAAGCCACTGCTTACAATAGTATTTTTTCCAACATGAAAACCGGCATTACTGCAGGGCCGGCTATTGAATATGCCGTGTTTCCCTATAAAGACAATACCACTAGATTTTTCACTTTTCAATATGGTATCAACTTTGTAAATAACAATTATTACGACACTACTATTTACCTCAAGAAAAAAGAATCATTGGCGTATCAATACATCAATACGAATCTGAGCTACAATCAAAAATGGGGCAGTTTTGCTACTGGCATTAGCTACCTTGTTTATCTACACGACTTAAAAGTAAACAATCTTAATATTTCGATAGATGCCTCTGTAAGAATTACCGGTGGCCTTAGTTTTAACATGTATGCTTACGGCGGACTGGTACACGACCAGGTTTATTTACCAAAAGGCGATGCCAGCATTAGCGATTTGTTAGCCCGCCGCCGACAACTTGCCAGCGATTTTAATTTCTTTAGCGGCTTTGGCATCAGCTACCGATTTGGCAGCATGCTTAATAATTTTGTAAACCCAAGATTTGATGGCGGAGGTAATAATTTTTAACCCTTTAATGCAATAGTTTAAACTTGCAACACCTACTATATTACTTTGTGTAAATTACAATTAGCCGGGCATCCTTAAAAACTTTAAGCTCCTATACCCAATTGCGGACACATTAAGACTATCCTTGGAAATTTTGGATGTCTAATACAGTACAAATTATTTTAAAGTAAAATATAGCGATAATACTTACATAGATGCAATCATTTAGTGTTAGCAGAGTAAGCTACATACCGATTTCTAAACAGCTTATACGGTATATAATAGTTATAATTTAAGAAATTTCAAAAATTTTGAAAGCTTCTTTAAACTTTTTCGTAGCGTTCGTTTATGTTTCGCTGTTAAGTTCAATCTTACTTTCCAAATTTTAGTGAAAATTATACATGATTGTTAAGTAAATGTGAAAACGAAAACAAAAACGAACATCTGAATGTAGCAATTTGTAAAAGCAGTCTAAATATTAAACTAATGAAAATGAAAATCTCTCTTACCAAAAATTTACTTTTAGCCTTAGCCATTTCGGGCACTTTGGCAAGTTGCGACAAAGATGATCCAGCACCACCTCCGGTTCAAGGCAAGATATTGGTAACCCATGCTTCTCCTAACGCTCCAGGTGTTGACCTATTAGTTGATAATACTAAGGTCAATTCAGCCGCACTTTTGTTTCCTAACAATACTGGATATTTAAGTGTAAATGTAGGAACTAGAAATGTAAAGGTGAATGCTACTGGTACCAGTACCACTGTAATTAATGCGGACCTAACAATTAGCAAAGACAAAAACTACTCTGTTTTTGCTACTAATAATTTAGCCTCGATAGGTGCAATAGTTGTCGAAGACAATTTGGCAACACCTGCTACCGGCAAGGCACATATTCGGTTTTTTCATCTTAGCCCAGGTGCACCATCGGTAACGGTTGGCGTTTTAAGTGGTGCTACTTTTACACCTGTATTTTCTAATCGTACTTTCGAAACTCAAAGCACAGCTACCGCAAACTCGGCCTTCACGCCAGTAGATGCCGGAACTTATACTTTTGATGTTCGTGTAGCTGGTACTACTAATTCAGTATTAAATCTACCTGGTATCGCATTACAAAGCGGTAAAATTTATACTGTATTTGCCCGTGGTGTTGTAGGTAATACTACCACACCGTTAGGTGCTTCTATTATTGCAAACAATTAATCATTAGTACGTTACGTAAAAAAAGCCTACTCTTATAGTAGGCTTTTTTTTATAATTGATGTTTTTACTTGAGTAGGAACACGGGTTGATTTAATCAGATTTTTTTACTACTCAGCCCAAAGCCGACTTGTAAACTTCCAGCACCCGCTTCCTCGCTTCTTCGTGAACTACTATTGGCCTGGGGTATTTAAACCCTTCAAACTCTGGCACCCAGTGGCGGATGTATTTAAATTGACCATCGAACTTTTGGGTTTGTAACGTAGGATTAAAAATTCTAAAGTAAGGTGCGGCATCGCAACCACTGCTTGCTGCCCATTGCCAGCCACCGTTATTGGCAGCTAGGTCAAAGTCTAAAAGTTTCTGGGCAAAATAAGCTTCGCCCCAATGCCAGTCTATAAGTAAATGCTTGATTAAAAAACTGGCGGTAATCATCCGTACACGGTTGTGCATAAAGCCGGTAGCATTTAACTCTCTCATGCCGGCATCTACTATTGGGTAGCCGGTTCTGCCTTCGCACCATGCAGCAAATTCTGTTTCATTGTTACGCCATTGTATTTTTTCGTAGTTCGGCTTAAAAGCCTTACCCATGCCCACTCTGGGAAAATGCCAGAGTATCATGTGGTAAAAATCCCGCCAAATTAATTCGTTTAAAAACCCTTCGCTTAACTGCCTGGATTGGCTTGCCAGCTGACGAATACTGATAGTGCCAAAACGTAAATGAACACCAAGCCTCGATGTGCCATTGATGGAAGGAATATCTCTCTGCTCCTTGTAGTTTTTTATAATTTCCTCACGGATATTCTTTGAAGGAAATGTTTGGCCACTAGCATGAAAACCCATGTGGCTGAGTGATGGAATTGGTTTGGGTGATTGCTTGTGAAAATTTTCTAAATACTTTTCTGTTGGGTACGGTTTTAGATGAGTATCGTTTAGTGCTGCCTTCCATTTGCGGCTGTAGGGCGTAAATACAGTGTAAGGTTTACCATCATCTTTCAGCACTTCATCCTTTTCTAAAATAACCTGGTCTTTGTAGGTATGTAAAGTGGCTCCATCAGCGTTTAGTTGTGTAGTAATTTGCTGATCCCTTTCTTTGGCGTAAGGCTCGTAATCGTGGTTTGTAAAAACTTTTTCGATGTTATATGTAGCTGTAAGCTGCTTAAATATTTCGTTTGGGAAACCATAATACACCTCAAGGCTGCTACCCACCTTTTGCAGTTGCTCCTGCATTTCCTGCAAGGCATTGTAAATAAATTCTACCCTGCGGTCTTGTTTATCTTCTAGCCGGTCTAAAATATTTTTATCGAAAATAAAAATAGGTACAACTGGATTTCCACTTTTTAAAGCATGATATAATGCTGCATTGTCATGGAGGCGAAGGTCTCTCCTGAACCACATAATATTCACATGTTTACCCATAAACGATTACTGATTTTAAAAAGATGAAACAAACCGAAAGCTGCAATGTTCACGATTTCACCAAAGACATTTAATCAACTCTTTATGGATTGTGAATACATGTTTGCTCTGAAAACTAGTATCGCCATGTTGTTTTACCCACTTCATTCCATAAATGGCATTGGTGAGAAAACATTCATCGGCCTGCTGTAAATCTTCGGGTAAAATGGATTGCTCCATTACACTGTAACCCAATGCTGGCAGGTGCTGCAGCAGGTATCGCCTTATCGTTCCATTTACCGGAGCATCGCTTAGCGGTGGGGTTGTTATTGTTTTATTGGTGATGATAAACAAGTTGGCAATGGTGGCATCGGCAAAAGTTTCTTTGTGGTTAAGCACAAGGGCATCGTTCCAATGCTGCTGTTTGCTGTGCATGGCAGCCATGGCATAAAGCAGAAAATTATTGCTTTTTATATTGGCCAATGTATCGGCTGCTTTAAAGCCATTTGGGTAAGTACCAATCACCAGCCCGTTTTCGTTCAGGTTATTATTTTCGGGATTAAGTACCCAACTCTGTATAAGATAATTGGGATGATGATTTTCGGGATCGTACAGGCCGCCATTTCCACGAAAAATGGTAAGCCGCACCCTTGCCAGTTTCGGGTGCTGGTTTTTTTCTACCAGTTCAGTTATGGATTGAAGGATAAAAGCAGGGGTAAAAAAAGAAGGGGATTCGAATTGGAGTAGTTGCAACGTTGCAAATAACCTGTCAATATGAAACTCAGCTAAACTAATTTTTCCGTTTACTATTTTGATGGTTTCGAAGCAGCCATCACCATAACGGAAGGAGCGGTTGTTAACCGATACCAATGCGTTCTTTTCGTTGAGTATTTTTCCGTTGAGATTTATAAAGGTGTTCATGAATTATATAACCAGTTGATAGGTAGAAGGTTTTAAAAATGGAGAATGGATAATCCTTAAAAGATTACGTGATTGCGAAGCCGGTTCTTGCCGGCTGTGGTAATCCCCAGGAGTTTGAAAGGACTGGTCGCTTTAAATGAATACGTACATAACAAATGGTGGGAGATTGCTTCGTCGGGGCAAGAACCCCTTCTCGCAATGACCGTAATTTTTTAAACTTTGCGAATATGAAAAGATGCCATGAGCACTACAAAACAACGGAGCGTCGCCAATGTCGCCTAATAGAATTGGTATAGCTGGGTCCATAAAACAACTACAACACCATTTCTACAATTTCACCCTCCACCACCAAACGCCCTTCAGTCTTAGCTTTCACCTCCTCCACCGTAACACCTGGAGCCAGTTCTTTTAGTTCAAAGCCACGTTCAGTTATGTCGAAAAGGCCTAGTTCGGTTACTACTTTTTTTACACAGCCCACGCCGGTTATGGGGAGGCTGCATTGTTTCAGCAGTTTGCTTTCACCGGCCTTGTTTACATGCTGCATAGCCACGATGATATTTTTTGCACTAGCCACAAGATCCATAGCTCCGCCCATACCCTTCACCATTTTGCCGGGAATTTTCCAGTTGGCTATATCTCCATTATCGGCCACTTCCATGGCGCCTAGTACGGTAAGCTGCACTTTGCCTGCACGTATCATTCCAAAACTCATAGCACTGTCGAAAATAGAAGAGCCAGGCAAGGTGGTGACTGTTTGCTTGCCTGCATTAATCAGGTCGGCATCCTCCTCTCCTGCTAACGGAAAAGGCCCCATGCCTAACAGGCCGTTTTCGCTTTGCAACACCACATTAATTCCTTCGGGGATATAGTTGGCCACTAACGTAGGTATGCCTATGCCAAGGTTTACATAGTACCCATCTTTCAGTTCTTGTGCAATGCGTTTGGCTATTTGGTTTTTATCGAGCATAAAATATTAATGGGCAAATGAGGAAATATGCAAATGTAAAAATGGAGTAAAGGGGTAAATAGAAAACGGTATTAAAAAAATGAATTTGTCTATTTACCCATTTGTCTATTGGCTAATTGGTTCTTACCGTCCGCTGTTCTATCCGCTTCTCATAATTACTGCCCTTAAAAATTCGATGAACATAAATGCCCGGGGTGTGTATAAAATTAGGATCTAGTTCGCCGGGCTGCACCAGCTCTTCCACTTCGGCAATGGTAATTTTTCCGGCCATGGCCATGAGAGGATTAAAATTCCGGGCTGTGTCTTTGTATATAAGATTACCCATGATATCGCCTTTCCATGCTTTTACAATCGCAAAGTCAGGTTCAAAAGCATACTCCATCAGGTATTCTTTTTCTTCTCCATTAAACATAAAACGCCGGGTTTCTTTGCCAATAGCTACTTCGGTGCCCACACCGGCTGGTGTAAATATTGCTGGCATTCCATAGCCTGCTGCCATGCATCGGGTGGCCAATGTACCTTGGGGTATCAGTTCCACTTCCAATTCGCCGCTTAATAGCTGCCGTTCAAATTCAGCATTTTCGCCAACATAAGACGAAATCATTTTTTTTACCTGCTTCTGTTGCAGCAGCAGGCCAATGCCAAAATCATCTACACCCGCATTATTGCTGATGCAGGTTAGCTGCTGCACCTTTTTTTTAACCAATGCAGCTATACAATTTTCGGGGATGCCGCAAAGGCCAAAGCCACCAAGCATTACTACAGCTCCATTGTGTATATCTATTACAGCTTCATCTGCATTGGTTACCACTTTATTCATAGGTGTTTTATCGTTTAGTTTTTAATTTCAGTATCATTTATTATAGGCTGCACAGGCAAAGTAAGAATGGGTTTTTTAAAATTTGCTTCCCTCATTGTATTGCCATAAAGCTGCAGAGAATCCAATAGCACTTTCTCCATAACAGGATTATGGCGGTAATAATTATAACTATGTTCAAAATCTATGTTTGAAATTTTATGCTTTGCAAAAACCTTACTGTATAGTTTAAGTGTTTCTTGTTTCAGGTTCTTTGTAGTGTCTTTAGCCAAAGATAGTTCCGCAAATGCATCTGCCTGCATTACATCCCACATTACCTCCTTCATGGTATTTACTGGCATTAC
>JAYUOV010000081.1:0-46506 GCA_043760535.1 Chitinophagaceae bacterium
CCGCCTGCCCCAATGAATATCGGTGGATTATTTCGGTGGAACCCAGCGAAAGCCGTGCCCTGATGGAGCGACATTGGCGAACGTTGTAAATCCCGTAGCGTTACGGGACTCCGTTCAACTGGCTGCTACTATTCGGCTTTTTAGACTGCGAATAATAAGCTGTTTCAGATCACGGGGTAAGGAGTTCTGAACAATACAAAAATGGTTAGATCTTTGGAAGCGAGCAGAGCCTGGCCACAAGCCTTTTATGCATTTAATTAGTTTGTTTTCGTTTTTTATTGACCGCAACTTCGTGGGGAACATTGATCTATTTTCCCCATAAAAATCCATATTTCATTTTATTGAGGGCATCGCTAATGAGATACAAATAAATAAATCTCTTCATTTTTTTCGTCAAACATTTAGGTAATTACTAAGGCATATTACAATTCGAAATGAATGTGCCATAAAAATAATCGTAGGATTATCCATTTTTTTATCCTGATAGTCTATGGTTTCTGCTAAAGCTATCATTTAAGTTTGTTTATTATATTTATAAGAATTGCTTAAACCATTACAAAATGCAACTTAAAACAAAACTATTGCTTGCTGCCATTACTATTATGATGCATGTAAATGGCATTTGTCAGACAGCTACCGGAAAAATAATCAATGGAACGGTATTGTCTGAAAATGAAAAAACACCTTTATCCGGGGCTTCAATCACAATAAAAGGAAAAGGCTCTGGCGTGCAGACCAATGACAAAGGTCAATTTAGCATACAAGCTGCTATTGGCAATACATTGGTTATATCCATTACAGGATTTGCTATAAAAGAAATTACCGTAGGTAACGACAACAACCTGGTCATTTCACTCAAGTTGACCTTCGCCGATTTAGACGATGTTGTGGTAGTGGGCTTCGGTAAACAGAAAAAATCAAATTTAACTTCTGCTGTAACTCAAATAGATGGGGCTGTTCTTCAAAACCGCCCTATAAAATCTGTTGCTGAAGGTTTACAAGGGTTTGTTGCGGGTTTTAATGTCAATAGCGGTAGTGGTGCACCCGAAAGTAATCCATCACTAAATGTACGGGGGTTTACAGGAATAAACTCTACGGGCAGTCCATTAGTATTAGTTGACGGAGTTGAACGTAATCTTGGCGACATTAATCCCAATGATGTTGAAAGTGTTACTATACTGAAAGATGCTGCTGCCTCCGCTATTTACGGATCCCGTGCTCCTTATGGAGTAGTACTTGTAACAACAAGATCTGGTAAAAAAGGGGAAAAGGGTCATTTCAATTATAGTGGAAGTACTTTAATCGGTACACCCCTTGGAATGCCACGCTGGGCTAATTCATGGGAGTTCGCTGAAAAAATAAATGAAAGATCAAGGAACACTTTACAGATTCCACTTTTCACCAATGCAGTCATTCAAAAGATGAAAGACTTTGGATCTGGTAAACTGGCAGTTTGGAATGATCCGCTTCCGAACGGTCAATGGGGAGCGCATTACGATTCTTATGCCAATAATGATTGGTTCAGCACCATGTTCAAAGAACAAAATCCAAGTTCGCAGCATAACCTTGATTTCTCGGGAGGTAGCAACAATACAACTTATTATATGGGTATTGGATACAATAGAGCCGCAGGGTTAATTGTTGGAAGCAATGATCAAAAAGAAAGATTCAGCTCTTTACTCAAGGTAAAAACAGATGTAACTGATTGGTTTTCGGTTGGATTAATTATGAACTATGTTAAGAGTGATGAGACCGGACTTAATATTCGAGGTAGGGGACGTGACTATGGAGATATGATGAATAATGCTGCCGGGTCTTTCCCGAACTGGTCAGACTTAAGTCCGAATGGAAGTCCTTATTGGTTAAGCAGTGGACCTACTATGAGAGGTGAGGGTGGTAATGGAATCTTCAATACAAATGATTTTTTTCTTTCTGGTAGATTTGACCTTAAACCAACCAAAGGTTTACTTGTTAGTGGCAGTTATTCGTGGAAGAACACCTCAAATCATACAAATGTCATAAGTCTGCCTATCATTAGTGTAAATGCCGATGGTAGTAACAGGTTTTCAGGGCGATCTGTTACACAAAGTGAAGTATTTAGATCAATGTCGTCTACCAATTATCATACTGCTGATTTGACTGCATCTTACCAAAAAACATTTAAAAAACATTCTTTCCAAGTTATGGCTGGTTACCAGGAGGAAGAGTACAATACAGTCTCATTGATCGGATCCCGCAAAGACCTTTATACCAATTCAGTACCAACACTGAGTTTAGCAAGCAATCCACAGCCGATTTTAAATGATGCTTTAAGCCAATGGGCAACTCAAGGCTTTTTTGGAAGATTTGCATACAATTACAAAGAAAAGTATCTGTTCGAATTTAATGGCAGGTATGATGCCCATTCAAAATTTCCATCAGAAAATCGGTGGGCGTTTTTCCCTTCTTTTTCAGCAGCATGGAACGTTGCTAAAGAAAATTTCTGGAAATTTGATCCAATCAACAGTTTAAAAATAAGGGGGTCTTACACAGGTTCAGGTGATAATGGTAGTGGAAATTATCTTTACCTGCCAACATTGGGAGTTGCAGTTGGAACCAAAGATGTTTTGCTGGAAGGTGCAAGACCCAATATGGTGACAATACCACCGTTAGTTAGTCCAAATCTTACCTGGGCAAAACCTAAGTCAATTGGTATTGGCGTTGATTTAGTAGCCTTTAAAAATAAGCTTGAAGTTACTTGGGACTGGTACCAAAGAACAACGTATGATCAGGCAGGGCCTGCTGAAGTATTGCCAGTAACGTTGGGTACAGCTCCTCCACAAACGAATAACTCAGTAAGCGAAACCCGTGGATGGGAATTTACGGCAAACTGGAAAGACAAAGCCTTCCAGATTGGTAAAAAACAGGTAAATTATTCTGTAAGTTTTAATATCTCGGATTATATAGGATATGTAGTTAAATATAATAACAATATATCTGGTGCAAGATCAGGAACCTGGACACCCGGTGAAGTTTTTGGTGAACTATATGTTTATGAATCCAATGGTATTGCACAGAATGCAGATGATATAGCTAAAAATGTAGTTCAATCAGCCGGATTTAATGTCCCAGGTGACCTGATGCTAAGAGATCGTAATGGTGACGGAAGGATAAATTCAGGAGATGGTGGTTTTTGGTATTCACAGGGGGATATTAGAAAAGTTGGGTACACCTATCCTCGCTACCGTTATGGTTTTAACCTTCAGGCAAACTGGAATGGTTTTGATCTTTCCGTTCAGTTGACAGGGGTTCCTTATTGGAAGATTTATTCAGGTAATTTCTATGTTATGCCTGTTGCAGGTGATCAATTTAATTCCAAATGGTTTGTTGCTCAAAGGGAATTGGGAACCTGGTCTTATGAAAATCCAAATGCATTTTATCCTAGGTATTCTAACAAAACATATGCTGCTAATGATCAATATTTGTTAAATCTTGCTCATCTTAGAGTAAAGAACCTCCGAGTGGGTTATCAGATTCCCTCAAAAATATCATCAAAGTTTAAGACCGATCGGGTGTACATGTATGTGAGTATTGAAAACCTCGGATATATTTATAATAAATCCTTCGTAAAATATGAACCTGAGATTCTTGCGAATTTTGGAGGGTCGGGATATCCACCACAGAGGCAATTTTCATTGGGTATAAACGTACGTATTTAACAATTTAAACTTAAAAAGAATGAAATCAATATTAAAATATACAGGCATTTTACTTTTAATGCTGACTTTTTCCTTTAGTGGCTGTAAGAAAGATTTCCTGGAAAGAGCCCCTTTAGATGCTATGAGCGATGCTACTTTTTTTTCATCGCCCAACGATTTAAAAGTATATGTTAACGGTTTTTATCCGCTGTTCCCAAGGTATCATTTTCAAAATACGAACGATGGCACAACCAATATGGTTTTGGATGCAAACTCAGATATTTTGATTACTTCTTCTGGTCCAAGCTCCGCTCTTCTTCAGAGAGGATCCAACGGTCTGGCGCCAATTACAAATGCTTCATGGACAGCTAATTTTAACTGGGTACGAAGGACTAATTACTTTTTGACTAACTTTCAAAGAGTTAATTCTAATAGTACAGAAACCAAGCAATATACCGGCGAGGGATATTTTTTCAGGGCTTGGGTATATTATAATTTGCTGGTTCTTTTTGGGGATGTGCCAATTTTTACAACTGTGTTGAATACAGAAAGCCCGGAACTTTACAAACAGCGTAATTCTCGCTATGATGTTGCAAATTTTATCATTAAGGATCTTGATTCAGCTATTAACAACCTTGGATGGAAAAATACCAGTTTTGCCGGGGGTGGACGGGTTAATAAAGAGGCTGCCATTGTGATGAAAGCACGTGTAGCTCTATTTGAAGGATCATGGGAGCGTTATCATAGTAAAAAAAATACTCAATTTCAAGTTTCAGGCAAAACAGGTGATGATTTTCTTAAGTTAGTAGAACCTGCTATGCTGGAACTGATAACACGCCAAGGAATTACCTTGTTTACTTCAGGAGGTCCTTATAATGAGGCATACAATCAGCTGTTCTCACAAAAAGATTGTTCAGGTACCGCAGGGGTTTTCTTATATCGTGTATATGATGCAACCCAGATTGTGGGTCATAATTTCTTTGATAATGTAGTGGATGCGCTCTATACTGCACCCAGAAATATGATGGAAGCATATCTTGACAGACAAGGAAGACCACAGTCAATTTCTGCACTGCCATTAGACCAGAGAAGCCTGGTTAATCTGGCTAGTAATCTAGATCCACGATTCAGGCAGACAATCTGGACTCCGGACCGCGGTCCACAGAATAAACTAATTGGTTTAGAAAAGCAGGCATTGCCTTCTAGATACCCACTAATCAACAATGCTTTCTCAAGTAATTTCGCTGCAGCTGGACTAAGACCTTGGAAAGGGGCAATATTAGATGCAAATGAATGGAGAAACGGATCTACTGATGATGTGCTTATCCGGTACGAAGAAGGCTTGTTAGCTCTTGCAGAGGCGAAAGCAATGTTGGGAACGCTAACACAAAGTGATTTGGATAAGACAGTTAATATCATTCGTAACCGTGTAGGAATGGCAAGTATGCAAATTTCTGCAGTAAACGGGTGGTCAGTTACCTATCCACGAAACAAAAGTTTTGATCCAACGGAATCAAAAATCGTTAATGAAATTCGTCGTGAAAGATTGGTTGAACTTTGTTATGAAGGCCATCGTGTAAATGACCTGAAACGATGGGCAGTATACGACGATGTGATAAACGGGTTTAAACCACAAGGGGCACATTTCAAAGAATTTGTTGACTACTTCAATAGTACAGCATTACTGATGGCTGATGGTTTCAGCGCAAGTGATGCAGCAAAATGCAGATTGACTCAAGGAGTGAATTTTAATATTGATGCAGATGGATATATTAATCCGTTTTTCAGAGTTCCTGAATTTAATAGTACCGGTCTAGGTTATTTCATTGAACCAGGCAGAAGCTATCTTTCACCTGTTCCGAGGGGCGAAATTGATTTGTACAAGCAAAGGGCTGATATTACACTAACTCAAAATCCAGGATGGTTTTAATTTCTAATTAATAATTTAAATAATGAAAAAATCATTTATAAATATTTTTGTTGTCGTTCTATCGACAAGTCTATTGTTCTCATGCAAGCCAAGGATAGAAATGAATATGGCCCAATGGGGTGATAAAGCAATAATCGATAATGTGCAGATATTTAATATCCAGTTACAGGATCAGCAATTACAGGAATACTATACCAGTGGTGTACTTACACCGGCAAGCAGGCGAAGTTATGTTTCAATAGGTAACGCGGTAATAGATTTGCCTAATTTTAAAGCCACAGTTAGAGTGCCTGTAGCTGTGGATCTTAAAAAAGTGGGAATAGAGTTTTTTCATAAATCAGTGAAAATTGAACCGATAAATGATGCTCCTATTGCAGGAATAGTAAAGGATTTCTCAGCCAAACAATTTGTATATAAGCTGTATTCTGCTGACGGCACCACACATGACTGGACGATTATTATTACTAATTAAAAGAGTTTAATTAGTAATAATTTTTTTAGGAGTCTGTAATGATTGATTAATCTAATGTACATTAAGAAGGGTAAAATGTGCAGATAAAGACGCTAATTATGAGGAACGCGGTTATTAACGTCGAATTAGATTGAGTCGATTTATTCTCAGATCTTAGCCAATAGAATTTAGGTATTTGATTGGCTAACCTTACTGGCAGAAAGCCAATGAGTTTGCTTGTATTGGGAAAGCTAGTAGAAAATGTACAAAGCTAGAGTGGCTTGATGTTAAAGTGTCATATCATTTTGACTAACTCACCTTAAAAAATGGCACATCTTGGAATACAATTTTTTTTAAAAAACATAAGTTCAGTCCGGTGAAACCTGATGGGTGAATTGAAATCTGAGTGAACAGAACGTTCGCTATACTTAATTTAAAATCTTTAATATATTTTAAAAATAATGAGAAAAATTACTGTTATTTTTTGTTCTTTTTTTTTTCTTTCTTAATGCAAATTTTGTTTTTGCCCAATACCAGGTTCCATTGCCAACTGCTTCGCAACTTAAATGGCAGAATGCTGAATTAGTAGCTTTGGTTTGTTGGGACTTACACGCTTTTGATGGTAAATTTTATGTACAATCTAAAGCAAGGATAACTCCGGTTGAAGACTACAATATTTTTAATCCCCAAAACTATGATCTTGATCAATGGGTCAAATCTTTAAAAGATGCTGGATTCAAAATGGCTATTCTTACAGTTAGTCATGAAACAGGATTTTTCTTTCACCAAAGTGATGCTACCCCCTATAGTATGAAGGCCTTGAAATGGCGGGATGGAAAGGGTGATGTTCTAAGAGATTTCAAAACAGCCTGTGAGAAGTATGGGATATTGCCAGGTGTTTATATTGGTACCCGGTGGAATGCTTTCTATGGAATATATGATTTCAAAGTTAACGGAGAAGGGCCATTCGCTGAAAACAGGCAAAAGCAATACAATCGGATGATTGAGGGTATTGTTAAAGAGATATTTACAAATTACGGTGACTGGGCCATGGTATGGTTCGATGGTGGCGCACATGGTCCTGAGCAAGGTGGCCCTGATGTGCTTTCGATTTTTGAAAAATATCAGCCTAATTGCCTTTTTTACCATAACCTGCAACGGGCAGATATGCGTTGGGGAGGAAGCGAATCTGGAACAGTACCTTACCCAAGCTGGGGAACTTTCCCATATGTATCAACAGGAGCAGGAGAATCTGCAAAAAAAGAAATAGCCGTAAATAATTATGCCTTACTCAAAACCGGTGTGCCCGATGGAAAATTCTATATGCCTGCCATGAGTGATGCCCCTCTTCGGGGTAATGGTGGCCACGACTGGTTTTGGGAGCCCGACCGTGAGAATACTATCTTTCCGCTTAACAAATTGGTAGAAATGTATTACAATTCGGTAGGGCATAATACCAGTCTTATTTTGGGTGTTACCCCCGGACCTGATGGACTAATGCCCAAACCAGATGTAGAAAGGCTTAAGGAATTCGGTGATGAAGTAAAGCGAAGATTTTCAAAACCAATCGCATCTACCTCAGGAACTGGGAGTAAATACACGCTCACACTACCTGTAAAGCAAATAGTGAATCAGGTTGTATTAATGGAAGATATTGTAAAAGGAGAAAGGGTAAGAAAGTTTGTCTTGGAAGGAAAAACAAAGAATGGGTGGAAGTCTATTTTTAAGGGTTCCTGCATCGGGCACAAATTCATTTACAGATTTGATGATATCAACGTTTCTGCAATTCGTCTAACCATTGTAGAATCAAAAGGAGAGCCACAACTATTGAATTTTTTGGCTTTTAATATTTCAAATAATTAATTCTTGAAATTCTAATTTTAGTTGCTACGCAATACATATTGGCTTTAATTCAGTTACCTCATAAGGGTGAGGGAACTAGCATTAATTGAAAACATATTGTCCTTATAGATCAGAAAAATGCTTTTTAAAATTATCACAACTTCCTTTTTAATTACTTTTTTTGAAATTATAAATATATGTTCTGCTCAATTGATATTGCCCACGGATGCGGATACCCTTCGGCTGGTCAGTCTATCTAATCTAAAAAGCGATGACAAAACTATGATTTCACTGGCATTTGGCCAGTCGAATGCTGCCAATAACGGACAAAAAGCTTACACAACGCATTATACTTTTGTATTCAATTATTATAATGGAAAATTGTATGCTGCTAAAGATTCTATGCTGGGTAGTACAGGAAAGGGTGAAAGTTTACGGACAAGATTAGGTGACAAATTGATTGACATTGGCTTTTACAAGAAAGTGATTTTAATACCCATTGCCGTAGGTGGAACAGCCATTGAACGTTGGGCGAATGGCGGAGATTGTTTTGAAAAGCTATAACAGACACTGAAAACATTGGATAGCCTGCATATACACCTCACCCATATTTTTTGGCACCAGGGAGAATCGGATAAAAAGTAAAATACAAAGAGCAGTTGGCGTCTATTTTACAAAATCTTCGAAAATATCAGTCGGCAGATTTTTATGTATCTATTGCTTACTATCATCCGGCTGCGATTACAAAGTCATTTGGCGTTGATAGTTTGATAAAAAATGCACAGACGGAATTTATTAATGAACAGAAAAGGGTACTAGTGGGGCCGGATACCGATTTAATCATTCATGCCATACATCGCCATAACAGTGTGCACTTTTCCGATTTTGGAATGAATGTATATGCACAGCTGTGGTTCAACGCTATTATTAATAAGAAAGAAAAATCATTATTGATCAAACATTAAATAGGAGAAATTAAAAATGACGAAGTCATGAAAAAGTTGGTTTCTTTTTTAGTAGTATATCTTAGCCTCCCTGGTTCGGTGATTGTACAGGCCCAGGAAATACAATCAATTCGGGAAAAATTTTCAAAAATTGAATTCTTGTACGACACTGTGTCTGGTATTGGACATGAGAAAGGCTGTACCCGCCGGGATCCAAGTGATATAATAAAGGTCGGAGGCACCTGCTATGTTTATTACACTAAAATATATGGACGTGCGCCGGGATATTGGGGCACAATCTGGTATGCAACATCAAAGGATGATGGGTATAACTGGAAAGAACAGGGTGAAATATTGGGGTTAGGAAATAAGGTTATGTTTGATGCACAAGCAACTTTTACTCCCAATATCTTTTTTTCCAAGGGTAAGTTTTATTTGTATTATTCAGGTGTGAAACCAACACCCGGCAATGCAAAAGGTGAATTTGAAAACAATTCCACTACCGATATAACTGCCATTGGTGTTGCTATGTCAGATTCTCCCGACCGTCCTTTTAAAAGGGTTAGTGAGGAACCCATTTTAAAAGTAAGCGTTGAACCTGAAAAATTTGATAGTTACCGGGTGGATGATGCAGCGCTGGTATATAGAAATGGATTATACTGGCTTTATCATAAAGGCAGAAGCAGGGTGAATGAAGCAGAAGGCCCTGCCCACACCGAAATGGGTGTTGCATTTTCCATGAACCCGCAGGGGCCCTTTATTAAATATGACAAACCCATTTTGCCTCAAAGTCACGAAGTAATGATCTGGCAGGAAGGTGCTGGTATTGCTGCACTTTCCTCTTTAAGCAGTACTTTGGAATATGCTGCCGATGGAATTGATTTTACCAGTAATAGATTAGCCGTTAAAGTAAAAAATTTTCCGAAAGCTCCTGGTGCGTACAGAAGTGATTTAACTGCCCCAACTACCCTGGGGGATGGCCTTAAATGGGGTATTTCTATGGTGTATAACGGCAACGAATGTTTCCTGATAAGGTATAAATTAAATTTAAGATAATATATAGCAAAGAAGTATGAATAAATATACAATTAGTAGATCATTAAGAAAAAGGCTAAAAAAGGAGATGCCTTTATTGCTGATTTGTCTTATTACAATTTTTAATAAAATAGAGGCTCAGATTCCTATTCCCACAGCTGCACAATTGGCCTGGCAACAGGCCGAGTTGGGCGTTGTTTTTCATTACGACCTCCATGTGTTTGATGACAAGAAATACAAACAGGCAGTTAACCGGATCTCACCCATTGCTGATTATAATATTTTTAATCCTCAACAGCTGGATACCGACCAATGGATTCAATCTGCAAAAGCTGCAGGGGCAACATTTGCCATTCTTACAGTAACGCATGAAACGGGCTTTGCTTTATACCAAAGCGATGTGAATCCCTATTCTTTAAAAGCAGTTAAATGGAAAAATGGGAAGGGTGATATTCTCAAGGATTTTGTAAATTCCTGCGAAAAATATGGCGTTAAACCAGCTATTTATATAGGCATAAGATGGAACTCCTTTATGGGGGTTCATGATTTTTTGATTCAGGGTGATACAGAGTTTTCAAAAAACAGACAGGCATATTATAACCGCTATTGCGAAAAGATGACAACAGAATTAGTAACCCGCTATGGAAAATTCTTTTTCATTTGGTTTGATGGTGGTGCACATGGCCCTGAACAGGGTGGCCCTGACATTTTACCCATTGTTGCAAAATACCAGCCGGATGCTATCTTCTATCATAATTTGCAAAGGGCAGATGTGCGTTGGGGTGGCACTGAATCAGGAACGGTTCCTTATCCCTGCTGGGCCACATTCAATTATCCTTCCTGGTTTCAATATAGCGGTGCAAAAGAAGGCTTCAATCCTATAAAATATGGTAGTGAGAACGGTCAGTATTATATGCCAGCCATGGCCGATGCTCCTCTACGTGGATATAAAGGACGACACGAATGGTTTTGGGAACCGGGTGATGAAGCGAGTATTTTTCCTGTTCAAAAATTAGTAGATATGTATTATGGATCTGTTGGGCATAATGCAACGTTGATACTGGGTCTTACACCAAATGCAGATGGGTTAATACCGACACATGATGCTGATACACTGAGAGCGTTTGGTGAATTTGTTAAAAGTCGATTCAATAAACCAGTAGTACAAGGCAAAGGCGATACCAAAAAAATAGAATTGAAAATTCCTGCAAATAAAAAGTTTAATCAAATTGTAATTGCAGAAGAAGTTGAAAAAGGACAAAGGGTAAGAGCATTTACTGTGCATGTTTATCGTAAAGCAAAATGGAAAACAATTCTTTCCGGCACTTCTATCGGTCACAAATTTATTGAGCTATTGCCGGAACCGATTTCTTGTGAAAAAGTAAGGTTGGTTATTGAGAAATCAATCGGTCAACCGTTTATTAAACAGTTTGTACTTTATTAAGTGACAAAGCTTTCCTGGTGTGTTTGATAGTCTTTATTTAGAATGAAAGGTTTTGGTTTTCACTGATGATACTTCTAAAACATGAAAATAGAAAAAATATGAGGATAAGAAATGCGGCTTTTACAAATAATGTTATTCCTGGATCAGTCAGTACTAAAAACGTATGTCTTTTATTCATTTGTATTACCTGTTTAAATACTATAAATGCTTTCGCTCAGAACAGTAACAACAGGCCTAATATCATATTCATTCTTGCTGATGATTTGGGTTACGGGGATGTCGCTGCACTCAATTCAAAAGGGAAAATTAAAACACCGAATTTGGATAAGTTGTTACAATCGGGTATGGTTTTCACCGATGCCCATGGAAGTTCAGCAGTATGCACCCCTTCCAGGTATGGCATCTTAACAGGAAGGTACAATTGGCGGTCTTCATTAAAAAATGGCGTACTAGGAATTTACGATCAGCCTATTATTTTTCCTGAAAGAACTACAATACCGAGTATGCTTGCTAAACAAGGATACAATACTGCTTGTATTGGAAAATGGCATTTGGGATTTAATTGGGTTACAACAGATGGAAAAAAACCAATGGATGACTTTAAAGCCAGTAATATAGATTTTAAAGCAACCATTACAGGTGGCCCCAGAAGTGTTGGCTTTAATTATTTTTTTGGCGTGGATGCACCGAATTACCCACCCTATGCGTTTATTGAAAATGAGCAATTAACAGCACAACCGGATACCTTTTATACAGTAAATCCAGAATTGGATTGTAGGGGAGGAAGCGGAGTAAAAAATTGGTCACTTGAAAATGTATTTCCTATTTTTCATCAAAAAGCAATTGATTACATTAATAAAATGGGTAAAAATAAGTCGCCATTTTTTTTATATCTGCCGATGACTGCCCCCCATACACCCATTGTGCCTGACAAGGATTTTTTAGGGAAATCAGGGTTAAATAAATATGCTGATTTTTTAATGCAAGTGGATGCTTATGTAGGAGAAATCATAAAGGTTCTTCAAAAAAATAATTTACTCAATAATACTTTAATTGTATTTACAAGTGATAATGGTGCTTCTCCTCAGGCTAATTTTAAAGAATTAGAAGAGAAAAATCATAATCCAAACTATATTTTTAGGGGAATGAAATCTGATATATATGAAGGAGGCCATCATATACCTTGTTTGGTTCAATGGCCGAAGGTTATTAAAGGAAAACAAACATGCAATCAGACTATTAGCCTCAATGATTTTATGGCAACATTTGCAAAAATAACTGGGTATCAACTGGCAGATGATGAAGGAGTGGACAGCTATGACCTACTCCCCTTACTTAAAAAACCTTCATCCAAAACCATTATTAGGGAAGCAATTGTGTACCATTCAATAAATGGCAGTTTTGCAATAAGGAAAGGTAAATGGAAATTGGAAATGACTGCAGGATCAGGCGGATGGTCATTTCCCAAACCTGGGAAGCAAGAGGATAGCTTACCTGTTATACAATTATACAATATGGAAAATGATATTACCGAAACGAAGAATGTAGAAGCTGAAAATCCACTAATTGTTAAAGAAATGGCAGCCTTGCTTAAGCGATACGTCGAAAACGGAAGAAGTACAAAGGGGAAGTCACAAAAAAATGACGGTCCTTTTTTAAAAAACAGAATGAAATGGATGGAAAATTGATTGTAAAATAAATAAGTTTTTGCATTTTCTGAAGACCGGCAGATTACTCACTAATATATTGTGCCTTTTCTTCTTTTGTGAATTAAATTCATACAACATGAGTAATCGTCGTGATTTTATAAAAAATGTTTCTGCAGGTGCATTCATTTCGGTTATTCCCAAATGGGGGATGGCAAACAAAGCGTATGACCATGCTGATAAAACTTTTGCCGATCATTGGTCATTTGTAGGTGTTGCAGTACAGGAACCCGGCTATCATATTTGGTGTACTTCACCTATAGAAGATAAAAACGGAAAAATTCATTTGTTTGTTTCCCGCTGGCCCAAAAAATATGGTGTAGATCCAGGCTGGCGCTCACATTCCGAAATTGCACATTATGTAGGGGATGGGCCGGAAGGACCTTTCCGATTTTCAAATATTGCATTAGCAGGTACAGGGAATGAAACCTGGGATAAATATGGAATGCATAACCCATCGATTCATAAAGTAGGAGACCAATATGTGATATTATACATAGCCAATAACGATTTTCATCAGCCACCACACCCTTCCAATCAACATATAGGAATGGCAGTATCTAAAAACCTTGATGGGCCTTGGATAAAAGTGAATGGAGATGGAAAAATACTCAGTCCTTCACAAAATCCTGCTTACTGGAGTTATCAGGCAAAAAATGGCGTAAATAATCCTACTCTTTTACCTTACAAAGGGGGCTTCTTTTTATATTTTAAATCGCAGGATGCTAAAATGGGACTAGCTATTGCTGAAAATATTACGGGGCCTTATGTGCAACTTCCTTTTCCTGTTACCGCTAATAATCGTCGCATTGAAGATGGATATGCTTTTGTTTATAATGATCAGATCTGTCTGTTAACAACAGATAATGATGGGATAGTAAAAAAAGGCGGGGGCCTGCTTTGGAAATCGGATGACGGGATACATTTTAATACTTATGAAGCCGGCTTTCATTTGATTAATGAATATGTGCCAGACAATTCTTTATTAAAACCAAAATGGTATTATGGCACAATAGATAGAATGAAATTTGAACGACCACAGCTTTTACTAAAAAACGGCGAACCAGAGTGGTTATATGTTGCATCTGGATGCAATATTTATGGAGGTGAATCAACGGTTAGCTATATAATGAAATATAAAGATTGACATACAACTAAAATTTCGAATCCTTTGCCCAATTTAGTTGATCATTTAAAAGATAAATAGTGCTATAATAAGTACTTAAGAAACAGAATAAATTGGTTGCAAATAAAAGTTTAAAAATAATGGCTGGAATTCCATGTCGAACATTGATTGTTTTTGTATGTCTATTGCATTCTATCAACAGTAAAGCGCAGGTAACTAAAGCAAGGATTGCCTGCATTGGGAACAGTATTACTTTCGGTGCAAGACTTACACATCCCGAAACAACATCATACCCTGCTGTTTTATTGGCACTGCTCACCGAAAAAGGGTATCTTAATTATGAAATCAAAAATTTCGGAATTGGTGGTGCTACGATGCTGAGATTTGGAAGCCCAAATCTCTGGCGTATGCTTGATTCTTTAAAAAAATTCCCCCCGGATATAGTAGTTATTAAAGCAGGAACTAATGAAACAGTTGGTACACCTCGACTTAACTGGGAGCATATAAGTGAATTTGAAAAAGATTATACAGATTATATAGCAGCGATTAGAAAAATAAATCCTCAGTGCCGGATTATTATCTGTAGTCCTTTGGATATGGTTCTTGAAACGAAGGATTTAACGAAAGAGCGGAAAGAAGATCTTTCAGGCAGAAGACCGAGAATATGGGAATTGCGGCAAAGAATAAAAAAGATTGCTGCAACAGAACAGGTGTTCTTTCTCGATTTAACTAAGCCGTTTAAGGGGAAACCAGATTTAATGACCACAACCGATGGCGTTCACCCTAATAAGGATGGATACCATTACCTGGCAAGATTGGTTTTTGATTTTATGCGCAAAAGGAAAATAATAGTTCAATAAACAGGTGATTATTTGCTATTTGAACAAACGATTAAGTAAGTACACATGAAGACAATTATTTTAAGGAAAAAATATCTTAGCATTTTTGTTGCGCTGCTTACGGGTACATTATTGGCTAGTGCACAACAAAATGTTGTAAGAGCAAACAGACCCAATATCATTCTCTTTTTGGTGGATGATATGGGCTGGCAGGATTGCGCTGTGCCCTTCTGGATAAAACGCACTGATTTTAATAAACGATACCATACACCTAATATGGAACGACTGGCAAGTGAAGGAATGAAATTTACGAATGCCTATGCAACACCTGTATGCACACCTACACGGATTAGTTTACTTACTGGTATGAATGCTTCGCATCATGGAGTGACCAACTGGACTTCACCAAAAAAAAATAATAACACAGATAATGCCGATGATCAAATGGTAGCGGCATCATGGAATATTAATGGACTAAGTCCTGTGCCGGGTATTTCCAATACAGTGATTGCTACACCATTTCCACAATTGCTAAAAAATGTCGGTTATTTTACCATTCATACAGGTAAAGCACATTGGGCGCCTATGGGCACACCAGGTGCCAATCCTTACAATATGGGATTTATGGTAAATATTTCAGGGCATGCTGCAGGTCATCCGCAGAGTTATCTTGGCAAAGATAATTTTGGAAATAATGCTGGGAAGTCCGGTGATCAGGCTGTTCCCGATTTGGAAGAATATTTTGGTACAGATACTTTTCTAACGGAAGCATTAACACTGGAAGCCATTAAAGCAATGGAAGCTCCTGTAAAAAATAGGCAGCCTTTTTTTCTTAATATGGCACATTATGCTATACACTTACCGTTTGATAAAGACCAACGATTTTTTTCAAAATACATAGATGCGGGGTTAACTGAAACAGAAGCAAAATATGCAAGTCTGATAGAAGGTATGGATAAAAGCTTGGGGGATATTATGGACTTTTTACAAAAGAAAAAAGTTGATAAGAATACCATTATCATTTTTATGAGCGATAATGGTGGTTTTAGCATGGCACCCCGCACTGGAGTGCCGTTTTCACATAATTACCCTTTGAAATCAGGAAAAGGATCGGTTTATGAAGGGGGGATACGTGAACCTATGCTAGTGAAATGGCCGGGTGTAGTAAAGCCCGGTTCTGTCGCTGATCAATATGTAATCGTTGAAGATTTTTTTCCAACCATTTTACAAATGGCAGGAGTTGGAAAATATTCTACTCAGCAAACAGTTAATGGTAAATCATTTGTTTCTGTTTTAAAAAATAATAATTTTTCAGATACCACCAGATTACTGATATGGCATTATCCCAACAAATGGAACTCAAAGGGAGGGCCGGGAATTGATTACAAATCTGCAGTAAGACAAGGGAACTGGAAATTGATATACGATATGCGAACCGGAAAAAATGAATTGTATAATCTGCAGGATGATATCGGAGAAGCCAATGATCTGTCAGATAGGTTTATTGAAAAAACAAAACAAATGGCCAAATTGCTAACGGATGAATTAAAAAAGAATAATGCATTAATGCCATCATTCAGGGATACAGGTAAGCAGGTGCCGTGGCCTGATGAAGTGCAGAAATGATCATCGAAGCAGCTAGTGCAATAGTAAGTTTAACATGCCGCTTGTTTGCAACTAGTAAGTAGTTAGCTAGATATAAAATCTTATAAAAAGGGTTAAAATGATAGTTAGGAAAATCTTCATTATTAGCTGCATTATTGTTTTAGTAATACCTGCAGCATTTTCACAAAAAAAAACAAAATCATTATGGCATGGATTTGAAAAAGAGAATTTCTATTTCAACGATAGAGGCGCATATATTGTAAAACCACTAAAGGCAATGCCTGGTAACCCGTGGATTTGGCGTGCCTATTTCCCCGATTGGCATTATGAAATGGACAGCATACTTTTATCAAGAGGGTTTCATATAGCATTTATTGATTGTAATGATATGTATGGATCACCCGCGGCAATGCAAGTCTGGGAAAGATTTTATCAGCATCTGGTTACTAATTATTCTTTTGCACAAAAAGCTGCTTTAGAAGGAGTCAGCAGGGGAGGCTTATATGTTTATGGTTGGGCAAAACGAAATCCTGACAAAGTGAGTTGCATTTATGCAGAAGCTCCAGTGCTGGATATTAAAAGTTGGCCTGGTGGTAAAGGAAAAGGAAAGGGTAATACCGAAAATTGGAAGCAATGTCTGTCTGTTTTTTCATTAACTGAAGAGAGTGCAATGAATTTTACCAACAATCCAATCGACCATTTAGAATCTTTAGCAGCCTATAAAGTGCCATTAATACATGTGGTATGCAAAAGCGATAGTGTTGTTCCGGTAGAAGAAAATACTTCGATTTTAAGAAAAAGATATTTGCAGTTGGGGGGTATTATTCGGGTAGATACCATGTGGGATAATATTACAGCGAATGGGCATCATTTTAATATCACTAATCCAGAAAAGTATGCAGACTTTATTAGTCAACATTCTGTCCCCGTTAAAAACATACGCTCTTCTTCAAGCTATATTGAGCATGCTGAAAATCTAAACAATACTTTTTATAAGATAAAAAATGAAAAGAAACTTAGGGTTGCTTTTCTGGGTGGTTCCATTACTTATAATCCCGGGTGGAGAGATAAAGTTTGTCAATATCTGATTGGGGCTTATCCAAAGACTAGTTTTGCTTTTATCCCTGCGGGTATCCCTTCTTTAGGTAGCTTACCACATTCATTTCGTTTACAAACAGATGTCTTGGATAAAGGTAACATTGATTTGCTATTTCTTGAAGCTGCTGTAAACGATCATGCAAATGGTACAGATTCAATGACACAACTTAAATCAATGGAAGGTATTATACGTCATGCACTTACTACCAACCCTTCCATGAATATTGTAGTAATGGCATTTGCTGACGAAGAAAAAATACGAGATTTTGGGAAAAATGTTGAACCTCTCGAAGTGAAGGTACACAGACAGTTGGCAGCGTTTTATCATTTGCCATTTATTAATCTTGCGAAAGAAGTATATGAACGAATTGGACATGGTGAGTTTACTTGGAATGGTGATTTTAAAAATCTTCATCCATCTCCTTACGGACAGAACCTCTATTTTCAATCAATCAAAACCATGCTTCAACTTGCTGAGGGGAAAAATAATAATGAAAAAATCATCAGCGCCTTGCTTCCTGAGCCACTAAACAAGAATTGCTATTCTACTGGTATGTATGCAGCTATTCATCTCGCAACTAAACTTCATGGATTTTCTGTAGTAGATAAATGGAAGCCAACCGATCAAAAAGCAACCCGGGAAGGATTTGTTAACGTTCCTGTTTTAGAGGCCACTAAACCCGAAAGCTCTTTTGCTTTTTCATTTACCGGTAATGCTGTTGGAATCGCCATAGTATCAGGACCCGATGCGGGTATCATTGAGTATCGGATAGACAAGGGTCAATCCAAAATGCTTAATCTCATTACAAAATCAAGTAATTCGTTGCATCTGCCCCGTTATTTGATTTTATCTGATGGATTGGAGTCGGGGTCTCACGAATTGGAAGTTAAAATAAAATCAATTAAAGACATCTCAGTGGGCAATGCTTGCAGAATTGTACATTTTCTGGTAAATAAATAACCAAATAGATATTAGGGTAAAACATAACTCAGAAACTGAGTTATATTAACATAGGATAATCCATTTTTTTGAATGAATTGTCTATTTATCTGGCTGTTATAATAACATAAATTGCATTAAATAATATATAAATTGATAATTAAATTATGAGTTTGCTACTAAAAAATAAAATCATACTTATTACGGGAGGGGCACAGGGGATAGGTCTTGAATGCGTAAAAGAATATGTAAAGCAAGGGGCATTTGTGGCCGTATTAGACAAGAATAGAATTTCACTGGAAGAAATTTTAAATAAAATAGGCTCAAACCATCTAGGCATCTGTTGCGATGTATCTAAAAGTAAAGAAGTGGAAAATGCCATTCAAAAAACACTGGATCACTTTGGTAAGTTAGATGCTATACACAATAATGCCGGAATAGCGAATCCTTCAAAAGCTTTACACGAAACATCAGATATAGAGTGGGAGGAAGTAATGAATATAAATTTGAAAAGTGTTTTTCTGACTACTAAATACGGACTTGACGCATTAAAGAAATCATGTGGATGTATTTTAAATACAAGCAGTATGGTAGCAGAAATCGGGCAGCAAAATCATGCAGCCTACACTGCTACTAAAGGAGCAATTAATTCTTTGACAAAATCTATGGCCCTGGATTATGCTTCATTTGGGATTCGTGTAAACGCAGTAGCCCCTGCGGGTGTTTGGACACCTATGTTGCGCCAATGGAACAGTGAACAAGAATATCCAGATAAAATGAGGATTTATTTAGAGGAAATTCATGTATTGGGCTATTGTCCTAATGGAGATGTAGTTGCAGATGTTTGTACCTTTCTAATTTCTGATATGGCACGATTTGTAACAGGTTGCATTATGCCTGTAACCGGAGGTGCAGAATTAGGCTATCGCATTGTACAAAAAGAAAACCCTGTTAGGCAAACAGCAATCGAAAAGTAAAATCCAGACAATTACCATAAATCTTTCAAAAGGTAAGGTGGAAATGGGTTATCTGGAAATGGGTAACAAATTTGCAGTTAAAATAACTTACCTATAAAATTTCTAAAAAAAATGAGATGACCAATGCTTTTAATGTTCTAACTGACCGGTTGCAAAATTTTTAGAGAAAATCATACCAGCAAGTATTTGGAGTAGATGGGGAGATATCTTTTAAAAACCTTGTTTTTGGTGAACAAATAAATTTGTGTTCATAACCCTTTTTTTAAATCCTATTATGATAAAAAATAATTATAACAGAGGTTCACAACTATTTTTAGGTTTGAAATGGATGAAATGACATCTGATAGATTTTGTCATTACCTAAATTATTTGCTGCTAAATTTAAAATGTATGAAACGGATATTTCTTTTGACCAACCTGGTATTATTCAGTACACTAAGTCTTTTTTCCCAATTGCAGGCTATTGACAATAAAACCAGTCCGGAAATTTTAAAAAATTTTATGGATAAACGTTTTGGTATGTTTATTCATTGGGGCCCTGTAACCTTGCGTGGTACGGAGATCGGCTGGTCACGTGGACACCAGGTTCCGGCGGATGAATATGAAAATTTGTACAAAGAATTTAACCCTGTTTTATTCAACGCCGACAAATGGGCCAAAGCCGCAAAAGATGCAGGCATGAAGTACCTGACTATTACTGCCAAACACCATGATGGATTTTGTTTATGGCCTTCCGCTTATACAGAATATGATATCATGTCGTCTCCCTATAAAAAAGATATCGTAGGCAAATTGGCGAAAGCCTGTAAGAAATACGATATTGCTTTTTGTATTTATTTTACCGTGTTAGACTGGCATGATGCCAATTACCCCATGCACAACCTAGGCGATTCCATACCAGACCCAAAAGCTGATATTAAAAAATTTGTTGGTACGATGAAGAACCAGTTGACGGAACTGATTTCGAACTATCATCCCTACATGCTTTGGTTTGATGGTAACTGGGAAAAGCCATGGACCAAAGAGTTTGGCGAGGAAGTTTACAATCATATTAAAAAATTAGATCCAAACGTGATTGTAAACAACAGGCTGGGTAAGGGAACACATAAAGTAATGACGCCTGAAACAGTAGGTGACTATGCCACACCGGAGCAGATAGTGGGAGAAATAAATATGAAAGATCCCTGGGAGTCCTGTATTACTATTTGTAAACAATGGGCATGGAAACCCAATGATAAAATGAAGAGCCTGAAGGAATCCATTCAAACTCTGGCTTCCACTGCTGGTGGCAATGGCAACCTTTTATACAATGTAGGCCCAATGCTGGATGGGCGTATGGAAGATAGACAGATAAATCTCTTATCACAAATGGGCGCATGGCTTGCTAAAAACGGAACAGCCATTTACGGAACCAAAGGCGGACCCTATAAACCGAATAAGGATTTCGCTACCACTCGGAAAGGCAATAAAATATTTTTGCATCTTTTTAAACAAGATAATCGAGTAATTAAACTGGCTGCAATTCCAGCCTTTGAAATCAACAAAGCCTATTTTTTGAATGGTGCTGCCGTAACATTTGAACAGGATGAAAGTGGTATTACAATAAACCTGCCTGCAACCATGCCTGATAACATTGATACAGTAGTGGTATTAGAATTAAATGGAGATGCAGAAAAAATTCCATTGATTGGAAATTAATTTTTTGATAAAGAACAGGTTTCGCAAAATACAATTGCTGGTTATAATTTCTAGATAGTTTAAAATACTGTACAATGGCCACTGAAAAAATTGCGGTAAGAAAATTTATATGATGTCGTTAAGAAATGAAATAATGTTACTGAAGCACGGCTCTGTTATTAGATCATAAATCGAAAGAATGTATGGTAATATTCAAATGACCGAATTTAATTTCATTTTAGACATCATAAAAATTTTTAGCTTTTTTTCCGTAGCCTTTATTTTTTTTGTTACTTTTTTTATCAAGAAAAAAAAGAAAGTAGAGACGGGCAAAGTATCAGTTGGTTTTTTCGAAACTTATACCCAATGCTAATAATTGTTTATACTTTTTTATGATAATAAAAACCAGCACAAGAGACACCCGCTTTCCCCTCGAAACCGGCGCCGGCAGCGATGCCATCCACAGGGACCCCATTTACTCCTATGCAGTTACCAATTTAGTAGATGATAGTAGTATTATAGGAACCGGCTTTGCCTTCACATTGGGTGAAGGAAATGACCTGGTTTGCAAAGCCGCACAATTTTACGCTAACAAATTAATTGGAAAAGATATTGAAGAACTGATGGCCAATTTCGGACAGCTTTTTAACGAGCTATCCAATGAGCAACAATTCCGCTGGCTCGGACCGCACAAAGGGGTTGTGCACCTTGCCCTTGCTTCGGTCACCAATGCCTGTTATGATTTATGGGCAAAAAAAAGAGGCGTGCCACTTTGGAAGTTATTAATTGATTTAACCCCGGAACAAATCGTAAACACACTCGATCTTTCTTACCTGGAAGATGAACTCACTAAAGAACAGGCCCTACAATTATTGCAATCACAAACAGCAGGGAAAGCCAAAAGACATAAAATTATAGAAACCGGTTATGCAGGTTATGATACCTCGATTGGCTGGTTCAATTACCCCGATGAAAAGGTGCGGGAAAACTGTAAAAAAGCAATCGCAGAAGGATTTACGGCTATGAAATTAAAAGTGGGTTCCACCGAAAGTGAGCGGGATATCCGAAGGGCCAATATTGTAAGAGAAGTGGCGGGTGATGATATAAAAGTAATGCTGGATGCCAACCAGCAATGGAATCTTCCACAGGCTTTAAAAATTTGTAAACAGTTACAATCGATGAATCCTTACTGGATCGAAGAACCTACGCATCCGGATGATGTGTTGGCGCATAAAACATTGGCAGAAGCAATCAGGCCAACTAAATTAGCGCTGGGTGAGCATGTGCCCAATAGGATCATTTTTAAAAATTATTTACAAACGGGCTGTGCCGGTTTTATGCAGGTGGATGCCGTTAGGGTAGGTGGCGTAAGTGAATTTATTACCGTAAGTTTATTGTGTAAAAAATTCGGCATACCTGTTTTGCCCCATGTGGGCGATATGGGTCAGTTGCACCAGCACCTTGTTTTATTCAACCATATTTCAATGGGTCATGAAGCATTGTTCCTGGAGCATATTCCACACCTGCAAAAACATTTTATTCATCCGGCAACCATTGAAAATGGCGTTTACAAAACGCCCATGGAGATTGGCAGTAGTTGTGATTTAAAAAATTAAATAGAAACCGCATGATAGATGGATTGGATATCTCAATAAGTGTTTTATATATTCTGGGCATCGTTACCATTGGGCTATGGGCTGGGCTGAAAAAGAAAACGGTTGCGCAGGGTGAAGCATCCAGCGATTATTTCCTAGCGGGTAAATCCTTACGGTGGCCGATGATCGGGCTGGCATTATTCGCCACCAATATTTCCTGTATTCATTTGGTAAGTCTTGCCCAGTCTGGATTTGATACCGGATTGTTGAATGGCAACTTTGAGTGGATGGCTTCCTTTACATTAATATTGCTCGCCTTGTTTTTTGTTCCATTTTACATGAAGTCAAAAGTGGCAACCCTGCCCGACTTTTTGGAGAAACGCTATAACAGGGCCTGTCGCGACTGGTTGGCCATTATTTCTATACTCTCCGCAATAGTAATCCATATTGCCTTTTCATTTTTAGCAGGGGGCATTGTTTTAAAAACGCTATTTGGGGTAAATATTTACGTAAGTATTATAGTAATAGCTACACTTACAGGAATCTACACTGTAATCGGAGGATTAAGAGCAGTAGTAATTACAGAGTCGATTCAAACCATTGTATTATTAACCGGTGCAATCATCATTACGGTTATTTGTTATAATAAAGTTGGTGGATGGACAGGAATTACTGATGTGCTTCATGCAAATGATAGCATGGATAAAATTTCCATGCTAAGGCCTTCCGGTGATGCAAGTGGGATGCCCTGGTATGCGGTATTTTTAGGTTATCCTGTATTGGGCATCTGGTATTGGTGTGCCGATCAAACCATTGTGCAAAGGGTGTTGGGAGCAAAGGATATTGATCATGCAAGAGGGGGTGCCTTATTTTGCGGGTTTATTAAAATTTTGCCGGTTTTTATTTTTGTATTGCCGGGTTTAATGGCTTATGTGCTTGCTCAAAAAGGGTTGTTTAATATCAGTGCGGTGCAACATACAGATGCCACCGGAAAACTGATTACTGAAACAAAAGGAATCTATACCTTGATGATAACGCAACTGGTGCCTACTGGTTTGGTAGGTATCCTGGTAGCTGCATTGTTATCCGGTTTAATGAGCCAGATTTCCGGAGCACTTAATTCTATTGCTACATTGGTAAGCTATGATTTGTATAAAAGGTACCGTCCTGAAACAGGCGATATGCAATTGGTAAAAGTGGGAAGAATATCGGCAGTTGCCGCATTGGTTATTTCTCTTTCACTTTTGCCATTAATCAATCAGTATGAAAGTTTATTCAATGGCATCAATGATGTAATTGCGCACATCGCACCACCTATTACAACCGTTTTCATATTGGGTGTATTCTGGAAAAAAGCTTCCGCCAAATCTGCGCAATATACTTTGTGGATAGGTTCGATTTTAGGTGCGGGGGTATTTGTTTTAAATAAATTATTCCCGAATTCTGTTATTGGGCAGGTACCGTTTATGATGATGGCTTTTTATTTATTTTTAGCCTGTGTAGTACTGCAGGTTTCATTGTCGTATTATTTTCCGGTTCAGCTTACCGCCCAAAGCAATGAGCTGTATTGGAAATCACCCCTGGAACCATTACAGGATAAGGGATGGAAAGGGATTGGAAATTACAAAGTATTGTCGCTACTGTTATTAGCGGTGATGGTAGTGCTCTATTGCTTTTTTTATTAGATAATACGAATAACCTAATTTGGGTTTAAACACAAATGGGCACCCATAACAGTAGGGTGTAGGAACTTCCTTTCGTATTTCCACCAGTAAATGTATAAGCCACATCTTTTGGTTAGGTCCCGACAAAGTCGGTATTCAAAAAATACGACAGCATATTTTTCGAAAAAAGCAAAAGCAGTGGTGTTCCAGTTATACAGCCCCACCGGTTGCGGAGGTGAAAACAAAAAAATTAAAAGGGCTTCCTAATTCACAAAATATAAAAGAATTAAATACTTAATTCTAAATAAAAAATTTTATGGTAAATATAAAAATCATCCAATGTTCCCTATGCATCACCCTGCTATTCACAGCATGTAATCAGGTTGAAATGAAGCCAACAAAATCAATTACTGATTCAAAAGACAGCTCCATAAATATAAAGCGCTTTGGAATGGTAACCGGTTTAAAACCGGAGAAATTGGCCTATTATAAACAACTCCATGCAGCAGTGTGGCCGGCAGTTTTAAAAAAAATAAAAGAGTGTAATATTCAAAACTATTCTATCTATTTAAAAGAGATTGAAGGCAGGCAATACCTGTTTAGTTATTTTGAATATACCGGAAATGACTTTGAGGAAGACATGAAAAAAATGTCGGCAGACAGCACAACTCAAAAATGGTGGAAAGAAACCGATCCTTGCCAGCAACCACTGCCGGATGCTGCTGCCAAAAGACAGACATGGTCGGCCATGGAGGAAGTCTTTCGTACAAATTAGGCCTGCAATGAAAGGTTGTCCTATTATTATATAAATAAAAAATAGAATGTATGAAAAATATTTTGAATAGTTTTATTAAACAGTCATACGGAAAATAGCTAGCATATGAATACTCAAACGTCTATAAGCAATAGATTAGAAAAATGTTACTCCGGAGCAGTGTATGACGTATTACGTTCGATGGGATATCCCAATCAGGCATTGCCCAACAACATTCGTCCAATAGACGTTCACACCAAACTAGCTGGTCCAATATATACGGTAAGTGGACGCTATGATGAGTCATTGGATCCTCATGAAACGCTTCTTCAATGGACAGGTTTGTTGTCAAAAGCACCAAAAGGAAGTGTGGTGATCTGCCAGCCGAATGATGATACACTAGCTCATATGGGGGAATTGTCCTCGGAGACTTTACAGTTACGTGGTATTCGTGGATATATTGTCGACGGAGGATCCAGAGATTCAGCATTTATCAGTAAAATTGGATTCAAAGTATTCTGTAAATACTTCACACCAGTAGACGTAGTTGGGAGATGGGTGGCTGATAAATTCGCTGAACCCATAAAAATCGGGGAAGTAAATATAGAGACGGGTGACTATGTAATGGCCGATAGAGATGGAATTGTAATTATTCCAAAAGCAATTGCCGAAGAAGTGGTAAAGAAAACGGAAGCAGTGCTATTAACTGAGAGCTTAGTACGAAAGGCCATATTGGAGGGAGTAGATCCACAAGAAGCCTATTTGAAGTATGGGAAATTCTGAATGAGCATTAAAATTTAAAGCAATGAATTCTATTTCAATTATTGATAGCCATGTACATTTTTGGGATCCTTCTAAATTAAAATATGATTGGCTCGAATCGGCTGGGGCACTAAATCATTCTTTTCTATTAGCAGATTATCATAAAGCTACTGAGGGAATCGAAGTTGATAAAATGGTTTTTGTAGAATGTAACTGCCAGCCCGGTTCGAATGAGGAAGAAGTAAAATGGGTACAGGATTTGGCCAAAACTGATGAACGCATTCAAGCTATTGTGGCTTATGCTGACCTTACTGAGGTAAATAAAATAGATCATAAACTTGAAAACCTTGCAGCCTATAAAATGGTGAAAGGTATCCGACATAATATACAGTTTAATGAACCGGGATTTGCTTTACAACCAACATTTATTGAAGGTGTTAAGAAGGTATTAGATTCAGACATGCATTTTGAATTATGCATCACACATGATCAGTTGGTAGAGTGTATTGAGCTAGTTAGTGCTTTGCCGGAAAGACTTTTGATATTGAATCATTGTGGAAAGCCAGGTATCAGGGATGGTGAAATGGACAATTGGAAAAAGAATATGAGGCAGCTATCCCAGTATGAGCATGTTTATTGTAAGGTGTCCGGACTCATGACGGAAGCAGATTTAAAGAACTGGAAAAAGGAAGATCTAACTCCTTATACAAATCATGTACTTGACTGCTTTGGGAATGATCGAATTGTATATGGCAGTGATTGGCCAGTATGCAAGCTGGCGGGAGGCTACCATGACTGGTACACCTTTGTAAGTGAATGGACCAGTGACTGGAGCGAACAAGAAAAAATAAATTTTTACCACGACAATGCAAAGCGATTCTTCAGATTGTAGATAAGAAAATTAGTACCAATCAAATTAGATTTATTGATTATACAATTGAAAATATAAATACTGTAAAATGAAAATAACTGATATAGAGATACGGCTTTGCAAGCATGCTACTTTGGCAATGAAAGATAGCGAGATGAGGGATGGTATACGATCTGATCTTGAGTTTCTTGTTATTTCCATGAAAACAGATACAGGTATTCAGGCAGATACATTTGGTTTTGCTGGCAGAGGTGCAAAAATCGCAGGTCAAATTGCTGCTGATGTATTAAAACCCTTCTTTTTAGGAAAAGACCCTGATTATCGTGAAAAACATTGGCACGACTTCCGTTTGGTTGATCGTTGGTGGAATCATCTACCCATTTACTCATATGGACCTTTTGATATCGCCTGTTGGATTCTTTCAGCCAAAGCTGCCGGGCTTCCATTATATAAATTTCTTGGAGCATATCGTGACAAAGTACCCATCTATGCAAGCTCATTGGTGAATAAGACGCCTGAAGACTATGCCATTCAAGCGCTGAAGATCAAAGACCGCGGATGGGCTGCCTTCAAACTTCATCCACCTGGGAATGTCGAATTTGATATTAATGCTTATACGTTATGTAGGGAAGCAGTTGGTAAAGATTTTAAACTAATGGCCGATCCTGTTGCCTGTTACAACCATCAGGAGGCTTTAAAAATAGGAAGGGTCCTTGAAAAACTGGGCTACCACTGGCTAGAAGAACCTTTGTATGATGTTGACTACCACGGTTTGCGCATGTTGACCAATAAGTTAGATATACCTATTTGCGGAACTGAAGTTCTTGGAGGAAGTCATTACAGCACTGCGGAATGTATCTCATCGAGGGTTGTAGATATTGTACGAACGGATGTTTCCTGGAAAGGAGGGATTACACCTGTGATGAAGACTGCACACCTTGCGGAATCATTTGGCATGCAGTGTGAAATACACACGGCAATCTATATGCCGCTTGAATTAGTAAATCTACATTGCGCAGCGGCCATGAAAAATTGCGAATTTTTTGAAGTGCTTGACCCAATAGAATATTTTGATTTTGGTCTTGCAGAATCCATACGAATAGAAAATGGATATGCCCACCTTCCTGAGAAACCAGGGTTGGGCATTGAACTGGATTGGGATCTGATAGATAATTGTACGTTTAAAATTCTTTAATTTCATAGGCAAAACCTCTTTCATCGGTTCAAATAAACTTAAAATATGGCACTAATAGATATTTTAGTAATTGCCCTCTACCTTATCGGAATAATGGTCATTGGCTTATGGGTAGTTCGAAAGAAATCCATGAATTCCGATGGCTATTTTCTAGCAGGGCATTCACTCAAATGGCCGGTAATCGGCGCCGCATTGTTTGCATCCAACATTTCTACCATACACCTCGTAGGTCTGGCTGCATCAGGATTTAAAGATGGCTTGGTTTGGGGTAATTTCGAATGGATGGCAATAATCATACTCATTATCCTGTCGTTGATATTTGCACCTTTTTATTATAAAAATAAAATAGAAACCTTACCTGAATTTATGGAAATCAGGTATAATGCTACTGCACGCACCTGTCTTGCTATTTTGGGATTACTGGGGGCATTATTCATGCATATTGGTGTAAGCCTGTACGCTGGTGCCGTGGTATTCGAGCACTTCTTTGGCATAAATGTGTATGTTTCTATATTGGTAATTTCCCTAATTACAGCAATTTATACCGTTGTAGGTGGACTAAAGTCCGTTGTTATCACCGAGTCCATTCAAACAGTGATTCTTGTAGGTGGAGCAATCATTCTGACAATATATGGATTTATGGCACTTCCTGATCATGGAATCCACAGCA
Source organism: Chitinophagaceae bacterium (assembly GCA_043760535.1). GTDB lineage: Bacteria > Bacteroidota > Bacteroidia > Chitinophagales > Chitinophagaceae > JAZKFT01. The sequence continues at coordinate 28,803 of JAYUOV010000081.1, forward strand.
TGGAAGCCCTGAAGAGGGCAGTAAAACCAGAGCAGTTGAGTATTATACCTTCCGCTTCAAATTCATCCGGTCTAACCTGGTCATCTATCTTGTTGGGATATCCTGTGTTGGGTATTTGGTACTGGTGTGCAGATCAAACGATTGTACAACGTGTACTGGCAGCAAAAACCTTACGAGATGCTAAAATTGGGCCACTGTTTGCGGCTGCTATCAAAATATTGACAGTGTTTATTTTTGTTCTTCCCGGTGTGTTGGGGTATGTATTGTTTAAAGATATTATTACAGATGCCAACAATACTTTTCCAGTATTGATCAGTGAATTGTTGCCCACAGGATTAAAAGGGCTCATGGCGGCTGCCTTGCTAGCTGCTTTGATGAGTACAATTGCTGCTGCACTGAACAGTGCAGGTACTTTGGTTTCGATAGATATTGTAAAAAGAAACAGGCCTCACACATCAGATAAGCAACAAGTATTAATCGGCAGGGTAACAGCAGTTGTTGTAATGATTGTTGCCATTTCCTGGTCGCCCCTTATTGCAAAATTCAACAGCATTTTTGAGGCGATAACTGTTTTATTAGCAGTAGTATCGCCGCCAATTACTGCCGTTTTTGTATGGGGAGTATTTTGGAAACGGGGCAATAGTCAGGGAGCAATTGCTACATTTATTGGAGGGCTTCTATTAGGGTTAGCTGCTTTTTTGCTTGATTTTCCTGCATTCGGAGATGTTAAAATCATTACAAAGGTCTGGGGGATTTCATTTATGATGCAAGCCTGGTGGCTGTTTGTATGCAGTTCAATTATTTACTTTGTAACTAGTCTGTTAACGCCTGAACCAGATTACAAAAAAATCGAAAGCTGTACGATGAGTGCTCCTTTAGACTTTTTGAAAAATGAGGAGGGAGAAACCCGTAATGTACCCTTAATACTTTCAGGCTTTTTGATACTTATGCTGATTTTTCTTTATTCGTACTTTAGTTAAAAAATTAAGACTTAAGATCCTCGCCTCATCGTTAAATCCCCTCTTTTCCGAAGGAGAAATTTTATACAAAAAAAATCAGTTTAAATGAAAGAATTATTATTTGTTTTATTTCTAGTACCCAACCTGCTCATTGCGCAACAAAACGTAAGCATTATCCCGCAACCAGTAGCGCTGCAAATAAACCAGGGCAGCTTTGATATAGATAACAGCGCAGCTATAAAATTTAATGTAGCTAATAAAGACTTGAAATTAGCTGCCGACTTTTTTTCGGCCGCTATTAAAAACATTTCAGGCATAACGTTATTGCGGAACAAAACAGCCAAAAAAAATATTGAATTTAAAATTGCAAAAACACTTGACATTGGTGACGAAGGATATCTGCTGAATGCAACGCCTTCTGCTGTTACAATTGTTGCAAACACAAAGGAGGGAATTATTTATGGCATCCAGTCTCTATTGCAAACTTTACCGGCCATCCGAACCAATGCAGCATTGCAGGTGCCCTGTATGAGCATTACCGATTATCCGCGTTTTAAATACAGGGGTATGCATTTAGATGTGAGCAGGCATTTTTTTGGCCCGGAAGTGATAAAAGAGTACATCGATTTAATAGCAGCCTATAAAATGAATACATTTCACTGGCACCTCGTTGATGATCAGGGCTGGAGGATAGAAATAAAAAAGTATCCAAAACTTACATCTGTTGGTGCATGGCGGGTTGACCAAACTGATAAGGTTTGGGGCAGCCGAATGCAGGCAAAACCAGGTGAGGACGCTACATACGGTGGCTACTATACACAGGTGCAAATAAAGGAAATGGTTAAATATGCCGCTGAAAAAAATATCACCATTATTCCCGAAATAGAGATGCCAGGCCATGTGGCTTCGGCTATAGCTTCTTATCCTGCTTTAAGTTGTACACAACAACCGCAATTGCCATTAACCGGTGGCAACTATTCCAATATGTCTTCTAACTATTGTGCGGGCAACGATTCGGTTTTTACTTTTTTGGAAAATGTGTTAGCAGAAGTGATAGCGTTGTTCCCTTCAAAATACATACATATTGGTGGCGATGAAGTGGCGAAAGGCCCATGGAAAGTCTGCCAGAAATGCCAGGCAAGAATAAAAGCAGAACACCTAGAGAATGAAGAAGGATTGCAGAGTTATTTCATCAGACGTATTGAAAAATTTATTAATGGTAAAAATAAAAAAATTATTGGATGGGATGAAATACTGGAAGGCGGCCTTGCACCAGATGCTACAGTAATGAGCTGGCGTGGCGAAGCTGGTGGCATTGAAGCGGCAAAAGCGGATCATAATGTAATCATGACACCGGGATCTCCCGTTTATTTCGACCATTACCAGGCCGGCCCCGAAGGCGAACCATTGGCTATTGGTGGTATGAACACGTTGAAAAAAGTGTACGACTACGAACCCATCCCAAAAGAATTGAATGTGGAGGAAGCAAAATATGTGTTGGGTGCACAGGCTAATTTATGGACGGAATATATTATTACGGCTGAACAGCTAGAATATATGGTACTGCCTCGTATGCTGGCACTGGCCGAAGTGTTATGGACACCAAAGGAGAAAAAAAATTGGGAAAAATTTAATGAGCGTTTGCAGAGTCAGTTCAAAGCATTTGGGCAAAAGGGCCAGCATTATTCACCCGGCAATTTTACGGTAAGTATAAAACCATTTTCTCAAAACGGAAAATTGTTTGTTAATTTATCTACGGAAATAATGAAAGCGGCAATATATTATACACTTGATGGAACTGAGCTAACATTAAGCAGCAATAAATACAATGCCCCCATTGAAATAAGTACTTCTCTTTTATTGAAAGCATCAACTTTTGTAAATGGTCGAATTATGGGTGCACAGGCCGCACGTCAAAATTTTGTAATGCATAAAGCTATTGGCAAAAATGTAACCTATACAAACCCGGTGAGTAAAAATTACCAGGCTGATGGACCGAACTCATTAACCGATGGTGTAAGAGGAAAAGAGGCTATGGGAAAATACTGGCATGGCTTTAATGGAAATGATTTAGTTGCCATGGTAGATCTTGGGGAAGCAAAAAATATTCAAAGCATTGCATTGGGATGCCTGCAAAGCTATGGTAACTGGATTTTTTTACCTCAATCTGTAACTTTTGAAGTATCTGCAGATGGAAAAGAGTTTACAGAAGTTAAAAAGGTAAATAACCTAATAGATATTATTGAGAAAAAGGTGTTATTCGATTTTAAAGCAACTTTCCCGCTGCAAGCTGTTCGCTATGTCAGGGTAAAAGCAAAAAATAATCTTTGCCCTCCGGGTCATAGCGGTGCAGGTAAGCCAGGGTGGATTTTTGCTGATGAGATTGTTGTGGAATGATTGTTAAATACCTTTACTTTTAACCAATTGACAATATAAAAATTGATACAATGTGGGTTTATAAAAGAGAAAAAATAAATGATATAAAATGATATATACTTTTCCGTTCAGGAGTAGATCGCAATGCCTAGTTTTTTTGAGAACCAATAGAATTTCAAAAGCCAGCTACAAAATACTATTTGTCGCAATACTTGTATTGTTTTTTAATAATGGGGCTTTTACGCAATTGCCAACCGAACTACAAATACCGGAACTAGTTGCAGAAAACCGTATGCCCATGCGAAACAGTGCTTTTTCCTTTGAAAACATGGAGCTTGCAAAACAGCATGACAGGGAAAAATCCTCAAGATTTTTTTCTCTAAATGGCATTTGGAAATTCAACTGGGTGAAAGACCCTAACAAACGACCGCAAAACTTTTATGAAATAAATTTTAATGATAGTCAATGGGATAATTTTCGTGTACCAGCAAGTTGGGAAGTGAACGGATATGGCTTGCCTATTTATGTAAACCAGCCTTACGATTTTGCCGGGCACAATCTCCGCTATGGAAAAATGAATCCACCATTTGATATTCCTGCAAATAACAACCCAGTAGGATCCTACCGAAAAAAATTCGAATTGCCTGCCGCATTCAAAGGAAAAAAAGTTTTTGTTCACGTGGGTAATGCAAAAAGTTGCCTGTTTGTATATGTAAATGGAAAAAAAGTTGGGTATAGCGAAGACAGTAAATTGGCAGCAGAATTTAATATTACTGATTTTGTAAAAGAAGGCGAAAATGTAATCGCTTTCCAGGTATATCGTTGGAGCGATGGCAGCTATCTGGAGTGCCAGGACATGTTTCGTTTTTCTGGTATTGAAAGAGATGTGTTTTTATACAGTACCAATGACTTGAATATCCGGGATACAAAAATTACAAGCACTTTGAATGATAGTTATACCAGTGGGTTACTCTACATCAATACAGAAATCAATAACATCAAATGGGAAAAAGGATTGCTAAGCAAAAAAGACAGCATATTAGTTGAAGTGCAGTTGCAGGATGCCAACGGTAATATTGTGTACGAGGATAAAACCAAGGATTATAAAACCATATTAGGAAATTATAAAACAAATATAGAATTCACCTCAATTATTCCAAATGTAAAAACATGGTCGGCCGAAACCCCTTATTTATACAACCTTTATCTTATTTTAAAAAATGCCAAAGGCGTTGTTTTGGAAGTAGTGCCGCAGAAAGTGGGGTTTAAAAAAATAGAAATAAAGGGAGCTAATTTTTTAGTGAATGGCAAGCGGGTTTTCCTAAAAGGGGTAAACCGTCACGAAGCGCATCCCAGAAACGGACATGTCCTCAGCAAAGAAGATATGCGCAAGGATATGGAGATGATGAAGAAGCTAAACATCAATGCAGTTCGTAATTCACATTATCCACCAGATCCTTACTGGATGGAATTGTGTGACGAATATGGATTGTACGTGGTGGATGAAGCCAATATTGAAAGTCATGGCCTTGGTTATGACTTGAGTGTTACGTTGGGCAATAAACCTCAATGGAAAGAAGCTCATTTGCAACGCATACAACGCATGTACGAGAGAGATAAGAATCATGCATCAGTAGTTACGTGGTCGCTGGGCAATGAAGCAGGAGACGGCAGTAATTTTTATTCAGCTTACGATTGGTTGCGTCAGCAAACAACTTTACCCATACAATACGAAAGAGATATTGATTACGGCAAGGCAAAGAATACACATTTTTCGGAAATATTTTGTCCGCAATACATGAGTCCGGCTTCCATGCTTGCTTATTCTAAAAGCGATGCCGGTATTCCAAACATTCAAAGTGAATATGCACATATTATGGGCAACAGCCTTGGGAATTTTCAGGATTATTGGGATGTAATTGAGAACAATCCCAAACTGCAGGGTGGGTTTATATGGGAATGGGTTGACCAAGGAATTGATACTGTAAAAAATGGCAAACGCATCATTGCTTATGGCGGTGATTTTCCACTAGAAGGTCCGGTGGATGAAAACCTGAGTGATAATAATTTTTGTGTAAAAGGTGTAGTAACCGGTTATCGGGAATTAACACCCATGGCGGCGGAAGTAAAAAAAGTTTATCAGCATATAAAAACAACATGGAATGGCAATAATAGTATCACCATAAATAATGGATTCTTTTTTAAAAATTTAGATAATGTTTTAATGAGTTGGGTATTGCAGGAGAATGGTATTGCAAAGGAAACAGGCAGCATTAACCATATTACGCTTGTACCTCAACAGGAAGATACTTTTAAAGTTGCTATAAGAACAAGCATGGATGCAAAAAAAGAATATCAACTGAACATCTATTATTCATTAAAAACAGCAGAGCCCTTTTTGCCAAAGGGATATGAAATAGCGAACGAGCAATTTCAGCTAAATAGCTTACTGGCAAAAGATTTTAAACCGGTTAAAAAATCCGCTTTACAGGTAAATCAAACTGAGGGGAAGTGTACCATCATCGGAAAAAACTTTACAGTATCCTTCAACCTGCAAACAGGTGTTTTATCAAACTATACTCATAAGAATCAAAAAATGATTGAAGAGGGACCAATACCCTCCTTCTGGCGGGCGCCAACAGATAATGATTTTGGTGCAGGCTTCAATAAAAGTGTTAGAATGTGGCGCAATGCTTACGAAAGCGGAAGCAATTTGAATGCTATTGTAAAAAAAATGAGTGAGCAGGAATATCGTATAAGCTTTACCAAGCAATTGGTGAATGGCGATGCAACACATCAGCAACTTTTTACGGTGAACAGTGATGGTAGCATTAAAGTGGAGAATAATTTTAAAGCAATAAAAGGTAAATATCCTTTATTGCTAAGGGCAGGTAATGATTTTGTGATTGATAAAGGTTTAAGCAACATCAATTGGTATGGGCGTGGCCCTGGCGAAAATTATTGGGACCGCAAAACAAATACGTTCATCGGGCAGTATAAACAAACGGTGTATGAACAATATTTTCCCTATGCCCGACCGCAAGAAAGTGGCAATAAAACAGAAGTACGCTGGGTAAGTTTCGGCAATGCAAATGGAAAAAAAATTACATTCTCATTTGCAGATAGCCTGTTAAGTTTTGCTGCGCTGCCTTACAGCCTTAATGATTTAGACCCTGAGGTGAATAAAAAGCAGTACCATAGCGGCGAATTGAATAAGCGGAATGAAATTTATCTGCACATGGATTTGCAGCAGACAGGCATGCAGGGCTTGGATAGCTGGGGTGCCTGGCCATTGGAAAAATACAGGATACCCTTTAAAGATTATAGTTATAGCTATTGGATAAGGGTTGAATAAATTCAGAACTCCTTACCCCGTGAACTGAAACCGCTTGTTATTCGCAATCTAAATACCTGATAGTAGCTATCAGTTGAACGGAGCGTCGCCAATGTCGCTCCATCAGGGCACGGCTTTCGCTGGGTTCAAAAAAAGAAAAACTACGCAATCAAAACTGCGAAGAGTAGGGAGTTATGAAATTTATTCAGGACAAGAAAGTGTAAAAAAACTATTCAGAATGATAACAATTGTGAAAAAAAAATCACAACCAAGCCCCAAGAGTGGCCTGCCCTATAAATAAAGGAGCGAGGCTGAGGTGTTAGAAATTGTCAAAGAAATTCCTGAAAGGACATTGCTTCTATTTAACCTGTGCCGCGGGTCTTACTTCATTACCTAATGTTTGCGTTAATCCATCACCAATGGTTTTTCTGTAAATGTCAGCTATTGCAATCAGCTCTTTTACAATTTTAGGGTTTTGCTCTTTTACATCCCTGTATTCGCCGGGATCAATGTCCAGGTTATACAATCCCATAGGCACATTTATAGTGCCATATTTACCAGGGTACCTGTCGCCGCCAATGGTGGCGGGTTGTCCATAGGTTTGCGAACTAGCCGCAAACACCAGTTTCCATGTTTTGTTACGAATAGCTTTCAGGCTATTCCTATCGTAATAGTATATAAACTCTTTCCTGGGATTGGCTTTTGTATCTCCCAACAGCACTTCTTTAAAATCAATTCCATCAATCTTCTTTACGGGCATTTTCGCATCGCAGATATCTACCAATGTTGGCAATACATCCATGGTGGATAGTAACTTATTGCAAACCATTCCGGGTTTTGTATGACCCGACCAACTTATAATGCAGGGCACTTTTAAACCGCCATCAAATGCCGTTCCTTTTCCTTCTCTCAAACCGCCTGTGCTGCCAGCATGGTTTCCAAACGTAAGCCAGGGTCCATTGTCGCTGGTAAATATCACAATTGTATTATCAAGCAATTTATTTGCTTTTAAAGCTTTCATCACTTCACCAACAGACCAGTCCACTTCTTCCATCACGTCGCCAAATATGCCCGCACCACTTTTTCCTTTAAACTTAGCGGAAACGCCCAATGGGACGTGCACCATAGAATGTGCGAGGTATAAAAAGAATGGATTACTTTTATTTTTGTTAATAAACGATACCGCCCTTCCGGTATAGTCAGTTGTTAGCTGGTCCTGGTCATCAAAGCTGGAAATAATCTTAATGGTTTTATTTCCTTCTATTAGTGGAAGGGGTGGATACTTGGCACGCCAGAGAGAAGTATCCTGCCATCTTTCGCCATTGTAATCATAAGCCCACATATCGTTACTGTAAGGCAGTCCATAAAACTCATCAAAGCCATTTTGCAAAGGCAGATAAGGCACTTTATGTCCCAAATGCCATTTGCCTACCATTCCGGTTTTATAGCCTTTATCCTTTAGCAATTCGGCAATGGTTTGTTCATCGGGGTTTAGGGCAAATTTTGCATTATGATCTATTGCACCACTGATACCAATGCGGGTGGGATAACAACCCGTAAGCAATGCACTTCGTGAAGCTGTACATACTGCTTGTGCCACATAAAAATCGGTGAAGCGTACACCCTGCGCCGCCAATGCATCAATATTGGGCGTTTGGTAAGGCCCTCCACCGTAACACACCGGGTCACCGTAGCCCATATCATCCATAAAAATAATCACCACATTGGGTGTTGAACTGTTGCCTGTTTTTCCAGGTTCGCCTGTTTCACTATTGGCAGTTTTTATACCTGTAAACCCGGTAAAAAAAATAACGATCAATAAACTAAAAAGGCGAATCTTACTATTCATATTTACTACTTTAATGCTTGTGATATTTTAATCCTGCTCTTGAACTTTAATGACTCGTACATAAGCGCTAATATTTTTCAGCAGTATTTCTAAACGAATTTTTTTATTAAATTATTCATCTTCTGTTTATAAGTTGACTCCGGGTGCTTCATTCATCTATTCTACAGTAGCAGGTATAATTTTCCATCGTTGGTTTGTTACTTACTTAAATTCCTGCGTCCATACTGTATGCACTGCATTAAACTTTCCTTTATTTATTAGGGTCCGATTAGCATCTTCAAGAATACTGGTTTCGTATTTATCTGCCTCCAAATTGTACAACTGAATGTTTGCAAGCCCGGAGTTTTAATATATTTTTTCTTCTGTAAGTTAACGAAACTTGTATAATTCTATTGGGTATCACCCGCCGCTGCTTTCAATTGTAACAACTCCACTTTCATTTTTTTGATCTTTGCTGCATATTGCGCATCATTGATGGCATTGTGCAATTCTTTAGGATCTTTTTCAAGATCGTAAAATTCCCAAGCCGGTGACGTTGCTTGTGGCGAAGTACCGGTCATGCCCAATGGCTCACCGTAAAAATAAATAAGTTTGTATCGCTTATTCCTGATGCCATAATGCGCAGGCCTTACGGGATCGTGCTGCCAATAACGATAATACATCGCCGTTCGCCATGATTTAGGTGTATGCCCCTTCAGGTTATTACGAAAACTTTCGCCTTGCATTAAGGATGGTTTTTTTATACCTGCATAATCGGCAAACAATGCTGCAAAATCAGTATTTAACACCATATCATTCAACCTTGTTCCTCCTTTAATTTCTTTAGGATAACTGATCACAAAAGGCATTCTTAATGACTCTTCGTACATCAGGCGCTTGTCCATAAAATCATGCTCGCCTAAAAAGTATCCCTGGTCGGCGGTGTAAATGATAACGGTGTTTCTATCTAAGCCGGTAGCTTCAAGATAATCGAGCATTTTGCCCAAATTGTCGTTGATGCCCGCCACGCAGCGTAAATAATCTTTAATGAATTTTTGGTAGATCTTCATACGGGCGTTCTTTGCAGATAAACCTTCTGTGCTAAAAGGCAAGCCGGGATAACTCGTCCAGAAGGTACCGGTGGAAGCTTTAAGATAGCGACTGCCTAGTTCTTCCAAACGCTGGCCTGTAAACGAACGGCCGGTGGTAGTGGCTCCCGAATCCCATATACTCTCCGGGTAGGGAAATTCAACACCCTTATACAAGTCTTTAAACCTATCGGCAAAGTCAAAAGGCTCATGTGTTGCTTTAAAATGGCACATCAGGAAAAAAGGCTTTGACGAATCTCTTTCCTTCATCCAGTTAATGCTCATGCTGGTGGTAATATCATCTACATACCCTTTTAACTCCTTTCCTTTTTCTTCTTTATCGTTCCAGTTGCTCTTGTTGAGATAAGTGGGATCGTGATATACACCCTGGCCAGGCAACACATTAAATGTATCGAAGCCGGAAGGCATTTTTTTTAAATGCCATTTACCAAAAATGGCTGTTTGATATCCCGCCTGTTGCAGTTGTTTTGCAATATTGTCTTTTGTTGGTGATAAAGCATCACTCAAAGTATACACATCATTTTTATTGCTGTATTGACCGGTAAGGATCGTGGCCCTGCTCGGTACGCAAATTGAGTTGGTGCAAAACGCATTGTTCAATACCATGCCTTTAGCTGCCAGGCGTTTGATGTTGTTGTTGGAGATATAATCTTGTAAAATACCGCCATAAATGCCCCATGCCTGCGATGTATGATCATCGGCCATAATATAGAGGATGTTGGGCCGCTTGCTTTGCGCATGGACATGTAACGAAACTGTATTTGCCAGCACCCAAAAAACAACAACGAACAATGAAAATTTCTGCTCCATTAATTTCTTTCTCATTTTTAAAATTACCAACCATTTTCTGGTTGTTTTTTTTAACCCTATGGAATAAAGCTTCCTATTGATTGCTTACCGTTGCTATTTTCTAACATCCGGTAGTTTTACCCATACCTATTTTACAAACCGGGGTTCTGTGTAGGATGGGGATTTAATGTAATCCCTTTTCCTGATTCACAGGCAAGGTACTCTTTCGGCATTATAATTTTATTCATTTTGTAAAGAATTCTGGTAAGGATCTACAAAATTATTATCAGAAAAAAAATATTGACGATCACACGATTCATTTAGCTCCGGGAAAAAACTAATGTTGTTATACCAATGAAGCAGGTAAAAAAATTGCGACATAGAATCCTACTTACCAAACTGGCCGATCAAAGCAGACCCAATGCCACGACTTTTAAAAATCAACTTTCATTAAAGAAATGGCCGGGCCTTTTTATTAGTCCAGGGATAATTACCTGATTTTTGGATATTTCACCAATTACCATAAGAAATGAAGTATTTGAATTGATTCAAAAAAGTAAAATTATAAAAGAAAAATATATGAAGCAGGAAATGACAATAGATTGCCAACCGGTCGAGTATGCAATCGGCTATGGTTTGTTCGCCAATAACGTTGTACCACATATTTACTGGTAACTGAGAGGCTATAATGGTTGAGTGCTTTCTGTGGTTGACGTGTTACCTGTATAACCTGGCTAATAGACTTGCTACCCCTACCTTCGGCATAGAGCCAAAGTAACCGACGATTCTTATACATTTCATTTGTTTTCTTGCACATCGGGCTAAGATTATTGAGCCTTTAATTTTGGCTTTTTTTACCTAACACAAACAACTATTCTTCTTCCGTTTTTAGAGGGTCAGTTTGGTCTTGCTGAAGGGGGTCAATTTAAAATGGCACTGGGGGCACTTTGCAATGGTATTAGGGAGTCAATTTGAGTGGATTTTCCACTAAAGGGGCTAATACCTTTTTGTTGATATGGTTACTTTTAATCCAGAGAAGCATTTTTGATATTGTTTGACATAGTTTAAGCTTTAAAATGTACCCCGTTTTTGGGTGTTCGTGAAACAATTGGGTTAATTGTTCATTTTTAAAACCCCTACCAGTATTGAGTTTGAGCGGAAATTTTGCACACCTGATTTTTCTAGGTTGTACACCAGCAAGCCACCTTTTAAATGATACTTGTACATTTTTTCATGTAAACAGGATACAAAAAGCCCATAAACTTTATGTTTACAGGCTATTTTTTTTAATTGCTCCCCCTTCTGGACTTGAACCAGAGACCCTCTGATTAACAGTCAGAAAAATACCCTTTTGTTTGGTTTTACATTTTAAACCAATTAAAACAAAATGTTTACAATCAATTGATTTATAGCTTAATGTGCGTATTTTGCAATACCAAACAAAAATGACCGTTTGGAATGTTTTAAAATTTGTAGGTGAAATTGTAGGTGAAATTTGATCAAATGAAAGCAGTAATTAAGCCGTGGCTTTACACGATAAAAGGAGCAAAAGGGAATGGAAAATTTCCGGTTAAATTGAAGGTTACTTTTAGAAGGGAAAATAATTTTTTTTCTCTTGGTATTGATATGGATGAATCCGAGTTTAACTCATACCACATTAATAAAAAATTGAAAGATATTTTTGCCGATATTACCTACTACCTAAAAAAGGCAGAAAAAATTACAGATGAGCTTAAAGAAGCGTTTTCCTTTAAAACCTTTAAGGAGCATTTTATGGTGCATCAGAAATTCAATTTGAAAAGAAAATTGATGACAATTTTTGGGCATTTAGCACTGCCCACATTAATAAATTAATGGCTCAGGAAAGGATCAAAACGGCCACATCTTTACAAACCTCCCACAATAAATTGCTTAAATATTGCGGTAAGCCTAACCTTACGTTTTCCGATATCACAGTGGAATTTATTAAAGGCTTTGATACCGACATGCGATTTGCAGGTATTGGTACCACCACCATTGGCATATACTCCAGGAACATTCGCACACTGTTTAACGAAACTATACGAAGCAAGATTATCTCTCAGGAGTTTTATCCATTTGGCAAAAACAACTACTCCCCACCGACCAGCAAGAAAACAAAGAAAGCACTAAAGGTGGAAGATGTTGGTAAAATATTTTCCTATAAGCCAGCCACTGAAATAGAAGCCTGGGCCAGAGACATGTGGCTCTTTGCCTACTTTGGTAATGGCCTAAATGTGAAGGATATTGCCTTGTTGAAACATCAAAATTTACAGGGAAAAGAAATACAGTTTTACGGGCTAAAACAAAAATAAGCTGCAGGAAAATAAGCCTATTCAAATTATCCTGATTAGTGAACTTCAAAAAATAATTAATAAATGGGGGAAGAAACCTAAGCGACCGGACTCCTATATTTTTGATATGATAAGGGCCGAAAATGCCAATGCTGATATGATTAGTAAAGATGTAAATCAGGCAATTAAAACAATAAATAAATACATGGCCCGGATTGCCCAAAATTTAAACCTTGAAAGAAAAGTAACCACAAACTTTGCCCGACACTCATATGCTACAGTGCTAAAACGTGCAGGTATTCCAATAGAAATGATAAGTGAGCAACTCGGCCATACTTCAGTTAAGACCACAGAAATCTATCTAGACTCATTCGAGAAGGAGCAAAGAATGGAGCTATCTAAACATTTTACTGCTTTTAATAAATAGGGGAAGCTTAATTATTTCGGAGATAGTAAACTACCCAGTTTTTGGAGATTCTTCGTTTGCTCTTTCGACTGCTTTTCTAGTAACTCAGCAAGTTCTAAAATCTGTTCCTTTGGAGCCTCTGCAATTTTAGTATGTAATAACTCAATATCGAAAACCTCACGGAAAAGCATGTGGCTCAGCAATTTTTTTGCCTGTAGGTAATTAATGAAATCGAAGATGATGTAGATATTGCCACCAATGCCCAGCTCAAGCCTTGAGATGATGGCCTGCGTAGAATTTATCTCCTTTGCAAGTTCGGTTTGGGTCAATTTGAGTATTTCTTCCCTTACCTGCCGTACCCTATCGCCAAATGCTGCTAAATCCATGTTGAATGTTTGAATACGGTTAAAGTAATTAAAATGGAAAGATCCGGATTATTAATATTTACATAATGAGTTTTATTGCTTTAATATTACTTGGACAATCTGATGTAACTCTAATTTATTCTTCATGTCGGATATTTCCACCATTAAAGCCAATTTAGTATATTTGTGATGGAATTTGCCAACAAAATAGACTAATTAAATTGTTGGCATTTGCCAACATTATCCACCAATAATACATTTAACGATGGAAAAATCCGTCAAACACTGGTATGCAATGAGTGACCCAGCAATTTTATTGGTATTGGGAAACTTCATTCAACAAACCCGGCTACAGCAAAACAAAACCCAGCAGCAGGTAGCGACGGCGGCTGGCATCAACCGTTCTACTATGGTGCAGGTTGAAAATGGCGGCGGCGGCACACTGCTTTCTTTTATTCAAATATTAAGGGCTTTAGAGCAGCTACAATTGTTTCAAAATTTTGAAATGAGGCAACAGCTAAGTCCGCTGCAACTGGCTAAAATTGACCAGAAAAAGCGGCAGAGGGCAAGTAATAGAAAAGCCCCTGGAATCGAAAAACCTAAAAGTGACTGGTAATGATAACAACAGCATTCATCAACATCTGGAACAAACGGGTTGGGGCCATTGCATGGGATGTGGACACAGAGTTGGCTTCCTTTGAATTTAAATCCTCATTCCTTACAAATAAGTGGGATTTATCGCCATTGAAAATACCGATTGCTGATGCTGCAAAACGGGTATTTTCTTTTCCTGAAATAAGAGGCACAACTACATTTAAAGGCTTACCGGGCTTACTGGCAGATGTATTGCCGGATAAATACGGTAACAGCCTGATTAATGCCTGGCTGTCAAGAAGTGGCCGCCCTACTGATAGTATGAACCCGGTAGAACTGCTTTGCTTTATTGGCAAAAGAGGCATGGGAGCATTAGAATTTGAACCGTTAGAACCCAAAACAAATTACGGAGCTACCAAAATTGAGCTAGACAGCTTGATAAATATTGCCCAGGAAATACTCTCTGGCAGGCAGGATTTTAATACCAATCTTTCCGGCGATGAAGCAAAAGCATTGAGTGACATATTAAAAATCGGCTCTTCTGCCGGTGGTGCAAGGGCTAAAGCAGTGGTAGCATTTAATCCTGATACAAAAGAAATTCGTTCCGGGCAGGCAGATGCACCAAAAGGGTTTACCCATTGGCTGCTAAAATTTGACGGCGTTACAGACCAGCAGTTAGGTACATCATTCGGTTATGGCCGGGTTGAAATGGCTTACCACCTGATGGCAAAAGAAGCCGAAATAGAAATGACCGAATGCAGGTTGCTGGAAGAAAACGGCAGGGCTCATTTTATAACTAAGCGGTTTGATAGGGAACATGGTAAGGGCAAACTGCATATACAAAGTTTTTGTGCCATTGCTCATTATGATTTTAACGAGGTTACCTCGTTTAGCTATGAACAATTATTTGAAACCATGCGCAGCTTGTTATTGCCATACACAGATGCTGAACAGCTATTCCGCAGAATGGTATTTAATGTAATGGCAAGGAACTGTGATGACCACACTAAGAACTTTTCATTCAGTATGGACAAAACCGGCCAATGGAAACTGGCACCGGCTTTTGATGTTTGCCATTCCTACAGGCCGGGAAGTACATGGGTAAGCCAGCACTCTTTAAGTATAAATGGCAAGCGGC
Source organism: Chitinophagaceae bacterium (assembly GCA_043760535.1). Classification (GTDB taxonomy): domain Bacteria; phylum Bacteroidota; class Bacteroidia; order Chitinophagales; family Chitinophagaceae; genus JAZKFT01. The sequence continues at coordinate 44,013 of JAYUOV010000081.1, forward strand.
AAAATATTACCCGTGATGATTTACTGGAAGTTGCCAAAAATATGAACATCAAAAAAGCAGCTACAATCATTAATCAGGTTAATGCAGTTGTGAGCAGATGGAATGATTTTGCAGCTCAAACAAATGTAAAACCTGAATTGCGTGATGCTATAACAAAAACCTTAGTCTTATTATAAATTACGAACCGGACTTACTTCATTTGCAGGTACTTCACCATCCTTATTTTCAATGGTTAACTGCCTCTTTTCCCCCTTTACCTTTTCCTCCTCCTTCAATTTTTCCATTATCTTCTTATTCACCTCTTCCAGCCTGCCGGACTTTTCATTTAGTTCATCTTTAAATGGAAATGATTCTTCCATTTGGCTTTTATACTGAGCGATGTTTTCAACGGTTACTGCGAGTGATTTTTGTGTGTTGAGCAAGGCTTCCGGCGTCTCCAGAATGGTTTGGCGGATTTGTAAGCCTGCGGCCACATCGCCTTTCGGTATTAACATTTCCTGACCAATTTTATCACCTGTCAGAGAAACCACCTAGTGTACAATTCCCTTTTCGCCCATAAAAATTTGCACCTGTGTAATGGCTTTAAAACCGCACAGTTCGGCTATGCAAAATGTATTGCCTGATTAAGGGAAAGTATTTATTGTAAACCTTGCCTATTTAATTGGAAAACTGTTCTAATAAAACGGTGTTGCTTTTACTTATTAATGAGGTGAAGCATTTGATGCTTTTTATCTTTTAAGTGAAAAACTGATGTGGATACCATGTTGGTTTGCAAGATTTTTAATCTGAGATGCTGCAATATTATAAACGTTTACCGGGAGTACATTTTGATTATATCTCCCCATTATTTTACTTTTAACTAACAGTAAATTTTTTTATTTTATGCTTATGAAAATTGCAATCTTCCTTTAATTACAATTTTTAAATGTAAAAATGACGTCACAACCAACCCCTGTTTTTATTGAAAATATTTCTAAATTACAACAAAATCATCAATCCTAATTTGGAGTGGTTGGGCAATACAAACGCATAAAAAGAAGCCCGGTAATGTTAATATTGATGAGTGTCAATAAAACTTTAATATTTTAAAATTATATAAGTTTCGCTGCTATCATTTCGGCGGATAAAGTTTCGTAAAAATCAATCCACGCTGTGTTTAATTCATCCGTCCAATAGTCCCCCAGGCCTTGTTCCAACGTCCACATTAAGGCAGAGCCTACTGCATTGTAATGTTCGTCTTTTACGCCGTACTTTGTATGCCGCTTTGCAAGTGCCTGTACTTCTGTAAGCATATCCTCAATGGAATCAAATTTTGAAATGACATACGATAGCATGCACCCCAGTTTTTTAGACTGCTCCGTCATTGACGCTCCACTAAACATCGGCCTTAGCTCCGGTGCAATGTGAAACAGCCGGATATAAAATACACCGCCAACAATTTCAAAATCAATTTTGGCAATGATAGCCCAGCTTTTTTTAACCAAGTCAAAATTATATTTGGTCATACCGTATTATTAATGAGCGAAGTTGAAATGATTACATATTCTTAGAAAAAACTTTTGATTGAGCAATAACAGCGGCAGCAAAAAATATTGAACTGATATATGCTACAAGTACTTTAACAAGTTCATTTTGCATGGTCAGGTATTTTTTAATGTGTGGGAAGATTGTATTAGAAGCTGCAACAATAACAAAATAGCCTCTGCTTAATGTTATATCCCTGGTATTTCCGTTAAGCTATAATAAATTTTCAACCCATTTTCTTTTACAATTCTTACATCTTCATCTGCACCTTTGGAGATGCCTTCTATTCGTAGTGCCGCATCGCATTTTAAAAGTAAGCGGTGAGCAACAGGGTACGAAATTTCCTGGTAAGCTTCATCGCCGAGTATTACAGATCCTGCAATTTTCAACAGCGGTAAGGCAAGCCATTCACCAATGATTGGTGCATGGCCCAATTTAAAAAGTGGCAGAGCCATGGCTTATAATTTATTAAAATTTTACTTCATTAACAGAGCATCGTCGTTTGTTCCACTACGATCAGGCTCGGAGATTAGTATAAGCATAATTTTAATTATTTAAATATTGATGGGCTATAGATTCAGGATTATAATTTAAAAATATTGCACTCCAGGTATCTTTTCTTATGCCCTCATTTCTTCTTGTTGCACTGCCATCATTGCGCCTGCCAAAATTCCGTATATCTCCGTCCATGCTGCTTCTAATGCTGCATTCCAATGTACGCCGTGCCCTTGCTCTAAAGTCCATATCAATGCTGTACCTACGGCTGCGTAATGTTCATCTTTTACGCCGTATTGTGTATGCCTTCTTGCAAGTTTTGTTACTTCATCCATTATTTCATCTAACTTATCTAATTTTCCAATTACATAAGATAACCCTCCAGCCCCCTAAATAACTGGAACGATATTCAAATTGTAAACGAGGGTGTAAATTTGAGATATCATGGGAAAACAATCGAGAAAAAGCGCACAGG
>JAYUOV010000082.1:0-5668 GCA_043760535.1 Chitinophagaceae bacterium
AAGGGGGTTTAGAAATATGGACAACTTTAAGGCCATGATTTACTTCCTCACAAATAACTTTCAATATGACTTCCACTAATTTTGACGAAGAACCAAAAAAATGTATTTAAAACCCATTCCACCTTACCCTAAAATAATATTTTTCTTTTACAGATTGTCCATTGCCAACTGTAAAACTGCCAACTGTAAAACTGCCAACTGACAACTGACTTCCATCCTGTATTTTTGGCCATATTAATTGTATAGATAATGATGGTGAATAAAAAATTACAGGTTTGGTTACCGCTGCTTTTTAGTTTAGTAATGGCAATGGGTATTTTAATTGGTTACCAGCTACAAGGCGCCATGGGCTGGAAAAATATTAGTAAAGCAAAAGGCATCAATAATGCTGCCGATGAAGTGCTGGCCTTGGTGAATGAAAAATACGTAGATAAAGTGCTGCTAGACAGTATGAACTATGATGCCATACAGGCTATATTGAACCGGCTTGATCCACATTCTGTCTATATTCCACCAGTAAAACTAGACGATATAAACAATGATCTCCGAGGCAATTTTCAGGGTATAGGTATTGAATATCAAGTATTTAACGATACACTTAATATTATGTACGTAGTAAACAAAGGTCCTGCAGCAGTTGCCGGTGTATTGGTGGGTGATCAGCTTATTAAAGTAGATGACAGTACCATTGCCGGCAAAAATCTACAGACAGATGCTTACAAAAAATTCATTCGTGGCGATGGCGGTTCGGAGGTAATGCTGTCGCTGCTTCGCAACAATAAACCGCTTACGGTAAAAGTAAAACGTGGCATGATTCCCATCCCTTCGTTAGATGCCGCTTACATGGCTGCACCTAACGTGGGCTACATAAGGCTCAACAAATTTGCCGAAGTAACCTATATAGAATTTATGGAAGCCATGACAAAGCTGAAGCCCCTTGGCATGACAAAACTAATTCTGGACTTACGAAGCAATGGCGGTGGCTTGCTGGAAGCGGCAGTAAATATTGCCGACGAATTTTTAGAGGATGGTAAAATGATTGTGTACACCGAAGGCAATAAGGTAAAACGCAAAGATTTAAATAGTAGTAAGCCAGGTGTTTTTGAAGAAGGCGAACTCGTACTACTGATGGACGAATTTAGTGCAAGTGCCAGCGAAGTATTAGCTGGAGCCTTGCAGGACAATGACCGTTGTACCATTGTAGGCCGTCGCAGTTTTGGCAAAGGTTTGGTACAGGAACAGTTTGGCCTTAGCGATGGTGGTGCCCTGCGGCTTACAGTGGCCAGATATTACACGCCACTTGGCCGCAGCATACAAAAGCCATACGATAAAGGCCGTCTGGTGTACAGAGAAGAATTGCTGGATCGCTTTCACCATACCGACAGCCTGAATAACGATTCGGCTTTTACAAAAGGCAAAGCCTTTAAAACTAAAAAAGGAAAAATAGTATATGATGGCGGCGGCATTACGCCAGATGTGTATGTGGCCATGGATACCAGCGCTATCTCAGAAGATTTTGGCAAACTGTTACAAACGAATACACTGTCGGGTTTTACCTACCAGTTTTACAAACAAAACAGGGCGGCATTCGATGGCATGAAAGATGTAAAGACATTTCAAAACAGTTACACGTTTCCGGAAACTACATGGAATTCACTGGTTGATTTTGCAAAAAAAGATAGCATTAACCTTAGCCTTGGCAATGCAAAACTGAAAGAAGAAAGCCTGAAACGGGTAAAGGCTTTACTAGCCCGACAGCTGTACCGAAACGAAGGTTATTACGAAGTAGAAAACAGTAGCAATCTTATTTATAAAAAAGCCTTGGAAGTTATTGGGCAATAAAGGTTCAAGAATCAAGGTTCAAGATCCAAGCTACAAGGTTCAAGTATCAAGATTCAAGTATAAAGATTTAGGAAACAAGATTTAAAGGAATCTAATAAAAGAGTTAACGGATTATTTAATCCTTCAAAAGAAGTAATACAATGTCAATAGAACTTGAAAACAGGTTCCATAAGTTTGGAAAAGATGTTAGAGATTTTTGTTTGATTTGTAAAAAGGACGTTATCAATATGGAGTATATCAAACAAGTAGTACGTTCCAGTGGCTCAGTTGGAGCTAATTATATTGAAGCTGTAGAAAACCTGGGCATTGCAGATGAGCGAATGAAATTAAAAATTTCAAGGAAAGAAGCTAAAGAATCCACCCATTGGCTAGATCTTATATTGACATATGGTGAAGAAAAAATTGAAAATGAACGTATAAAAATGATGGATGAAGCAAGCCAGATTACTAAAATACTTTCAAATATTATTTTAAAAGTAGAAGCTAGAAACATTTCCAATAAAAAACAGTAACCCAATCCATCATTTACTTGATTCTTGAATCTTGATACTTGAGCTTAGCTTGAACCTTGAATCTTCAAACATGAAAAGCATCAAAGCCCTACTAAATAAATTACTTGGCCAAAAGAATTACCTGCGGCTTACGAGCACCCTTTTCTTCCATTATTTTAATAAAGGGTGGCTGGCCGAAAACCCATCATACTACAGCCATTATTTTGTAAAAAACCTGATTCAGCAAGGCGAAACGGTGATCGACATTGGCGGCAACCTTGGCTATTTTACCAAAATATTTTCGAGGTTGGTGGGCAAAACCGGCAGGGTGTACACCGTAGAACCAATAGAATTATACAGGCAGGTGTTGGAAAAAAATATCAGTAGCCTGCAAAATGTAACGATACTTCCATACGCCCTTGGCGAAAGCGATGGTACTATTTTAATGGGTAACCCCAGCAGTGATAAGCACCGCCACGGCCTGATGCGGGTATTAAAAAAAGACGAAACCCAGTTTATAGCCGCTGCCGAAAAATACGAAGTAGCCATGAAACACCCACTGGACCTGTTTGAAAGCCTTGGCAAAATAGACTACATAAAATGCGATATTGAAGGCTATGAAATTCCAGTTATTCCCCTGATGCAACCACTCATTGCCAAACAGCTTCCGCTGATGCAAATAGAAACAGAAGGCGATAACAAATTTCTCATTTTAGAAATGATGTGGAAGCTCGGCTACAAAAGCTTTTATGCCCAAAAACAAAAACTGATACCCGTTCTCACCCCTAATCAAACAGTTATAGGCGATTTGATGTTTATACCAGCACACAGACTGGAATCGTTTCAAAAATTTGTGGTTGGGTAGGGGGTTTAGTTTTTATCAAATTTCAAGAATCCAATCAATCACAAAATTAATCGGTGGCTCCTAACCTATGTTACCCGCTGGCGGGGACAGCTTTTGCCAAAGGAAAAACAGGAGTGGAAAGCGGAGGATGAAAGCAAAAACCATGTTTTGAAGCAGCAACCACACAACACCCATCAGCAGCAGAACGGGCTTTACGCTGCAATTTTTTTGGGCTAGTCCAAAACCCCTTTAGGGGATGGGGGCACGGCCCAAAAAAGATTTCCGCTACAATCCCGGCCAATCCTTATCTGCGGTACTACTATCAGCATCCAAACAAAACACAACCTTAACCATTGGCACCCATAGTCCATCTCACCATTGTTCGCTACCCAGCATGGGCAGTGCCTTTTGCCCTTATTTCCATGGGGCTTTTTCGTATGCCTTTATGGCTAAATAAAAAAATTCGTTTTTACAAACTCATGGGCAGCGGCCGCAACGGCACGTTTGACAAAACACCCGATTGGCGGCAGTGGGCGGTACTTACGGTCAATAGTCATTGGTCAATGGTCAATGATAATGAAGCAACAGGCACAAAACATTTAGGCAGATTAATAAATAACTACTGGAAATTTTGCCGCTGTACTACTACCACTTTCACCCTGGAACCCATCGAAGGCCATGGGCTTTGGGATGGTAAAGAGCCTTTTGGAGCCTTGCCTAAGCAAACTGATTATGATGGTGAAATTGCAATACTTACAAGGGCTACTATCCGGCTTAAAAAGCTGAAAGATTTTTGGGGAAATGTAGATGCCGTTGCCAATCAGATGGCTGGTGCAGAAGGCTTTATTACCTCGTACGGCATTGGCGAAGTGCCGTTTATAAAGCAAGCCACTTTCAGCATTTGGCAAAGTAAAATGCACATGAAAAACTTTGCCTACAAAATGAAAGACCACACCGAAGTGATTCGAAGAACCCATAAAGAGAAATGGTACAGCGAAGAAATGTTTGTTCGGTTTAAGGTTTTGGGAAAGGTGGAAGGAAGCTATTCTACAAAAAAGAATCCTTAGATTTGAGAAAAAGTTAACCGCCATGGCAGTTTCCCCAAATGAAACTTTACCCACAGAAATTGAGGAAGACACAATTGATGAACTGTTGTTTTTACAATTAAGTCTCTATTATTTTTTTGAAGGCTACGAAGACGAAGGCATTTATTATCAGGAAAAAAATAGTAACCATGCAAAAAATTGAATTTGATACATTGGCACCGGACAATGGTATTTTGTATTTGCCCAAAGACAAAATGAGTGAACTGAAAGCAGGGGAAAAAATACATGTAGTGGTGTACGCTGAATCTGATATTAAAAGAGCTACCGAAAATGAACAATGGAACCAATTGGGCCTCCAATCTTTTTTTAAAGACCATAGCGAAGAAGACAATATTTATGACGAATTATATGCCGATAAATGAATTATTGTTTGGGGGACATAGTGATTGTAAATATGCCGTACAGCAATTTTAGGGACGCTAAAGTTAGGCCTGCACTCGTTTTATTACAGTCGCCTGATAACGATGTTTTATTGGCCCGTATTTCAAGCCAGCAACCTATCACAGCTTTCGATTTTAATATTTCAGATTGGGGAAAATTAAATCTTGCTAAACCATCTGTAGTAAGATTTGATAAGATCACCAATATTGATTCAGTAAACATAAAGCAGTAAATAGGATTTTTAGATCAGACCCAAAAACAAGACATAAGGAATTTTTTATCCAGCATGTTCTTACGATTATAGCCCCTATGAAAAACATCAAACTTATAGAAGTAGCCTCAGAAATTGGTGCCGGTACCCGCGGTGCAAGCCTTGGTGTGGAAGCCATTAAAATAGCGGCCCTCGATTTTATGAGCAACTTCTTCGTACACTTTCCTTCGGAAAAAATACCGCATGAAAACAAGCTGTTGTTTGAACCCATCGAATCGCCTTATGCCAAGCGGATTAAAGGTGTGGCCAGCATGTATGAAAAAATAAGCAAGTCTGTGGCCGATACCATTAAGAACAACTTCTTTCCGGTAATCATCAGTGGCGACCATAGTAGTGCTGGAGCTACCATTGCCGGGCTTAAAATAGCCAAACCCAATAGCAAGCTTGGCGTAATTTGGATAGATGCCCACGCCGACCTCCATACGCCGTACACCACGCCCAGCGGCAATCTGCACGGTATGCCACTAGCCACAGCTATAGCAGAAGACAACCGGGAATGTGGGGTTCATGAGCTGGATCCTGAAACCAAAAAGCAGTGGGATTATCTTAAAAACATTGGCAAAATCTCTCCAAAAGTATTGCCGGAAGATGTGGTGTTTATCTCACTTCGGGATTTTGAAAAAGAAGAAAAAGCCATCATCGAAAAATATGGCATGAAGGTGATTACCACCAGCGAAGTACGCCGCAAAGGGGCCGAAATTATTTACCGCAGCGTTATCCGCTACCTCAGCGA
>JAYUOV010000083.1:0-5667 GCA_043760535.1 Chitinophagaceae bacterium
CAACATACCCTTGTTCCGCTTCCCTTCTCTGTAGGAGAAGGTGGCCAAAGGCCGGATGAGGCTGCTACTATCAGGTATTTAGATTGCGAATAACAGGCGGTTTCAGTTCACGGGGTAAGGAGTTCTGAAATTAGAATATAAGCCTGCTAAATTTTATTTTAAAATTTAGCAAAGGCAAAAGCGATTGAATGTAACAGAATTCTTATGCATAGATTCCGTTTGGTGAAACACGAACTAGTGCATGGATAACTACATTGCACTGCAAACCTGTACACAAAGCCAACGCCCCATTTCTGCGCCAGTTACCCACAGCGGAAACTGCGTTAGGGATTGCAGCGGAAATCTTTTTTTGGCCCCAGTTTTCGGCCAAAAAAAATTGTAGCGGAAAGCCCGGCAACGGCCTGCCCGCCCCGATGAATATCGGTGGTATTTGCCGGGGCTACGCCCAAATCATTTACTCCATCCTTTTCACCGAAACCGTAGTCTTATCCGTAAACACAATTTCGTACTTCGGATTGAGTGCTTCTATAAATTTTCGCAGGGAGTTAAAGCCATAGTTGCGTACATCGAAACTGGAATCTATTTTACGCAGTTCGTTGCCTAACTGGCTGGCAAGTGCAAGGCCGGTAAGGTCGTCCACTGCTATGTTAAAGGCATTGTAAACCAAGCTTATGTCGAGTGGGCGGTTGGTAATTTTATTAATTGGGGTAGAGAAATTTTGATTGATGGGTTCTTCGGGAACAGGTTCAGGTATAGGCAGATTTTCTGCTACAGGCACCATTTTGCCAACTGGTTTTTTTGGAGAAACCTTTTTGGGTTGCTGCACTGTTACCGGCTTTGGCTGGTCGGGCATTAATATCTCTGTAAATACAAAATGTTCGCAGGCTTTTACAAAGGCTTCTGGTGTGTGGCTGCCACCGATGCCCATTACGTAGAGGCCGGCTTCTCGTATTCGGTGAGCTATGCCTGTATAATCGCTGTCGCTGCTTACTATGCAAAAGCCATCTACACTTTCCTGATACATAATGTCCATGGCATCAATAATTAGTGCGGTATCGGTGCTGTTTTTGCCTTTGGTGTAGCTAAATTTTTGTATGGGCCGTATGGCAAAGCGGTTGGTTTGTTCTTTCCACTTGTTCATTTGGGGCATGGTCCAGTCGGCGTAAATGCGTTTAATGGTTACCCTGCCAAACTTGGCTGCTTCGTTTAAAATCTGCTCTATCAGCCTTGCTTCGGCGTTATCGCCATCTATTAATACGGCTATTTTTTTATTACTGGTAGCTGCCATGGTTTGTTGAATATTTGGAGGCGTAAGGTTATTAAAAAAGGTGGAATGCTGCAAAAGATGTTTTGCCAGCATTACTGTTATTTCATCCACTCTTTTAATATGCCCGATACCTTGGTCGCTTCAGTTAAAAAGCCATCGTGGCCGTACAGCGAATCAATAATGTGCAACTGGCTATTGGGCAGGTAGCTGGCCAGTATTTGCTGCTCCTGAGTGGGGCAAAGAAAATCGCTGTTGATACCTATTATTAATGTGGGTTGACTAATTTGTGCAAGTACTTCGCCTATATTTCCGCCTCGGCCACGGGACAGGTTGTGGCTATCCATACTTTTTGTAAGTGCCCAATAACATTTGGCATTAAAACGGCTCACCAGCTTTTCCCCTTGATAATTAATGTAGCTGGATGCTTTAAAGTTGTCTGTTTTTTCTGCATCCCCGACATCGCTTTGCGATAACATGTACTGCTTATAGTTGCGGTAGGTAATCATGCCTATGGCTCTAGCCGCTTTTAAACCTTTAGCACCGCCATTGGTTAGTATCCATGTTGCGTCGGCTTCTATAGCAAGCCGTTGTGCTGTATGTATGGCTATTCCCCAGGCACTTTCCGCGGCACCTGTTACCAATAAAAATTGTTTTTGAATAATTTCTGGCTCTGCCACAGCCCACTCCATGGTTTGGTAGCCACCCATACTGCCGCCCACCACTAATTGAATTTTTTCTATGCCAAGATGTTTACGCAAAACAATGTGTACCTGCACCATATCGCGGATGGTGATAAAGGTGGGCAATTCGTTATTTGTAAAAAGACCTGTGGCCGTAGTGCCATAGCAGCTACCTAAAATATTGGCACAAACTATAAAGTGTGTATCGGTGTTAAAAACTTTGCCCGGGCCTACCATGCCGGGCCACCAATCGGCCGCATCGCTGTTGGCAGTAAGGGCATGGCATATCCATATCACATTGTCTTTGGCCTTGTTTAATTGCCCATAGGTATGGTAGGCAATGTGCAGGTTGCACAGCAATAAGCCACTTTCTAAAAGAAATGGCGTTGGATAATCGTAAAAAAGCCGGTTTGTATTCATTGTAATTATAGCCCCGCAAAGTAAGTTGAAAACAGGATGCCAATTACAAGGTTGCTTATTTACATTTACAACCCCATCTAAAATACAATATGCATCCACTTACCGAGGCCATCCGCATCCGCAACGAACGAACGAACGAAATGGAACACAGCACACCGCTGTTTCTTACTAGCAGCTTTTGTTTTGATAATGCCGAAGAAATGCGAGCCGCCTTTGCCGATGAAACAGACGATAACATCTACAGCCGCTTTAGCAACCCCAATGTAAATGAGTTTGTTAACCGCATGGTAGCTCTGGAAGGTGCCGAGGCAGGCTTTGCCACGGCAAGTGGTATGAGTGCCATTTTCGCTTCTTTCATGACCTTTTTAAAAAGCGGCGACCATCTGCTGGCATGTAGTTCTATTTTTGGCAGTACACATACTGTCATTACCAAATATTTACCCAAATGGGGCATAGAAGTTAGCTATGCCGATGTGATGCAACCCGAAACCTGGGAGGCTTTAATAAAGCCCAATACCAAAATGATTTATCTGGAAACCCCTACCAACCCCGGCCTTGATATGGTGGATTTAGAATGGATTGGCAACATGGCTAATAAGCACAACGTAATATTGAATGTAGATAATTGCTTTGCCACACCGGCTGCCCAAAAGCCCATAGACTTTGGTGCACATCTTGTTACGCATTCTGCTACAAAGTGGCTAGATGGGCAGGGCCGTGTATTGGGTGGTGTAGTTGTGGGTAAAAAAGAACTCATCCACGACATTTATCTTTTTTGCCGCAGTACTGGCCCAAGTATGAGCCCTTTTAATGCCTGGATTTTAAGTAAAAGCCTTGAAACGCTGGATGTACGTATGGAGCGCCATGCAAAAAATGCTTTGGCTTTAGCCGAAAAACTGGAAGAACACGCCGCCATTAACTGGGTAAAATATCCTTTCCTAAAAAGTCATCCGCAGCATGCCATTGCCATAAAGCAAATGACTAACGGTGGCGGCATTGTTTGTTTTGAATTAAAAGGTGGATTGGAGGCGGGACGTACTTTTTTAAACGGCCTCAAAATGCTATCGCTTACGGCTAACCTTGGCGATACCCGAAGCATTGCCTCTCATCCGGCTAGTACTACCCATGCTAAATTATCTGAGGCAGAAAGACAGTTGGTAGGCATTACGCCGGGGCTCATACGCATCTCTGTTGGGCTAGAGTATATAGATGATATTGTAAACGATGTGCTGGCAGCATTGGAAAATTGATGTAAAAATTGAGGTTCCATTTTTTACATCACTCACAACTCTTTGGCCGCTCTGTTTCGTATTTTCTCTAGTTTATATATGTACCATGGGGCGGGCATTGTTTTCTTCTTCAGGTTATCTATGCCATGCAGTACTAACAAATTCCTAACCCTCGTGGGCTTCTGTTTGTGGGTTGGTGTTTAGTATGCGAAAGATCTTGGCTAAGCCGCTATTAATATACTCCATCTGGTTAAAAAAGCCCGTGGTTATGTACATGTCATCTCCATTTACCAGTACTACTTTGTAGCCATTTGCCTTATCTACTGCCTAAATTTTTTAAAAATCTATCTGCCCCTTATGGTAATTACTGTAATCGGCCATGCAAAGCACCTCACATGGTTTGCAATACAGTTTAAAACGCTCATCGTAAGGAAACAATAGCACCCTTTTGCGGCCTATAACTTGTGTATGTAAAATATGCGGATAGTTTATATAGAAGATCATGTGGGTAACACTAACACTACCGCCTACAAACAATAGTAGAATGCGTTTTACAAAATTATTAATGCGTTGTGTTGGGTAAATAAAACCCGTGGCTGTCTGCTTGGCTTCGTTAAGAATATTGAATGTAAAACCCTTTAGCTCCACCGAACCTTTGGCCACTATATTTAAATAGTAGCAAAATTTTATATAACTATCTGCTTTATTAATTGGTGTAAGAATCGGTTTTGATATTGTTGTAAAAAAGCGCTTCTTTTTACAACAATATCTTTTTTAAATAACCTTAGGTCCATTTGTTATAAGCCGGCCAGTTTATTGCAAAGCTCTTAATCATTTAAGGCTTCCTTGGTTTAAAATATTGCTCCTAAAAAGTGGCATAGTCAATATTTTCAACTGTATCAATCGATTTTAAATGCATGTTTTAATTTTTTTAACGGCGGAAAACTTAATGTTAACTAGTGGCTATATCTAAAGCCATAGTGCTAAAAAACCTGCTCCAGTTCTTTTAAATTATAAATGGTATAAGTTGGTTTTAGTTGCATTGGTTCGTTTATGTGGTTTACAAAAACGGTGTCTAGCCCGGCATCCATAGCGCCTTTAATATCGGCATCTTGGTTATCGCCAATCATGATGCTTTCTTCTTTTGTAGCATTGGCCAGTTGCAGGGCAAAGTCGAATATTTCCTTGTGTGGCTTTAGGCTCATGGCCTTTTCGCTGGTAATTACATGGGTAAAATAATGGGTAAGGCCGCTGTTTTTGAGTTTGCCATACTGTACTTGTTCAAAGCCATTAGTAATAAGGTGCATCTCGTAATTTTTACCCACTAAATAGTCTAGTATTTCTTTTGTGTATGGAAAAAGAGCTTGCTTGTTGGGCAGTATATGCAGGTATTCGGCACTCAGTTGTCGGGCTAATGGTTCGCTGCCATTTTTATAATCCAGCAGGGTATGCCACATCCGCTTCCAGCGAAGTTCTTCTTGCCTTATAAGCCCATGGTTGTATTTATCCCAAAGCCGTTTGTTGTGGGCAGAGTAGCTTTTATGAAAGCCATCAAAATCCTTAGTAAGTGTTTTATCCAACTCATTTTTATAAAAAATTTCACCAAGGGTTTCCTTGCTATTGGTTTCAAAATCCCAAAGGGTATGGTCGAGATCGAAGAAAAGATGTTTATAAGGCATTTTTTTGTTTACGAATTATGATTTACGATTTAAGATTTGTTTTAGAGACGCCATACTGGCATCTTACTTCTGGCGTGCTATTACACACAGGAAATGTTTTGGAAAAATACATTCTTTTGAATGCTTTAAACAGTCCAATAATGGTTTGGTTTACATTTGAAGGCTCAAATTTAAACGAACATTATCACCCACCAAAAGGAGACGCCATAAATGGACGTCTCTACATAAAACCATGAACATCATCATAACCGGTGCCTCTAAAGGAATAGGCAAAGCCATTGCAGAACAATTTGCAGCGGCAGGCCACACTTTATTTGTTTGTAGCAGAAACCAAAAACAGTTATATGATACGGTTGCCATGTTGCAAACAAACTATCCTCAATGCATAGTTA
>JAYUOV010000084.1:0-17203 GCA_043760535.1 Chitinophagaceae bacterium
GTGCCACTTGCAGTGCCGCCAGTAATACTACCTTTTACATCTGCAATGCTGTTCTCAAAAGGGAAATGTGCCACCAGATTTGTTGGAGCTATGTCATTACTGTTTACAAAGCCCCCAGCTACTGGTGGGGCATCTCCTTTGTTAAAGCTATCGCCATAATCAGCCTTGGTACAGCCTGTGCTTACCATGGCTGCTGCCAGTATAAGAAAGCTGCCAGAGAATAAGGTTTTGAAATTTGTTTTCATATTAAATGTTTTTTAAATTGAATTGCGCTTGTTTAGTAGCCATTGTTTTGTGTAAGCCTGCCACCACTCAAATCTCTTTGTGCCTGTGGTATGGGAAACACCTCATGTTTGCCATCTATAAAAGATTTGCCGTGTGCTCTTAAAACCACACCAGCCCTGCCTTGGCGAACGAGGTCTAAAAACCTGTCCTGCTCCATACCCAGCTCTACCCTTCTTTCTTTCCACACATTGGCCTCGGTTAAAGTAGTAGCTGGCAGGTTAGCCCTTGTGCGTACCAGGTTAAGTTTGTTAAGCCCATCCGCATTACCCAGCATGGCTGCGGCTTCAGCATATATCAGCATCACTTCGGCATACCGCATCAGCCGAATATTCTTTGGCTTGCTATCCTTATTATTAGTAACCTGCGGGCTTTCGGCAATAGGGCTATGGTAAGCCTTATAGCTATACCTGTCGTTCTCCACAGAATCTTTAGATGGCAATCTGTATCCATCCCATAAAACTGTGCCAGGGCTGTTGCCTGCTACGGTTGGGTTAATAAACATAATAGTGGCACCCCTGCGTCTGTCGCCTGTTTCATAAGCACCAGCCAAATCTGCCGAGGGGCAGTTAAAGCCAAAACCCAAATCGTTCCAGCCGCCACGGCCTCTTGCCCCCTGGCCATTACTAAACAATGGGCTCACCGCATTTTCACCTGCATTTACACCAGTCTGCACTTCAAAAATAGACTCGCTGCCGTTGTTGCCGCCCTGTCCACCCACAGCTTTTTCTCTGAATATGAAATTATAATCATTTACCAGCGAATACTTGCCAGATGTGATTACCGCATTAGAAAGCTCCAATGCCTTAGCCCAGTTTTTCTGGTAGAGATATACTTTGGCCAAATAAGCTTGTGCTGCCCCTTTATTGGCACGACCTGTTTGTGTTGTAGCATCACCTTTCATGGGTAGGTTATCAACGGCAAACTGCAGGTCTTCTACTACTACTACATAAATTTCTGCAGCAGTGGCGCGGGTGTTTAATGCGGCACTATTGCCTTCGCTTGGCAATGGCACATTCGTAATTTTTGGAACACCACCAAAGAACCTTACCAGGTTAAAATAGTAGAGACCACGCAAAAATCTTGCTTCACCAATCAACCTGTTTTTGGTAGTGGCTTCAATGGTGCTTTTGCCTAAAATTTCGATGGCTTTATTGGCACTGATAATAGCATTAAAATGGCCGCTCCAAATATTATTAAAAATAAAGTTGTTCGGTGTGTGGGTCATGTTGTCGATATCGCCGAGACCACCACTGTTAAAGTCGCCGGGGGTGCTGCCCTTGTCGGCATCGTCGCTAGCTACATCGTTAGTAAGTGCCCATAAAAAGCCTACGGTAGTTTTATCAAACCCGCCATAGTAAAGGGTATTGTACACGCCGCCCACCAGTTTGGTGGCAGCATCTGGGTCGGTAAGGGCCAGCACTTCGGTGGTTTCGCCCTGTGGATCTACTTCTAAAAAACTTTTTTTACAACTGCCCAATAATGCTGCCGGCAGTAAAATGAGAGCTAGTTTTTTTATGATTGATATGTTCATGTTGATTACAATTTAGGGGTGGATTAAAAACCTACATTAACACCAAATGCAAATGTGCGGGTGGTAGGGTAAATGGCACTTTCAATACCAGCAGCAAGCGTTCCGCCGTTACTTATTTCTGGCGTAAAGCCACTATATTGTGTAATAGTAGCCAGGTTCTGAACGGTTACATATACCCTAAAACTTTGCATCTTCATTTTGCCCAACATATTTGCTGGCAAAGTGTAGCCTAGTGAAAGATTATTGATACGGAAGAAATCGCCTTTTTCCAAAAAATAAGTAGAGGCAGGCAACTCCTGAGTATTGGCTCTTGGAATGCTGGTATTGGTATTATTAGGTGTCCATCTGCCTAGTGCTACTTCGGTTTCTACATTGTCTCTAAAATCGCCACGTGCCGCCTTTTTACCATTGTAAATTTTACCGCCGCTTGTACCAAAACCACCTATAGATAAATCTATTGTTTTAAAACTTACATTACCGTTTACCCCAAAGGTCATTTTTGGTTGATAAGAACCTTGATACACCCTGTCGTCGGCATTAATTTGTTTATCATTATTTACATCTCTGTAGCGCAGATCGCCGGGTTTGGCACCGGGTTGGCCAGATCCTGCTATTTCTGCTGCAGTCTGAAAAATGCCCGCAACTTCCCACAAATAAAAGCTACCAATTGGCTGCCCGTTATCGCTTCGTGTGGTAGTACCTTGTCCGCCTACACTGCCATCGTTAATGGCCTGGCCACCATTCAAATTATCTATTTTGTTTTTATTAAAAGCAATATTGCCACCGATATTGTATTTCCAGTCGCGGCTGATATTGTCTTTCCAATCTAGGCTTACCTCTACGCCTTTGTTGGTAAATGAGGCTGCGTTTGTAATGTATTCATCGTTGGGATCGCCCAAAATCGAAGGCACTTTAATACGTACCAATGCATCCTGTGTTTTGCGGTTGTACACATCTACAGTACCAGATAGTTTGTTTTTCAGCAAGCTGAAGTCTAAGCCCAAGTTGGTTTCGGAAGTTATTTCCCAGCGAAGGTTTTTATCGGCTAGTTCTGCAATTCTAATATTTAATACTTCTGCGCCGTTAAAAAAATAAGGTAGGTTTTGGGTAGCCAATGGTATAAACAAACTGCTTGGAATACCATCGTTGCCCACTTTACCATAGCTGGCTCTTAGTTTAAGATTGCTAAAAAGTTTTTGGATATTCATAAACTTTTCGCTGCTTATTACCCATGCTGCACCTACCGATGGAAAGAAGCCCCAACGATTGTTTAAAGGCAACCTGGAACTACCATCGTACCTGCCCGTGGCGGTAATAAAATATTTGTCGTTGAAATTATAATTGAGCCTTGCCAGATAAGAGTTGCGGGTACTTAAATCGCCATCGTTAAAATTGGTAGCACCAATAGACGAACCTGCGTTAAGGTACCATTGATCTTTGTCTTCCGGCACATCTATTCTTGTTCCGCCGAGGCCGTTAATCCTTATTTGTTCAGCAGTGGCCCCTACAAGTAAATTAAAGTTATGTTGGCCAAAACTTTTGGCAGCAGTTGCTGTGTTATCCCACACCCAACGGTTACCCTGGCTTTCGCCAATGCTAAGGCGGCTATTGGGCCTTAGCTGGTTACTGCCTGCACTTAAAAATACATTATTGGGCCCTACGTTAGCATATTTGTAACCATAGGAAACATTACGAAAATTGTTTTTATCTACACCAAAACTAGAGCGTAGCGTAAGCCATGTAAGTGGCTTTAACTCTGCTACCACGTTAG
This sequence comes from Chitinophagaceae bacterium, assembly GCA_043760535.1. Lineage (GTDB taxonomy): Bacteria > Bacteroidota > Bacteroidia > Chitinophagales > Chitinophagaceae > JAZKFT01. Next base: position 3,588 of record JAYUOV010000084.1, read on the forward strand.
CCTGCAGGCGGTCACCCAAGCCAGTATTGTCATTTTTATCCTGATCTAAAATAGGGTTACCCACGTTATTGGCCAATGAAGTATTGCCATACCTATTATTTTGTTTAGCTAAAACATAGGGTGCTGCCCGGTAGGCCACATTAAATGCCCCCAGATCCACATTTCTCAGGTCGCTGCGGCTGTAAGATAGCATCGTTGAAACCTTAAAGTTTTTACTAATCTTATAATCGTTGTTGCTTCTTAACGTAAAGCGTTTAAAGCTATTGGTGCGGATGATACCCTCATCGCTTAGGTAGCCTGCACTTAAAAAATAATTTATTTTGTCGCTGCCGCCAGATATAGAAAGGTTGTGATTTTGAAAAAACCCACGTTTTAAAATTTCATTGTACCAATCGGTATTGCCGCCAGCATTCAGTAATGCTTGGGTTACAATGCTATCGCCGCTGCCATAGTAAATGCTGGCTTCGTTAATGTAACCTGCGTATTGGTTAGCCCCAGCCATATTTACCAAACGTGTAGCCTCTTTTACGCCTACTGTGGCATCGTAATTAATAACCATTTTACCCACCTTACCTTTTTTAGTAGTAAGTATAATAACGCCATTAGCAGCCCGCATACCATAGATGGCCGTAGCGGAGGCATCTTTTAAAATTACCATACTTACAATATCGGCGGAGTTAATGTTGCGGATATCATCGTTAATAACACCATCTACCACATATAGCGGGTTAGCCCCTGCCAGCATGGTTCCTGTGCCACGTATGCGTATAATGGGCAATGCGTTGGGGTCGCCGCTGGTAATTACCTGCACACCGGCCACCTTACCTTGTACAGCCTGTGTGGCTGTAAGTACGGGCTGCTTGGCTAGTTCGGCACCGCTTACCGAAGCTACAGATCCGGTTAAATCCTTTTTACGGGCGGTACCATAACCTACCACAATAACTGCATTTAAATCCGACTGTGGCATGCTTTTTAGCACCACGTTTATATTGCCATTATTATTTACCGCTATCTCGTAAGGCATAAAGCCTACTGCAGAAATTATCAGCGTAGCATCCGAAGTTGCATTGATGGAAAAGCTACCCGAGGCATCGGCAGAAGTGCCATTTTTTGTACCTTTTATAAGTACTGAAGCCCCAGCAACAGGGCTGCCCACACTATCTAATACTTTACCATTTACTCGCAGGTCTTCTTTAAAATTTTCAAAATCTTCCAGGCTGCCGCTTAACACTACCAGGTTATTTTCCAGTAGTTTATATTTAACAGTAGTGCCTTCGAACATTTGGTTTAATACATCGGTGAGGTAGGCATTATCTGCATTTACATCCACTTTTTGGTTGTCGGCAAAAAGGGCATCATTGTATAAAAATCGCACCCCGGCTTTTTTTTCAATTTGCTGTAGGGCGTTTTTAAAATTAGCCGACTTTAGTTTCAAAGTAATCCTGCTTTGGGAGAATCCCTTTGCCGATACCTGCAATGTGGTAATCAGCAAAAAAATGGCTGTGAGTTTCATAAGCAGCAATAGTTTATTAATATGGCACTTGCCCGCAATACCAAATGGTTTGCCTTTTTTCATACTTTTAATTTTTGGGGGTTATTAAAATAAGGAATGGCCATCGCTGCAAACGAGAAGCTATTCCCTTAATGGCCTATTGGGGAGTGTTAGTAGCACTCCCTTTTTAGGGGCCTAACTTGTGTTTAGATAAATGATTTCAAGCATCGTTTTTTGGTTTTGGCTGTTATTTAAAAATCAGTATTTCGTTTTTATTAATGGTGTATTTAAACTGGGTGGTGTATTGCAAAGCCTTTAATGCCTGCTGTACAGTTTCATTTTCAAAAGAACCCGTAAGCCGGGTTTTGCGTAGCCGCTCGTACTTAAATAATATGCTAACACCATACCAACGTTCCATACGGCTAGCGAGGTCTTCGAAAGTTTCTTTATTGAACACCAGTTTATTTTGCAGCCATGCGGTTTCAATTATGGCATTTTCTGTTGTAGTGTAGGTTACAGGAGTAATGCTAACCAATGCCTGTGGTTCTCTTGCAATGCTTTTGATATCCGTATCATTTTTATTTGGTGGCGATGCCCTAATATAGTTTTCATTACTAAGCACCAGTTTTTCGTTGGGCTTTAGTATTATTTTTTCTGATTGCCTTGTTTTCAGTGTTACTTCTATGCTGCCGTGTATCAGGCTGGTTTCCATTGTTTTTTCTCCGGGATAGCACTTTACGTTAAAGGCCGTGCCCAACACCTTAATATCCATTTTATCGGTATGGATAATAAATGGTTTAGCCGCATTTTTCATTACGTCAAAATAAGCTTCGCCTGTAAGTTTTACTTCTCTAATGGTTTTGCCATAGTTATTATCGTAGGTGAGTTTGCTACCGCTGTTTAACCAAACAACAGTGCTGTCTGGTAATAAAAGTTTGGTTTTAGAGCCGTATTTGGTAGAGATTTCGGTGGGGGTAATGGCTGCTGTTTTTTGCGAAGCAGAATTTGAAAGTTGGCTAACAATAACCAGACACAGACCAACGATACTTGCGGCAGCGAGGCTGAGCCAGATAATTTTTTTGGACGGAATTTTAACAATACTAATTCCGGTAGTGGCTCGCTGAGGAGAATTGAGGTTGTTTAGTTCTTGTAGTTGTATCGTTTCCCAAATTTTTTCAAAATTTTTTTCCAAAGATGGAATATCTGTTTTTGGGGTCTGTTGCCATTGTTCGGTAATTATTTCCACAGCATAATGCTCGTCGGGGTGATTACGCAATAACTGCTCCAATTCCTGAAGTTCTTCTTCAGAAATCTCATTCGTCAGTTTTCTGGCCATTAAAGTCCAGATTCTGTTGGCAGGCGATGGCATCGTTTTTTCGTTAAGCTGTAGTATAAGAACAACAGGATTAAGAAAATCTACCAAGGCAGGAGGAAATATTTATTTGAAGGCTTTAATAACCGGTTTTCAACTACCTAATCATTTTACAAAAATTTTCCAGTCTATTTTTTTTCACTTTTTTTCCCCTGTTTAAAATTTACCGCTTCACTTATTCTTTTTAAGGCAATGGCCAGTTGGTTGTCGATAGTTTTAACAGTGATGTTGAGTATACAGGCAATCTCCCGGTAACGCAGCCTGTCTTCTTTGGCCATTTTAAATATGAGTTTGCATTTTGGTGGCAGTTGCTGAACTATTTCATCTATCCTGCGGCGCATTTCGCTGGTAATCAAAATCTGCTCAGGGTTGGGTTCATGGGTTGCAATTTCCACATGGGTGTAATCAAAAAAATCGTGGTGGGGTTCGCTGTTTTTTTTACGCAAATAATTAAGTGCGGTATTTTTAGTGGCAACGTACAAGTAAACCCGGAGGTTTTTTATATGGGCTAAAGTGGCCCTGTTTTGCCAAAATTGTATAAATACGTCCGCTACTATTTCTTCGGATTGCTCTTTGTTATGAATAATGGTGTACGCAAACTGCCGTAGCGGAGTTGCGAGCATTACGTACAGCTGCCGGAATGAGGCATGGTCACCATTAATAACAATATGGTGTTGCAGCAATGGTATTTGATGCACATCTTTCATATAGCAAGCCGAACTTTATTAATTTAATTCTAACTTCAAATTTATGGTTAAAAATGGCAGCCGTCCTGCACTGTCTTTTTTTTCAGGCATATCATTTTTAAAGGGTCAACACTTATTTGAATGACCTATTTTATGGTAGTGGCAGGTTTTTCTAATTTCTTATTTCAGTTTTTACCCCTGCACCCTTACTTTTGCCGCACAAATTTTTAACCCCCACTTAAATACTACTGGAATATGGCTAACGTTGGGAAAATTAAACAGATTATCGGTGCCGTAATAGACGTGCAATTTGCCGGTGGCAGTAAACTGCCAGAAATCTATAACGCCCTGGAAATCACCCGTGATAACGGCGATAAGCTGATTTTGGAAACACAACAGCACCTGGGCGAAGACAGTGTACGTACTATTGCTATGGACGGAACCGAAGGTTTGGTTCGTGGTATGGATGTAGTAGATACCGGTATTCCTATTGCTATGCCAGTTGGTCCGGAAATTAACGGACGCCTGTTTAATGTAACCGGTGATGCTATTGATGGTTTGCCACAAGTAAGTAAAGTTGGCGGCCGCCCTATACACAATAAACCACCATTATTCGAAAACCTGAGTACTGCAAGTGAAGTTTTGTTTACTGGTATTAAGGTGATTGACCTGATTGAGCCGTATGCAAAAGGTGGTAAAATTGGTTTGTTTGGTGGTGCCGGTGTGGGTAAAACGGTACTAATTCAGGAGTTGATTAACAATATTGCCAAAGGTTATGGCGGTCTTTCGGTGTTTGCAGGTGTGGGTGAGCGTACCCGTGAAGGGAACGATTTGCTACGTGAAATGATTGAGGCCGGCATTATGAACTATGGCGACGATTTTAAACATAGCATGGAAGAAGGCGGATGGGATCTGGATAAAGTGAACATGGAAGGATTAAAAGATTCAAAAGCCACTTTCGTTTTCGGGCAAATGAACGAACCTCCTGGCGCAAGAGCCCGTGTTGCTTTGAGTGGATTGACCATTGCAGAATATTTTCGTGATGGAGATGGCCAGGGTAAAGGAAAAGACATCTTGTTCTTCGTAGACAATATCTTCCGTTTCACACAGGCAGGTTCTGAGGTATCGGCCTTGTTGGGTCGTATGCCATCTGCGGTGGGTTACCAGCCTACTTTGGCTACCGAAATGGGTTTGATGCAGGAACGTATTACTTCTACCAAAAATGGTTCTATCACCTCTGTACAGGCGGTATATGTACCTGCGGATGACTTGACCGATCCGGCGCCGGCTACAACATTTGCCCACCTGGATGCCACAACGGTATTGAGTCGTAAAATTGCCGATTTGGGTATCTATCCTGCCGTAGATCCTTTGGATAGTACATCAAGGATTTTGACACCATTGATCGTAGGTGATTTGCATTACGACTGTGCCAACCGTGTAAAACTAATTTTACAGCGCTATAAAGAATTGCAGGATATCATTGCCATCCTTGGTTTGGACGAGTTGAGCGATGAAGATAAACTGGTAGTAAGCCGTGCCCGTAAAGTACAGCGTTTCCTGAGCCAGCCATTCTTTGTGGCCGAGCAGTTTACTGGTCTTAAAGGTGTATTTGTAGATATTCAGGATACTATCCGTGCCTTTAACAGCATTATGGATGGCGAAGTGGATGAATATCCTGAAGCAGCCTTTAACCTTGTAGGTACTTTAGAAGATGCTATGGAAAAGGGTAAGAAAATGATGGAAGCGGCGAAGTAAGAATAATGTGGAAATGTGCAGATGTGAAAATGTGCAAATGAACGGTTTGACCTAATCACACCTTAATATCAGTAGTTTCCACATTTTCACATTTATCACATTTACACATTATTAAGATGAATTTAGAGATTTTAACCCCCGAGAAAAAGCTATACAGCGGCGATGTGTACGGCGTTCAGTTGCCGGGCATCAGTGGGTTGTTCGAAATTTTGGACAAACACGCCCCCATGGTAAGTGCTTTGGGTAAGGGTACCATTAAAGTGCTAACTGACAAAACAAGTACAGTTAGTTACACCATTACAAGTGGTTTTGTAGAAGTGCTGAATAACAAAGCCAGTGTGTTGGTAGAAGGTGCTTTGGAAGTAGCATAACCAGTTTTTTGTTGATGATAATTTTTAGACCTGCAGCCATCATAGCTGTGGGTCTTTTTTGTGCACTGCCCATGGTTTACTTTTGATTATAGTCATTGGGTCATTTGTCAATGGATCATTGAATGCTAGTTTCTTGCAATCCCGAAGCCAGACCAATAACTTTGACAAATGACCTAATGACCTAGGACTAATGACACCCAAAACTACTTGAGTGCCAAAGAATAACTCGTACTTCTCCCTCCACCAGTATCTTTTTGCAACACTTTTTTAGTTTCCAGATCCTGTATATCTCTAAGTGCTGTATCTGCGGAAGTCTTGGTTAGTTTGGCCCATTTGCTGGTATTCAGTTTGCCGTCAAAGTCTTTGAACAGTTTGTGTAACATTAATACCTGCCGTGGATTTAAAACCGTGGTGGCATGTATTTGCCAAAATGTGGCTTTGCTGATGATGTTTTCCAGCACATCTTTAGTGGCGTCGAATGTATTGTTGAGGCATTGCAAAAACCAGACTATCCAATCGGTTATATCTAAACTGCCTTCGCCAGTATTTTCCAGTTGTTTATAGTATGCCTTCCGCTCTTTAAGTATTTGCGTAGTAAGGCTATAAAACCGTTGTGATGTACCATCGGCTTTAGCCAGTTGCATATCCATTATAGCCCGGCCTACGCGGCCATTACCATCATCAAAAGGGTGTATCATTTCGAACCACAAGTGGGCGATGGCTGCTTTTAGCAAAGGGTCTTGTGTATTTTTTTTATTAAACCATTTTAAAAAACCAGTCATTTCTTTTTTTAGCAAAACCGAATCTGGAGCGGTATAATGCACTTTTTCACGGCCCATGGCTCCAGATACAATCTGCATGAGATCGTCTTTGGCATTGGTTCTGTATTTGCCAGCTTCTATGGTGTACATGCCGCTGTGCCCTGTAGGAAACAATGCTGCCTGCCAGCCAAAAAGCCGTTCATGGGATAGCGGGGTAGTATAATTATGGGTGGCGTCCAGCATCATATCCACCACCCCATCTATATGCCGGCTGCTGGGTACCATGCCAGCTATATGTACGCCCAGCTTACGTGCCAGCGATGAACGTACTTTGTCGGTAGCCAATACTTCACCTTCTATTTCGCCAGATTTAATAACGTTTAAGGCCAGTGTTTCCAGCTTTGCTTCTTCCTGTAAATTAAAACCCAATGCCTCCATACGGCCCAATATACGGCCTTGCTTATGCCTTGCTTCTAATAGCAAAGTGGCAAAGGCCTCTGCATCCCAGGTAAAATTGGGCCAGTCTTTATATTGGTGTATGTACATGATTACTGATAGTTATGTGCGGCGAATAGATGTTTTATTCAACGCAAATTATGCGGTGAATGTAAAAGATATTTACCGAAAAAAATTTCATTTACAAAAATGCGGCGAATAATTTAATTATTTGCCGCAAATAATGCGTTGTTTAAGTGAGCTATTCGCCGCAAAAAAGTAAAAATAAAATTTCAGTATATTGGCTAAAGGCAATTTTACACCTCTTTCAGCACCACATTTTTGCCAACGGTTAATTCATATTCTCCACCCACTTTCAAAGCAAAATTTTCCTTATCGTGGCTTACCGGAAAATGAAAACAAACCGGGTAGTTATAGGCCTTCACTTTGTCCCATATCAGTTCTTCCACTGTTTGTCCAAAGGGCGTGGTCGTATCTTTCATATCGCTGAAACCGCCTACTATTAAGGCTTTCAGGCCACTTAGCTTGCCGCTTCGTTGTAGCTGTATCATCATGCGGTCCACATTGTAAAGGTATTCGCCTACATCTTCTATAAATAAAATGTTGCCCTTTGTATCAATATCGCTGGCAGTACCTACCTGATGAGCAAGCAGCGATAAATTACCACCAACAAGTTGCCCCGAAGCAGCTCCTTTTCTGTTAAAATGATGACCAGTTGTTTTATATAAACCGGGCTTTCCATCTAGTGCATTTTTCAGCGATTGCACATAAATGTTTTTAAAACCTTCATCGTTAAAAGCAGCTGCCATTGGGGCGTGCAGAGAAGCCATTTTTAATTTGGTAAAAATATACGAGTGCAGCACAGTAATATCGCTGAAGCCGATGATCCATTTAGGACTTTTTTTAAATGCTTTCCAGTCTATGGCATCGATAAAGCGGTTGGTGCCATAGCCGCCACGGCCGCACAGTATGGCTTTTACTTCTGTATCATCCAGCATGGTTTGTACATCTGTAAGTCGCTCTTGGTCTGTTCCTGAAAAATAATTGTATTCATGGCCAAGCGTTATACCAACCTTCACCTTATATCCCCATTTTTTTAATACGTTAATACAGGTTTCGGCCTTTGCGGCAGGCATAGCACCAGCAGGGCATACGATACCAATGGTATCGCCTTTTTGTAAATAAGGTGGTGTTTTTATAAGCATTTGTGTTCTTTTTTTGATATTAAAAAATGAGGATGCTGAAGGTTCAAAGTTTTGCTACTAGAGTCGTTCATTCATCTTGTTCTTTTAAACTAAAAGCTTAATGATTTGCGATAGTAACATTTGTAATTATTAGTTGTGTATGTTACACCGTGCTTTATCATAATATATACCCCAGCCAAAGTTAAAAGGCTTTTAAATGTATTGATGACCAGTAAAGAGTCGCTCTCTACAAATGCTACCGCACTACTTGTAAACAACTTTCCAGCATTTTTAGAAACTGCAATAATTACAGCAACACTTACTATCAACAGGATGGTTAACACGGCGGCATAGGCTATAATAGGCTTTCGCAAATTACCCAATTTGGGTAACAGCAAAACGACCAATCCAATAGAATAAGTGATAGCAATCATGAGCCAAAACGGATGGAATTTTAAGGCGAACAAAACCCAACCACCACCTCTAAAGTAAGCAATATAAGAAATATGTATAAACAAAAACGAAGCTAGCTAGCTTATAAAAGAAGTCTGAATTCTTGTTTCGAAAAATAAAAAAGAGTCGCCGATTTGGGTAAAAAATAGGGCTGCAGTTATAAAAAGTAAGGGTTATATGGCTGCATCTTTTTTTGTAAAAAATAAATACCAAATGAGCAAGGGCATTAGCAATGATTTGCAAAAAACATGCAATTCGTTAAGGCCAACTACTATACCTATTCCATCGCCACCCAACTATAGAATACATACCAAAAGCCAAGCTTTTTTTTCATTCAGCTACATCTTAAGCCTTATTAATTGGGCAAAAACTTAGGCCGCTTGCCGCCCACTTCGGTCAGTTTCAAAGTATCTACAGATATTGTTGTATCCTTTACTGGTACGAAAATGAGAAATGTTGAAGGCCCAGCAGAATCTACTTGAGCATCATGACCAAAACTACGAAGCTTTGCAGCCCTTGCCGTAGCGGATGAGCGGGTAAAGCGCTGGTCTATAACTGCTTTAAAACCACCTGTACTAAGGGCAGTTGGGGGTAGTGTAGATACGGCTGGTGTGTCTTTTAAGGTGGCTTCCCCGTTTGATGTGTCTTTTGCACCCAATGTGGCGTTTGTTGTGGAGGTGTTCGTTTTGCTAAAAATAAAATAATATGCAGCCCAAACTATTAATACAAGACTTAGGGCCGCTACAATACCCAATACTGCTTTTTTATTGATGGCAAAAGGCTGTGGTTTTGTTTCGCTTTTAGGTATTACCGGTACGGCTTCTCTAATTTTTAAAGGTTTGTGCGGTGCTGCACTTGCTTCGCTTATTGGTAAAAAATAACCGGGTGTAAACGAATAAGTTCCGTTATCTTGTTTGTCTACTGTGCCAATGCCATCTACTATAAAAGATTTACCAATATTAATAAACTGCTTGCTAAGCATAAAATAGCTTTCTATATCCGCCGCCGCAAGGGGCTTTATTTTTCCTGTTTGAGAAGATACAAAAGCAACAAAATCCATGTCTATACCTTCATTTAGGTTGTAGGTAAAATGGAGATCCTGCAAAAGCTGGGCTTCCCCTTTGTCCTGCGAATCTGATAATTGGGCATTGGAACCAAACGTAAGCTTGCCGATACCAGGATAGCTAACAAACTTTTGATTATATAAATATTGGCGAAGTAATAATTCGAAATTCACTTGTATCTGTTTTGAACTATCGCAATATAGATAACTAAAGGGAAACATTACAAGAATTGGTTTGGAAATACAGTGGAAAAATTCACAGTCCTAAACAGTAAGTTTTGTTTGGGGTTTTATCTAAAACCTTATCTTGTTGCTGCAATGTTTACACCAAAATTTATTATTCAATATGTCTTTCCACGCTTTTCAAAAATTAACAGCTAATAAATTAAAGTTTGCCCTATTTCTGTTTAGCAAGCTGCCCAGTGCCTTTATTTGTGGCGTAAGGCTTAGCACCCTAACCGAAAGCGAATGTGTAACAAGTGTGCCTTACAAATGGCTTAGTCAAAATCCTTTTAAAAGCACCTATTTTGCCTGCCAGGCCATGGCTGCCGAATTGAGTACGGGCATGTTAGGCCAGGCGCATATTTACAAAAGCCATCCGGCAATAAGTATGCTGGTACTAAAGCTGGAGGCTCAGTATTTTAAAAAAGCTACAGAAAAAATTTATTTTACCTGTAACAGTGGCGATGCTATAAAAGCTGCCATAGAAAAAAGTAAAGCAATAGGAGAAGGGCAGTCTGTAACATGCATTAGCACGGGTAAAAACAAGGCTGGCGAATTAATTTCGGAGTTTAAAATAACATGGTCGTTTAAAGCAAAGGCTATTTAAAAAATGGACAGATGGGCAAATGAGGGATGCTTCTACTTGTTCACTTTACCTACATTACAGAATAGGATTATAAAAAATATGTCCATTTGCAAAACGGCATATTTGCACATTAATATTATTTATTATGAAAATTACATTCCACGGTGCGGCACGTACGGTTACCGGATCCAAACACCTTATTACTTTAAATAATGGTAAAAAAATTTTGCTAGACTGTGGCCTTTTTCAGGGTCTTGGTAAAGAAAGCGATGTATTGAATAAAAATTTTGGTTTTGACCCAACAGAAATAGATGTTATGGTGCTAAGCCATGCACATATAGACCACTGTGGCCTAATACCCAAGCTGGTAAAAGATGGCTACAATAATAAAATATGGTGTACCCCAGCCACCCGTGACCTTGCTGCAATTTTAATGGAAGATAGTGGCGGCATACAAGAAAACGAAGCCAAATATGTAAATAAGAAAAGAGCTAACGAATGCCGCCCCTATATAGATCCACTATATACAGAAGATGATGCCAAAGCTGCGATACCATATCTAGAACCTGTAGATTATCACCAATGGTTTACCATACTAAATGGGGTAGAAATAATGTTTACCGATGCCGGCCACATTATCGGTAGCGCCTCTGTACACCTTCGTATTTTGGAGGATGGAAAAACAACACAAATTACTTTTAGCGGCGATGTAGGCCGCTACCGCGATGCTATTTTGTGCAGCCCCGAAACTTTTCCGCAGGCCGATTATATTTTACTGGAAAGCACTTACGGAAACAGGCTGCACGATGAAGTGGCTACCTCACCAGATGCACTACTGAACTGGATTACAAAGACCTGCCTGCAAAAAAAGGGCAAACTGATTATACCAGCATTCAGCGTTGGGCGTACGCAGGAAATACTTTACACCCTTAACCAATTAGAGCTAGAAAACCGCCTGCCAGATATTAATTATATAGTGGATAGCCCACTAAGCAGCGAGGCTACGGCAGTAGTAAAAAGCCACCCAGAAAATTTTAATGTGAGGCTTAAAAAGATATTGCAATCGGATAAAGATCCGTTTAGTTTTAAAGGATTAAAGTACACCAAAACGGTAGAAGAAAGCAAACTGCTAAACTTTAGAAAAGCCCCTTGTGTAATTATTAGCTCCAGTGGCATGGCCGATGCTGGAAGGGTAAAACACCATATTAGCAACAATATAGAAAACAGTCGTAATACTATTTTAATGATGGGCTATTGTGAGCCACATTCATTGGGAGGAAGGTTAAAACAACGACCCACGGAAGTAAACATTTTTGGCATACCACACGAAGTACATGCCGAAATAGGAGAAATGAAAAGTATGAGTGCCCACGGCGATTACAACGATTTATTTCAATACCTAGGCTGCCAGGAACCGAAACAGGTAAGCAAGGTTTTTTTAGTACATGGCGAATACGATGTTCAGCAGAATTTTAAACAGCGGCTGATTAGCAAAGGTTTTATAGATGTGGAAATACCCGCTCAGCACCAGAGTTTTGATTTGTGATTTATGATTGTGATGAACTCAGCCAGGTTCGACTTTCATTTAGCAAATGTCGGATTTTATGAAAGCTGAAATTAATAAACCGGCTTAAAATTTAGGGCAGTTGATAGTAGCTATCAGATGAACGGAGTCCCGCAATGCTACGGGATTTACAACGTTCGCCAATGTCGCTTCATAGTAGTACAAAAGCCCGGCTTACAAAACATTTATTACTAATCCCCCAATCCCTAACCCCTAATCCCTAACCCCCTAATCCCTCTTAACTTTACAACATGCGTTTTACCGATTCATTTCTTTTAGCATGGCAAACCATAAAAGGCAACAAGCTACGTACCGGCATTACGGTGGCTATTATAGCTCTGGGCATTATGGCTTTAATGGTTATTATTACTTCGATAGAAGCCATGAACCAAAGCCTTAGGGAAAGTTTTAGCACCATGGGTGCCAATGCATTTAGCATCCGTTTTAGAGACAGACAATTTAGGGTAGGTGGCGGCAATAGAAAAGCGGTTACCAAAACCAATAAGGCGAATTTAAAGCAACGTGCCTCTAACGAGGGCCGAGCCATTAGCTACCAAGAAGCCAAAGCATTTAAGGAGCGTTTTAAATATCCGGCCACGGTAAGTATTTCGTTGCGGGGCGGTAATAATACCACGGTAATGTATGTTAGCAACCAGGCTAGTGTAACCACTAACCCTACGGTAAGCCTGCAAGGTGGCGATGAAAATTACCTGGCTTTAAATGGTTACAGCATAGCCACCGGCCGCAACTTTAGCGATTTGGATGTGGAAACCGGCCGCAACGTATGCATACTGGGAAACGAAATAGTAACCAAACTGTTTAAAGGCAATGCCTTGCAAGCACTGGATAAAATAGTAAAAGTAGGTAACCTACCTTACCGTGTAATTGCCGTTATGAAACCCAAAGGTTCCAGTGCATTTCTTAATCTTGATAATATTGTTATTACTACGTACAACAATGCCCGGCGGCTGCCTAATACAGGGTCTTCTTTTAGTATTGGCATTATGGTAAACGAATATAAACTAATGGAAGATGCTATTGGGCAGGCCACCGGTACTTTTCGACCTATTCGAAAATTAGATGTAGAAGAAGACGATAATTTTTACATTGATAAAAGCGATGCACTGGCCGAAACCTTTATTGGTTTTTTAAAAGGCATAAGTGGCGTTACGGTTATTATAGGCTTTTTAACCTTAATGGGTGCAGCCATTGGGCTAATGAATATAATGCTGGTGGCAGTAACAGAACGCACCAAAGAAGTGGGGCTGATAAAGGCATTGGGCGGCACTAAAAAAATAGTGCGACAGCAGTTTTTGTTTGAAAGTGTTATTATTAGTAGCATGGGTGCAGTTATAGGCATTGTGCTGGGTGTTATGGGCGGCAATTTTATTGGGCTTGCCTTAGGTACAGGTTTTATTATTCCTTGGTTTTGGGTGGTAATGGGTATTGTAATCTGCTTTCTTACTGGGCTGGGTGCTGGTTATTATCCTGCACGTAAAGCTGCCAAGCTGGATCCTATTGTGGCATTGCGGTATGAGTAGGATGAATGGATAATTGGGTAATGAATAATTGATAATGGGAATCAATATTTTACATGAAAATTTTTGCTGCTCTTTTCTATTGCTTTTTTGTTTTACCGGGGATTTAA
>JAYUOV010000085.1:0-17161 GCA_043760535.1 Chitinophagaceae bacterium
ATATAGCTACTGCAAAAAAACAAGGAATCCCCATCATGCAAGCACTCGCAGATGCCATTCAAGGACGCCCTTTTGTAATGTCGGCCTGAATAGTTACAATCCATTTACCATTATAAATTTAGTTTAGCCTTTTAGTTTAGCAATTTAAAGGTCGAAACCGCAGCCGTTGTGGTTGGTAATTACAAGTAGCCCTATTTACCAGCGGCGTATTAGCAGCCGGTAATTACTATGCAAGGTTGCAGAATGGTAGTGTTAGCAAGGTGCATGCCATGCTGAAGGTGCGGTAGTGGTAAAGGTTTTGTACCTATGAAATTGCTGCCAGTTATTTATTTAAATACCAAATGTAAAAATTAAGCACACTGGCAAAACTTACCCAGCACAGGTATGGTATTTGTAAGTACCCCGCCACTGGTTTTACTTTTACAAAATAAATAATCATCATCAAAATAGAAATCCACAACAGCACAATCTCTACAAAGGCAAGCCCGGGTTTTTCTAATTTAAAAAAGACGATAGACCAACAAAAATTAAGCACCAGCTGCACTATAAAAACTGCAAGGGCCGTGCGGCGGTAAGGCTTACTGGCAGGCTGTTTCCAAACAAGAAAAAAACCTATGCCCATAAGTGTGTACAGCGAAGTCCAAACTGGAGCAAACAGATAATTGGGTGGATTAAACGATGGCTTCTGTACCGTGGCGTACCAACCTTCTACACCGCCCGTGGTAAAATATCCGGATAGGCCGCCTACTGCCAGCGGAATAAGTATGGAAATAATGAGTTTAACGATGTTGTTCATGGATACATTTTTATTTTTTACAAACCAGCTTACTAAAGATGACGCCCTACTTTGGGTCTCTTGCCCCAAATAAAAGGCTGCCAATACGTACCATGGTACTGCCTTGGTATATAGCTATTTTATAATCGCCACTCATGCCCATGCTTAGCACTGTTAAGGGTGCGCCGTATGTGGTAGCCGCTTTTTTATACAACTCTTTCAGCGTTTTAAACTCTGTAGTTACCACTGCATCATCATCGCTAAAAGAGCCCATACCCATTAGCCCACAAACATGCACATTTACATACTCACCCGATGATCCAATGACTACTGACAATTCATGCTCATCCATCCCAAACTTGGTTGCTTCCTGGGCAATATGTATTTGCAACAGGCAATCAATTACCCTGCCGTTTTTTTTGGCTTCCTTGTTTATAGCTACCAGTAATTTTTCGCTATCCACGCCATGTATTAGGTGTACAAATTGGGCAATATATTTCACCTTATTACTTTGCAAATGCCCAATAAAATGCCAGCGAATATCTTTTGGCAGGGCTTCGTATTTAGCCATTAATTCCTGCACATAATTTTCGCCAAAGTCTCGTTGGCCTAGGTTGTAAAGGGCCAGAATGTCTTCGTTGGGCTTTAACTTACTTACCGCCACCAGTGTAACACCGGCAGCATCGCATCCCGATTTTATTTGTAGGTAAGCAGCTTTATTAATGGGCATGGTTCGTTTGTAACTAAGTAGTGAGTAATGCAGGTCATTGGTCTGTAAGTTATTGGCAAGTTTTAAATCAAATTCAAGGTGTTTTCACAACTGTTCAAAAGTTGATGATTATTAACAGACCTGTCTACGCCACTAACCTATTGGCCAACGACTATTGGCTATCACTTTAATATTGCCCTGCTAATTACAATGCGTTGTACTTCGCTAGTGCCTTCGTATATCTGGGTAATTTTAGCATCCCTCATTAGTCGTTCTACATGAAATTCTTTTACAAAACCATAGCCACCATGCACCTGTACTGCTTCGGTGGTAACCCACATGGCTGTTTCGCTGCTAAATACCTTGGCCATGCTGCTGCTTAAAGTGTAGTCAATGTGTTGGTCTTTTTCGTAGGCAGCTTTTAAACAAAGTAATCGGCTGGCTTCTATCTTGGTGGCCATATCGGCCAGTTTAAACTGTATGGCTTGGTGGTGCATAATTTCTTTACCAAAAGCCTTACGCTGTTTGCTGTACGCCAATGCCATTTCGTAAGCGCCACTAGCTATACCCAATGCTTGTGCTGCTATCCCAATGCGGCCACCAGCAAGGGTTTTCATAGCAAAAGTAAATCCAAAGCCATCGGCACCTATCCGGTTTTCCTTTGGTACTATTACATCAGAAAAAGCGATGCTGTGGGTATCGCTGCCACGGATGCCGAGTTTATTTTCTTTGGCACCTACACTTACTCCGGCCCATTTTTTTTCTACAATAAATGCATTGATACCCCGGCTGCCTTTAGATACATCCGTTTGTGCTATTACCAAATACACTTCGGCAGAACTGCCATTGGTAATCCAGTTTTTGATACCGTTTAAAAGGTAATGGTCGCCTTTGTCTTCTGCGGTGGTTCGCTGGCTGGTAGCATCGCTGCCGGCTTCGGGTTCGCTTAATAAAAAAGCACCAATATACAGTTCGCCATCTTTTCTGCCCTGGGCTAGCGGGGTTAAATATTTTACTTTTTGCGCCTCATTACCGTAGGCCATTAGGCCATAGCATACCAAACTATTGTTTACACTTACTACCACACTTGTGCTAGCATCCACCTTGCTTATTTCTTCCATGGCCAGTACATAGCTAATGGTATCCATACCGCTACCGCCATATTGTGGGTCCACCATCATGCCCATAAAACCCAGTTCGGCCAGCTTCATAATCTGTTCTTTCGGAAACTTTTGTAGTTCATCTCTTTCTATAACACCGGGCAGGCATTCGCTTTGGGCAAAATCTCTGGCCGCCTGGCGAATCATAAGGTGTTCTTCGGACAATTGAAAATTCATAACTGGCTCGTTTGTTTTGTAGTGCAAAAATAGGAGCAAACTAACGCCTGGTAGTTTTTTTGGTGGGGAATATTTTAATGGTACTATGTTACTTCTTTGTAACAATGCAGCACAGGTACATGCATAAGTTTGGTAAAAAAAATTAATATGATGTAACATCTTATTGATTTTTTTGGTAAAATAATCTCCAAACAATATCGTTTATTTGAAACTTTAAAATGGTCAATACTTCTCCTTCATCTACTGCTACAAAGCCTGGCACTTACCTACTGTGGTTGTTGTTTGCTGTTTACAGTGTCATTTTGGTAAAAATTATCGTAATAAAAAAAACCCGATTTTTTATAAATAGCCTTCGGCAAACCTGGCACCACGGCGGTTTTCAAAAAGCAGCCGCTCCCCCAAACTGGACTATTTTTAAAACCATTAAAATTTACCTGTCGCCCAATGTAAACAAATTAGAAGCCTTTGCAAATGTGGGCGGCAACATCATCATCTTTATTCCCTTTGGCTTTTTGGTGGCTACGCTGCTAAAGGGCAGGCATAAGGCCATTAAAACGATTGTTTTTGGCTTTTTGCTCAGTTCTGGTTTTGAATTTTTTCAATTGTACACCAGCTGTGGCAATTTTGATATTGATGATATTCTCCTTAACACAGCCGGAACTATTATGGGCGTTCTTTTTTGGCGTATTGGCAATTTTCTGCTACACAATTTTGCTAGTAATAACACTAAAATGTAGCATCAAGTAATTTGCTGCTGCCCATATACTGGCAGCCGGGCTTTAAATAGCAAGCCCAATTATAGTTTGCGTAAACATTCCCCTAATTTTAAGCAGTATAATAATAATAAATGAATTGTGTTGCTGCTGCTAAAACTGAATAAACACAAGTAACACTAATCGGAAAAAAGCCCCCAAATGAAAAATTTCTTAGACCAAAATTTTCTGCTAAATAATACTACCGCAGAGAAACTGTACCACGATTTTGCAAAGCAGATGCCAGTTATAGACTACCATTGCCATCAGTTACCCGATCAGGTAGCCAACGATCACCAATTTAAAAACCTTACGCAGGTATGGCTGTATGGCGACCATTATAAGTGGCGGGCTATGAGGGCTAATGGTGTTAACGAACGCTTTATAACTGGCGACGCCACCGACTTTGAAAAGTTTGAAGCATGGGCTGCAACCGTGCCTTATACGCTTCGCAATCCATTGTACCACTGGACCCATCTGGAACTGCAACGCTATTTTGATGTGTACGATATTCTTGACAGTACTACTGCCAAAAAAATTTACGATGAATGTACAGCCAAGTTGCAAACGCCAGGGTATTCTGTAAAAAATCTGCTTCGCAAAATGAATGTAAAAGTGGTATGTACCACCGACGACCCTATTGATACTTTGGAGCATCACAAAAAGATAAAATCCGATGGTTTTGAAATAAAAATATTACCTGCCTACAGGCCAGATAAAGCCATGAACGTGGATGATGCCGCAACGTTTAACGCTTATGTGGCTCAGGTGGAAAAAGCATCCGGGATTAAAGTTTCATCATATAAAAATTACCTGGAAGCCCTTAAAAACCGGCATGATTTTTTTGCCGAAATGGGCGGCTCCGTAAGCGACCATGGCCTGGAACAGATTTATGCGGAAGACTATACCGAAGCCGAAGTAAATGCCGCCTTTGATAAAGTAAGAAGTGGCAGCGAACTGAGCCGTGAAGAGAACCTGAAATTGAAATCGGCCATGCTGCACCAATTCGCCATTTGGCACCATGCAAGAGGTTGGGTACAGCAATTTCACCTGGGTGCTTTACGTAATAACAATGCCCGGATGCTGGCCAAGCTAGGCCCCGATACCGGTTGGGATTCTATCGGCGATTTTAGCCAAAGCCGTGCCTTATCGAAGTTTATGAACCGCCTCGACAGCACCGACCAACTGGCCAAAACAATCATCTACAACCTTAACCCTGCCGATAACGAACTGATGGCAACGATGATTGGAAATTTTAATGATGGTTCTGTAGCAGGCAAAGTACAATTTGGAAGCGGCTGGTGGTTTCTCGATCAAAAAGATGGTATGACACGGCAACTGAATGCCCTAAGCAATATGGGCCTGTTGAGCAAGTTTGTAGGCATGCTTACCGATAGCCGCAGCTTTCTTAGTTACCCACGCCACGAGTATTTTCGGCGCCTGCTGTGCAATATGTTTGGCGAAGAAATAGAGAATGGCGAAATGCCCAATGATATAAATTGGGTGGGTAAAGTGATACAGGATATCTGCTTCAACAATGCGAATGAATATTTTGGATGGAAGATGTAATATGCAAAAAAGAAAATGTGCAGATGTGCAAATGTTTGTACTAGGATTTGAGCGGATGAACAGCTTTGAGGCTAAGTGAGTATTTGGTTAATTAAAATCTATACATAAACCGTACTTGTGAATTACTAAACTATTTTTCAATGTAAAAAAATCCTAACTCGTTATTTACCAAACCGAAAACGGACAAGCCGAATTAGATGTGAGGGTGGAAAATTTCGAAAGTCTGTATTACGTTTTGTAAAATAGTGTAAAACAAAATACACTGAGCAATTGCCGGCCAAACCGCTGCCGATATAACTAAAAACCGAACCAACAGTGCATTGCCCAATAAGTGCCCTACTAAATGTAAAGGGAGAAAAGCCCAGAAAACTGGATGTGGGCATTGCCCAAAATTTTCTAAATGAAAACGAATGGCTGGCACTGAATAATTTGGTAGAACAATATCTTTTTTTTGCACAATGCCAAGCCAAGAGACGGATACCTATAAATAAAAATTGAATATAAAAACTACTTAGATTTTTATCGCCTAACGAACAGGTACATACTTATTAATACCGGTAAAATAAGCCACTAAATTGCGGTTAAAAATTATAATAAAGAGAAAAGATAAATTTAAAACCCATACTGCCATGAGTATTCAGCTATCAACTCTTGCCCACGCCCCTTGCCTATTCCCTATTTTTAGTAATGCTGAAAATATACAATTCACAAACTTTAAAACCTTTGAAGACTTAACCGCTTTTACTCTTTTTCTGGAACGATTTTTAGCCATTGAAAAGGGTGGCCCCTTGCAGTATGGCCCATTTTCCATTTACCAAAACGAAACCATTTTTGGCCTCTGCGGCTTGCAGCAAATAGATTTAGCCAAAGGAAAATCGGAACTTTGGTATGTATTACACAAAGATTATTGGGGTAGGGGATTGGCCAAAGAAGCGGTACAAATATTATTAACCAAAGCCAAACAAAATAGCCAATTACGAACCATTTATGCCGAGGCTGTAAGCAGCAATGCTGCAAGCTGGAGAATATTGGAGAATCTTGGTTTTACCAGAACGGGAGAAAAGGCAGATGGCTTTTCTAAGGGTGCCATAAAAACAGACATCAGCTATTATGCCATGGATTTACAAGACTAAAAACAAAGATAATATATTTGGCCAGTACCAGTAACATAAACCACATGAATGCAACTAAAAGTATAGCAACAGAGATAAGCGAAACACCTGCAAAAGATATAGATTTGAGCCAAGTGCCACAGCAAAAGGTAAAAGCATTTATACATAGCAATCATCTTTATAACCTCAGCGATTTTGCCAGCCTTCGGAGTTTCGATTACAACCGAACAGATATAGATACTTTTTATCATCATTCCAAAACCTTTATTATAAAAGCAGCTATTGAAGCCGTGTGGAGTAAATACCTGAATATACACCCATGCGAAGCCTGGAAAGGAGAGATTGTAAGTTTTGGTTTTCAATATTCAAAACCAAAAAACCGGCTCACCTATATTAAAGATGCCTACGAAGGATTAGAAGTAGGGCAGATTGTTTTTCTTAATGTAAGTTTTATAATGGGCTTGGTAAATATTGCCGTAGGCCACGAAATATCGGAAGTAAATGAGGCCGAAAAAACACTTGCCACTTCTTACCTTAATGGAGGAAAATCTGAGGGTACCCAACAGATAAAACTGCATGCCACACCCGAAGGTTACACAGCTGTAACACACCATACCACATACAAAAGCAATTCGAAATTTCGGGACAAATACCTGTACCCAATATTGCATACACAGGCCATCGCAGCCTTTCATAATAATATTAAAGCAGCTTTGATAAAGTAAAGCAGGGTATTAGGTACAGGGCAAAGGGTTTGGGGTAAATGAATTGTAAATTATCAGATAGGCTTCCGGTATTAGTAGTAAGGGCTTTAGCTTAAATGGGTCGGCAAAAAAATGACACAAGAAACCATCATACAACAAACCATTAACTGGATACAATCCGTAGTTATTGGTTGTAATTTTTGCCCGTTTGCTGCTAAGGCGTTATTAAAAAAATCAGTGCGGTATGCGGTGTTGCCTTCGGCAAATAACAAAGGCGTTTTGGAAAAGCTGATACAAGAGATGTACCACCTAGATGGCGATGAAGACATTGAAACCACCTTTATTATTTTGCCCGAAAATTTTGGCGATTTTAACGCCTATCTCAGTTTGGTGGAAATGGCCGAAAAGCTAATGGAGCAAGAAGATTACGAAGGCATTTACCAACTAGCCAGTTTCCACCCACAATATTGTTTTGCAGGTGAAGATATAAATGACGCTGCCAATTATACCAATCGGTCGCCCTACCCCATGCTGCACATTTTGCGGGAAGATAGTATTACAGAAGCCCTTGAGCACTTCCCCAACCCCGAAGGGATACCAGAGAAAAATATTGCCTTTGCAAGGAGCAAAGGCCTGGCGTATATGCATCTGCTATTAACTGCCTGTATGGGGTAGTGTTTAAAAAATGTATTCTTTAAAATAGTTATAAGATAGCAACTAGTATTGACAACAATCTCTTATAAAAAAGCAGGAACAACCTCCGGCAGACAATACAACTGACACGTGAAAGGGAGTAGCCATAAAGAAACTTATCCCACCTAAATATTTAATATTTTCCACTATTCCCTGCAAATTATTTTGAAGACGACTTGGTTATAAGTGTCCCCAATTTTAAGAAATTAGATATGTACAGTACAGCCCCGGTAAATTTTCTTTTTTACCAGGGCTTTATAGTTTAAAAGGTACAATTAGCTGCCGGTTTTACAATGCGGCAATAGAATTGCTGAATCAGTACTATTCATTTTTTACATCGCTTTTGTGCAGCACAGGCAGCATTATTTTTACCGCTACACCTTGCCCTATTTTGTTATTATCTATCGAAAAACCAGCCCTTGTTTTTAGCTTAATGTTCAGCAGAAAAATACGGTCTTTAATAATCTGGCTGGCTCTGGATATATGTTCGCTTGTTTCTTTTGGGGTGGTGGCTAGGCCTTTTCCATTATCGGTTATGGTAATGTGTAATTTTCGGGCATCTTTGGTAAAATGAATGCTTACTATGCCTGGGTAATCAATACGGGTAAAACCATGCTCAATGCTGTTTTCCACAAAGGGTTGTAGTATCATAGAAGGGATCAGCATTGCATCGGCTTCTATGTTTTCGGCAATGTCTATTTTGTAACTAAATTTTTGTGGAAACCGAATCTTTTGCAAACCGAGGTACTCTTCTAAAAAATCCGATTCTTGCTCAATGGTTACGTATTCTTTATAAGTGCTTTCCAGCGTTTCCCGCATTATGTGGCTAAATTTAGAAAGGTTGCTGGCCAATGCCTTTCCATCATTTTCTAGCAAAGCAAAACTTTGTAGCGAACTCAATGCATTAAAAAAGAAATGCGGATTCATTCTTGCCCGGTTTAGCCGCTGCTCGGTTTCCATTATTTGCTGCTTGTTTTTAAGCGACTGCTGCCTGATAAAAAATATGAGTACAATAAGCAACAGCAGACCAGCTAAAGCCAGTAGCAAGTAAATCCTTTTTTGCTGTGCCAGTTCTTTAATAGTTTTTTCATTTGTAGCCTGGCTGTATTTTTTTTCCAGTTCTGTTACTTCTTTGGTTTTTTCTACATTTCTAATACTGTCCAATATTTCCCTACCCAATTCTTTGTTTTCATAGGCAGTTTTATAGTGGCCACGTAGCACTGCAATCCGCGAAAGCAACAGGTAACCATCTGCTATGTAAGATGCCCCACCACCCAGCTTATGGTAATACATGGCAGAATCTGCCATACGTTGCGCCTCATAGTAGTTTTTTAGTTCAATGTACAGATCGGCTTTATCAAAATAATTCACAGCCATATTACCGATATCGGTTTTGTCGGAATATTTAAAAGAGCTATCAAGAAAGCGAAGTGCAGTTTTGTAATCCTCTTTTTCCCAAGCCACGCCTTCCAGATTATTAAAAGCCGCAGCAATAGAACTGTATCGATTTATTTTTTTTGCTATTACTAATTGCTGGTTACTAAAGCGTTCCGAAGAGTCGAGACTCGACTGGGCTTTTACATCCTGATAATGCCATAAATAGCGTTTGGAAAGCTTAAAAAGTAAATCCGCTTTTTGCGACGGAATGGCCACACCTTTAATTATGGGCACAGCAAGCCTTGCATATATAATTCCTTTTTCTGCCTGCCCCATTTGGTTGTGAAGTTGCGATATCATGGTATAGCAAATCCCGGTTTCGTATGGGTTGCTAGAGGCTTCGGTTGATTGCAATAATTTAAAACTGTATTCCAATGCTTTGGCAAAATCGCCTTTTGTATAATATAATTGAGCCCAGTATTTATAAGTGGTTAAGAAAATACTGTCGCCACAGCCAGATTGTTGGTACAGCTTTTCCGCTTTCTTAAGATTTATATTAGCCGTATCAAAACTCATCGCAACCATATAATCCATTGCCTTCCATTCGTAACTTTTGGCTTTGCAAATATTGTTGGGCAATGCCTCCAGTTTAGTAATGAATACTTTACTGTCTAGCCCCAACTGTTCATGTTCAGTTTGAAATTGATAGTACTGAGGGCAGTTACAATTTTGTGCCTGGGATTGAAGGTTTATAGCAATACAGAAAAATACAATAAAGCCTTTTGTAAACAAGGGAGTTAATTTTATCATTCTGGCATATAATTTTTTGTGACAGGCTAAATGTACAGAAAGCTATCAGGTGCGGCTACTATGCCAAACTTTCTTAAACAGCGTAAAGACCACCCCATATTACATGGTAAATAGTTTTTTCATGGTCAATCGTTTAACAAAGTGAAATCAATATCCTGTTTTAGTAAAGCTCCCCCCAAAAAAATTAAATCCTTAACAAACCTATCATTGTAAAAAAAATAGAAGGAGTGCAATAGGCAGTTGTGCCTATCCGATTGGTAACTGCATCCGTAATATTAATAGGCGAATGGTATTTAGGCTCTCAAAAACTTCGAGGGGTAGGCTGTTCTGAGCTTAGCAGTTTTCAGAATATCTTTATACGGCTGATTAAGTTTAAAACAACACCAGCAATTATTCTAAACTACATGCAATGAGTACCGAATCACCTTCGTCAACAATTAAAAGCACTTCATGAAAAAGCTATTTACTGCATTTGTAGTCATTATTATTTACTCTACAACCGCCTGTAAAAAATCTAAAACTGAGCAACTTATTTTTGGTGTTTGGGTAGAAAATTCGCTACGGCTTGATACACTTGATTTTGATATTCAAAACCGGATTGATGCAACCGAACCAACGGTTAATTTTCTTTCTAAGCCTTATAACGATACGGTTCTAAATCCCAATTTTCCGGTGGTGCATGCTTCTATGTATAATTATTCGCTAACCGGCGATACCCTGCAATTGCGGAGTTATTTTAGTTCTTCAACCTGGTTTCAGCATTACCATATCGCCTTTTCTGCCGATAGAAAAATGCTAAGCGTTGCTAAGTTTTACAATCGCCGGGCCTTACCGCAAATAATTGAATTTGAAAAAATTAGGTAGGCTAAACATATAAGGTCTATTCGTTACTACCAAATAGAACGTATCTTAGAAAAGACCTTATAGGTTTATGAATGTAGAACAGCCAAACCCTATTTAGTTTAAAAGACCCTACAGGTTTATACTACAGTTCACCCATTCACCATCAAAACTGGCATTGTATTTTTTGTAAAAATTGATAGCCGGTTCGTTCCAATCCAACACCTGCCAAACGATGCCGCTAAAGTTTTTCTCTTTGGCTTCAGCTATTAAAGCATCAAACAATAATTTGCCCAAGCCCTTGCCACGCATTTCGTTGGTAACCAAAATGTCTTCCAGGTACATGCGTTGCCCCTTCCAGGTGCTGTAGCGGATGTAGTACAATGCAAATCCCTGTACCAGCCCATCCACTTCGGCCGCAAATGCCCACCACACGGGGTTGTGGCCAAAGCCACTATCTATAAAATGTTTCAGCGTAACAGTTACTTCCTGTGGGGCTTTTTCATAATCCGCAAGTTCCTTAATCAGTTCCAGCAGCCTCGGGCAATCCTCTGCAGTAGCTTTTCGTATTATTATATTTTTCATGTTTAGAACAATGTTGCTTTTAAATTTTTTCAATCATCACCCAATAAAAAGTAAAAAGTAAACCAGCGAACAAGTAACAAAGTAAACAAGTAAACAAGTGAACCAGTAAACCAGTGAACAAGTAAACCAGTAAATCAGCAAACCCACTAATCCCCTTTCTGCCCCACAAACCAATGTTCTTCATTTTTAAACAGTACATTAAATGTGGTAAGGCTGCCATACACCCGGGTAATGTATTGCTGCAGGTTTACCTTGTCTTCATCGCTTAGTATTTTGTGGCTGTTAATGTTTTGTTCTAGCACCCTTAGCCTATCCCTCAGCATTACTATTTTATGGAAAAAAACATCTATCGGCACTTCTTTAGGCTTTTGGGTTTTATCAGCCGGTTGCAGTAGCATAGTGCCATTACGCCACTTGTCTCCCAGCGGCACCAGTTCGGTAATATCGCTCCACTGCCGCAGTATTTTAAGAAGCGATTTTTCTACCTGCGAAATGGTTTCTACTTCTGCCGTTACATTTTCCGGAATAATTTCATCCAGCTTCGTATCGGTTTTGTCTATTTCTACAATACCATCATTTATAAACGAAATAGTATAGGTGGCATATTTTACGGCTACTATTACGCCGGGGCCGTGGAGGGTATGTTGCAGCCGGGTACCAATGCCTAGTTTTGTTTGATCCATAATAATTATTTTGAGTAAAAAATAGTTTCGTCTAAATGAATATTGAAAATAAGGAATACAGCAGAAACTAATAAATTTCACTGATTAGTATTTCTTTTCATTATTTCTTTACGACGATTAATAGAACCTAGCAACTATAGCAAATGCCGTTTAAAAAAATAAAATAAATAATATGAAAAAAAACATGGGAAACGCAGATCGTAACATTCGTATAAGCCTAGCTGCATTATTTAGCTTACTCTATTTTACCAGAACGGTTACAGGTACCTTAGGGATGGTGCTGGTAATATTGGGCGGCGTGTTTTTAGCCACCAGCTTTATCAGTTTTTGTCCGCTGTACACTTTGTTTGGGGTAAATACCTGTAAAATAAAGTAGCTAATACCCAACCAATTGTTACCGTCGTTTTTTAAGGCACTCTGCAATCACTTTTGGGTAATGTTTATGCTCCAGTTTATGAATGCGATTTGCAAGTGTATCGGCAGTATCGCCTGCAAGTACAGGACAGGTAGCCTGAAAAATAGTGCTGCCATGGTCGTACTGTTCATCTACATTGTGGATGGTGATACCGCTTTCTGAATCGCCATTGGCTATTACCATTTCGTGTACAAAGTGGCCGTACATGCCTTTGCCGCCGTATTTTGGTAACAATGCCGGATGAATATTGACCATGTTATTGGGATACGCTTTAATAAGCGCCAAAGGTACCTTCCAAAGAAAACCGGCCAGAACTATAAAACCAATACCCGCCGTTTGTAGTTCGTTTACATAAGCGTGGTCTCTAAAAAAGGTTTCCTTATCTAATAGCAGTGTAGTTATGCCTTCATTTGCTGCTAAAGATAATACACCTGCTCCAGGCTTGTTACATACAATCAATGCTATCTCTACGCTGCTATCTGTACGAAAGTAGTCTATGATTTTTTGAGCATTGCTACCAGCACCAGAAGCAAAAATGGCAATTTTGGTAACCGGTAATTTAATACTGCCAACTGCCAACTGTTCTTCCTGTTCTGCAACCACTTTAGCATGGCTTTTACCAGCCACCCGACCAAGTATTCGCTTTATATATTTTATAAAAAACGGGTATTGGCCAAATGGAATACTAACCAACAGTACGGCAAAAGGCCAAAGCAGTGTCATTACAACCACGTAAAGTACATAATATAGTACGGTGTGCTCCATACCAATAAGCCATAATAATTTTCTTCCGATAAAACCTGTAAGGCTGCCGCCAATAGCAAAAGTGGTGAGGATAAGAGCCAGTTCCCATCCCTTAACTTTCCATTTTGCCCGAAGTTTACTAAACATAATTGCGAAGATGTAATAAAAATTGATGGTTAAGAAACCCTTTTTTATTTTCAAGATTCATTCAACAAATCTGTGGACAAGTTTGTGGATGTATCAAGTAAATAAATAAAACAATCGGCTGAAACCCAATGTGGGCTTAGGTAAAAAAAATTTACTTTTCATTCATATTTGTCACCTTCCTGTCATATTTTTGCACACCGACAGCAGACAATTTTCTGCTAGTCATCGAAACCAATTTTTAGCTGTCTATGTTCAAGCACATTAGAATTTTTAAGAAGATAGTTGCCGTTAGCACGGTTTTATTGTTTGTTTTTGTTACAAATGTTACTGCCCAGGATGGCAAAGCATTATTTAGTGCCAATTGTGCTTCCTGCCACAAGGTGGACAAAGATTTAACAGGGCCAGCTTTAATGGGGGTGGAAGACCGCTGGCCAGACAAGGCAAAGTTGTACGCATGGATACGTAATAGTAACAAGGTTTTAGCTACAGGTGATGCATATGCCAATGCATTGTACCTTAAATGGAACAAAACAGCTATGAATCAGTTTCCGAATCTTACAGATGCGGAAATCGCAGCCATGCTGAAATATATTGCTGATTACAAACCTCCTGTACCTGCAGGGCCAGAGTCTACAGTTGGAGCTGCCAAAGAATCTGGCGACAATTCTATCATTTTTGGTGTCATTACTTTAATTCTTGCCATTGTTGCCCTTATACTATTACAGGTTAATAGCAATCTTAAAAAATTAACCGACGAAAAAGACGGAATCGTTTCGCCGGAACCTGTTGCTTTTTGGAAAAACAAAGTGTATTTGTTAGGTGCAGCACTTGTATTCTTCGTTATATCCGGTTTCTTATTGGCACGTGGTGCTATCGGCCTCGGACGTAGTAAAGATTACCAGCCAGTACAGCCTATTTATTATTCTCATAAAGTACATGCCGGCACCAATCAGGTAAACTGTTTGTATTGCCATGGCGGTGCACAAGTCGGCAAGCATAGTAATATACCTTCGGTAAATGTGTGTATGAACTGCCACATGGCCATTAACGAATACACTGGCGAAAAGATGTTCGACGAAGAAGGGGTAGAAATAAACGGTACTGCTGAAATACAGAAACTATACAAATACGCTGGTTTCGATCCTGCTGTAAGTAAAGTTTGGGATCCATCTAAAGCTAAACCTATTGAGTGGGTAAAAATCCACAACCTTGCCGACCATGTTTATTTTAATCATAGCCAGCACGTAGTAGCTGGTAAAGTATCATGCCAAACCTGCCACGGCGAAATACAAAAAATGGGAGAAGTAAAACAGTTCTCTGATCTAAGCATGGGCTGGTGTATCAATTGCCACCGCGAAAGCAAAGTGCAGTTTAACGACGATAAAGGCAATGGCAATAAATTTTACAGTATTTACGAAAAGTTCCATGACGATATTAAAAGTGGCAGAACTGACAGCATTAGCGTAGAAATGATTGGTGGAACGGAATGTCAGAAATGTCACTATTAATTAGCCAATAGGCAAATATGCAAATGTGCAAATGCCTTACATATTTAATATCACACCGGTTCTTATATTTTGCAGATTAGCAGATTTGTCTATTTGCACATTTGCATATTTGCACATTAAAAATTTAAATTAAGATATGGCTCAGAGCAAGATTTGGCAAAGTTTCGGTCAGCTTAACCAGAGTGAGGCGTTTGAAAAAGCGGCAAAAGACGAGTTTCAGGAAGATTTGCCCTTTGCTTCAGATGGTGGATTGCTGGATTCTAAAACACACAGAAGGGATTTTTTAAAGTATGTTGGCTTTAGTACTGCCGCAGCCACGTTGGCCGCCAGTTGCGAAATGCCGGTAAAGCATGCCATTCCCTATGTAAATAAGCCTGAGAGCATTACGCCGGGTGTAGCCAATTACTACGCCACCACCTATGTACAGGATGGAGATGTGGTAAGTGTGGTAGCCAAGGTAAGAGATGGCCGCCCTATTAAATTAGAAGGCAATGAACTTAGCCCATTAACAAAAGGAGCTACAAGCGCCAGAGCACAGGCTTCGGTTTTAGATTTATACGATACCGCACGGCTACGTTTTCCAATGCAGCGTGTAGGTAAAGATTGGAAAGAGGTTTCTACATTCGAAACCATGGATAAAATGGTGAGCGAAGCAATGGCCGGCATCGGTTCCGGCACTATTGCCATCCTTACTTCTACCATTGTTTCTCCATCTACCAAGCAATTAATTGCGGAATTTATAGCCAAATATCCGGGTAGCCGCCACATACAATACGATGCAGTTTCTTACAGCGGATTGATACAGGCCAATGAAATTTCTTATGGTAAAAAAGGCATCCCTTCTTACCATTTCGATAACGCAAAAGTGGTAGTAAGCCTTGCAGCCGATTTCTTAGGCACTTGGATTAGCCCAGTAGAATTTGCAAAGCAATATGCCAAAGGCCGTAAAATAGACGAAAAGGCCATTTCGATGAGTAAGCATTATCAGTTTGAAAGCATCATGAGCATGACGGGTGCCAGTGCTGATGAGCGTTTTACGCACCGTCCAAGTGAGGCTGGTGCAGTAGCGTTATCATTATTAAATGCCCTTAACGGAACTGCTGCTACAATTGGCGATGCAAAATTTAAAGATGGCATAAAAAGAGCCGCTGCCGACCTTAAAGCCAATGGCGGTAACGCTTTGGTAATAAGTGGCAGTAACGATGCTAATGTTCAGATCATCGTAAATGCTATCAACGAAGCTATAGGTGCTAATGGTAAAACCATCAATTGGGCTGTACCAGTAAATTATCGTCAAGGTATAGATGCCGACATGATTAACCTGGTAAAAGACATGAACGCCGGTACCATTGGTGCTGTGCTGATTGCTGGTGCTAACCCAATGTACAGCCACCCAATGGCCGATCAGTTTAAAGCAGGCATGGCCAAAGTAAAGATGGCCGTTTCTTTCAACGAAAAAATGGATGAAACAACCGAGCTGTGTAACTACGTAATACCTACCCATCATTATTTAGAAAGCTGGGGCGATGCAGAACCTAAACAAGGTTACTATTCACTCATTCAGCCTACCATAAACCCATTATTTAAAACCCGTGCCTGGCAGGATAGCTTGCTGAAATGGAGTTCTAAATCTACCGCTACAGTAGCTACAACAACTGCTGCGGCAGATACTACCAAAAAAGCAACTGTAGTTCCTGCTGCTGCAAGCGGAAACGATTATCTGGCTTACCTCAAATCTTTTTGGTTAGGTAAATTAGGTGGCAGCGTTGCTACCTGGGATGCCGCTTTAAGAGATGGTATAATTAACCCTTCCGGCGAAATGGCAGTAAGCGGCGCCGCTTTTAATTCAGGTGCTGTTGCCGCTGCTATTACCGCAGTAAGTGCAGCAAAAAAGGGTGGCGAATACGAAGTGTTCCTTTACGAAAAGGTAAGTATGGGTGCCGGACAGCAAGCCAACAACCCATGGTTGCAGGAATTGCCAGACCCCATTACAAAAGCTACCTGGGATAACTACGCTATGATAAGTGCCGGAAATGCCAAAAAGCTTTTTGGTATTGATATGACGGATAACGGCGACATTGACGAATACGAAGCCCACCATCAAAAATGGGTGATGAAAATTAAAGCCGGTGGCAAAGAAATTTCGTTACCAATTATCATTGTTCCGGGTGTGGATGCCAATACAATTGGTGTGGCATTAGGCTTTGGCCGCAGCGAAAACATTGGTAAAGCAGTTAAAGAAACTGGTAAAAATGCCTTCCCTTTAGCCACCTTCAATGGCTCAACTATTGAATATGTTTCTATCAGTGCTACTGTAGAAAATACCAAAGAAAAATATTCTGTTGCCCAAAACCAGATTCATGGTTCTTACACCGATAGCCTTGGTGTAGATCGTATAGAA
>JAYUOV010000086.1:0-17020 GCA_043760535.1 Chitinophagaceae bacterium
TCTTTTTCTATGGCCAAATCAATAATGCTCTTGGCGTATCTTGCTGCTAAACGGGGATTTTGCATAATAAGAATTTAAGGTTCAAGCTTCAGGAATCAAGCTTCAAGAAGCTATCCTTGCACCTGTACTTATAATCAATGACCCAATGACCATTGACCTAATAACTTTTTGATGAACGACAAACGTTAGTTTAATTGCACCGCATCGGCCAGTTGCTTAATAAATACTTCCTGGTCGGTTTTGTTGCTTAGTTCACGACGAAGCACTTTCTCAGCTACTTCTACTACAAGCGTTCCTACCTGATTTTTTACATCGGTAAGAGCTGCCATTTTCTGGTGTTGAATGGCGGCACTTGCATCCATGATTATCTTGTTGGCTTCGAGCTTGGCTTGTTCCTTAGCGTCGTTAATAATTCTGTCTTTGGTATCCTTCGCTTCTTTTAGCATTTGGGCACGTTCTTCACGGGCCTGCATCATTAGTTGCTCGTTTTCGTTTTTCAACTGGGCCATTTCTGCTTTTACCCTATCTGCCATAGCAAGACTGTCGGCTATGCCGGTTTCTCTTTCTTTTAAACCCTTTAAGATGGCAGGCCATGCCTTAGATTTTAAAATAAAGAACACAACTAAAAATGCAAGGAGTGTCCAAACCAATAAACCCGGATCTGGCGTTAATAATTTCATGGTATGATGATTTTATAAATTTTTTAAAAGAACTGCACCCATTGCCCTGTGCTTTGGGTGCAGTTATAAGTTTTGCAGATGCTGTAATTTTTACAATTACAATACCATTGCAAGAAAGCCAACGATGATGCCGAACAAAGCAGCACCCTCTACAAGGGCCGCAGCAAGGATCATGTTTGCACGGATGTCGTTAACGGCTTCTGGCTGACGGGCAATGCTTTCTACAGCACCTTTACCTATCTGACCAATACCAATACCGGCACCAATTGCAGCTAATCCTGCACCGATAGCACCACCTGCGTTTGCAGTGGCATCCAGTAAAATTGCACTAAGACTCATGGTTCTCGAATTTATGATTAAAAAAAAGCGGTTGGTTGTTTTACGTATGTTAGTATTAATGATGTGCAGGAGCATGCTCGGCACTATGGTCGCCTTCGATGGCACTGCCTATAAGTACTGCGGTAAGTGTAGTAAATATAAATGCCTGTAAAAATGCTACCAGTACTTCAATAAAATATATAAAGATGGTAAAACCAATAGCCAGTGGAGAAGCACCCCAACCTGCGCCAACACCCATTTTTTCACCAAAAATAAAAATGAGTGAAATTAAACAGATGATAATGATGTGACCCGCCACCATATTGGCAAACAGACGAATAATAAGGGAGAAAGGTTTTAAGAACAAACTCAAAAACTCAACCGGTACCAGGATAAACTTTACGCCTAATGGCACTCCCGGAGGATTGAAGATGTGCATCCAATAATGCTTATTACTATTTGCAATGCTTACAACGAAAGATATAACACCTAAAACAACCGGAAAAGCAATATTACCAGTAACGTTGGCAGTTCCGGGTATCAGGCCAAAAATGTTGAGTATCAGAATGAAAAAGAATACAGTTAGCAGGTAAGGAAGGTATTTTTGATATTGATGACCAAGATTAGGTTTTGCCACCTCATCCCTTACAAATGTAATAACTGGCTCCAGTAAGCCTTGCTTTCCTTTGGGAGCCGATGTTACACCGAGACCTTTCTTATAACTTTTTGCAATAGAAAGGAACAACCAGGTAAGTAACGTAAGCCCAAGCAACATTTGAACAACGTTGCGGGTCATGGAGAAATCATATACTTTAACTGAACTATCTACTTCACCAGCTTCATTTACAGCTACTATTTTACCCTCTATCAGCTTGTAGCCGTTATGTGCTTCTTCCCCATGGTGAAAAGCCGAGCTCATAAACGCACTAAAACCCTTTTCGGGTGAATACAATAATATAGGTAGTGGAATAGAAACATGGTGCACTTTACCCTCACTATCGTGGTATTCTGTAAAATGGTACTCATGATTGTCGAGTATGTGGCCAAAAATTACTTCTTTGGCATTGAAACCTTTTTTGTGTTCAGAACCCTCTTCATGCGTTTTACCTGTATGTTCTTCGGTTTTTGGCGCTTCGTGTTGGGCATTTACCGTTACTGTATTTAACAAGGCAAACAGGCTAAAAGCCGCTACCAGCAATGATTTTACTATCTTGTTACCCATACCGGTTCTTAAATTTTGTGCAAATATAGGAGCAGGGGGCTAAAAGGAAAAGTGTTTGGAAAAATAAGAAGGAGAAAGGAGGATTTTTTTTGGAAGGGGATGCGTGGATTGCAAGAAAAGAATGTTCAATTACCAATGTTCAACGAGCAATAATCAACATAGGAATTCAAGTAGCTATTTTACATTTCGCCCCTTTCTTGTTTTACTTTTTTAATTTCTTCCAAAGCCAAAACATCTATCTGGTCTTTGGGGCGGTTAGCAGCTCTCTTAGATTCGAGGAGATGGTTGATGTGGAGGAATTTGACCGTTACATTTTCAATTTGGGCTGTTTGAGCCATTTGATAACATTCATCAAAACTCATGTACTCCAGCCCTTTCACTTTAGTCATCATATCTAGTGGAAAACCGCTCATCAAGCTGATCATCGACCATCCGGGTACAAATTGCATCCTTTCGATAATTTCCGCAGTTGAAATTTCGAGTTCTTCAAGTGCATTACCTAGTGCAATTCTATTTTCTGGTGTGTCATCAATATAAAAATCTATGTCACCAGTTGTTCTGTAAAATTTATGGAGATTTACAGCAAATCCGCCAATCATAATATAACGAACATTATACTTTGCTAAAGTTGACCATAATGTAATAAACTCATCATCATAAATATCCATGGCTGCAATTACGTTATTGTATTTGGTGAATATGTCACTTTCGCCTTTTTCATTTTTTCGCCTACCCTAATCAACTTCATCATGATTTTAAAACTTTCAGTGGGCGTATGGTTCAGTCGCTCATGCAATCTTTCCATTTCCACTTCCTCCACAGTGCGGCCAGGTTTATAATTGGTTCTTAATACCGTTTCCATAATTTTAATTTTTACTTGTATAAACCCATAGTTTTTTCTATTTAATGATAAATGGACTCTACTAAATGGCAACAGGCTGCCAAACATTGCATTAGTATCTATATTCCAGCTATCTATGTTATCTGATACAACAAGGTCATCTATATCATCAGAACCAGTTTTCTTATCACCGAGTGTAAAATTATATAATCCGTGACTTCCTATCAATTCAAATTGAATCGTTCTAATGAAATTACCTTTCAATCCAGCACTAACAAATTCAAATGTCAGGAATTCGGCTCCTGCTTTTAGCTCGTATCTATCAATTTTCATAATTGCTAGAAGATGAAAAAATCAC
Organism: Chitinophagaceae bacterium; assembly: GCA_043760535.1. Classification (GTDB taxonomy): domain Bacteria; phylum Bacteroidota; class Bacteroidia; order Chitinophagales; family Chitinophagaceae; genus JAZKFT01. Next base: position 3,420 of record JAYUOV010000086.1, read on the forward strand.
GAACCTGGTAACCGAATTAATATTCAGGGGAAGCATTCCAGCTTCCCAAACTGTTGGCCCTGGGTTTGAATCCCATTCGCCGCTCTTTTTCTACACATACCTTACCGCATAAATCTTGGGTATAATCATTATACACAAAGCTATTACCAACACCGATTCTACTACCCATGCATAATGGATTTTGTCTTTACCAATCAGGTATTTAAGAAACAGATCGATGATGACCATGGTAAAGGCCATAGCTATAAAAAGGGCACTTTTATTAGGTAGCAAGTTTACGGCCACATAATCACCCTTCCAGGTTTTTACGGCCAGCACCATACACACGGGAAAAGCCAAAAGAAAAGGCGTAATAAATTTTAAGATTTTCATAGCTATAAATATTTTACCAGCATTAGTATTTCCCAACCATAACCAGCATGAATATTAATAATACCACAACGATTATCAATTCATACACCCAGATTTTTTTACACTATCCTTAAAATGGACACGTGTAAAAAAGTAAGTAAAAAATACTGCTATTGCTATAAGTATTCCCACTATTAAACCAACCCCACTCCAGCCGCCTGATTCTTCTAAACTGATATAAGAATCAGCAATCGCAATAATTAGTAAGCCTAAAACAATTGTAAGCGGCGTAACAATTTTAAAAAACTTCATTGCTATGCAATATAGAAGCAGAACCGGAAAAATGGCATAAAAAAAGGTTCAGGATTCAAGGTTCAAGGAACAAGACAACCTTAATCGTCTCACAATTTGAACCTTGAACCTTGAACCTTGAACCTTGAACCTTTGGGGCAACCGCAAGGGTTACCCCTACATTGTGGCTTTATCAGCCATATCCGGCACCTGGCTTACATTATATACACCGGCTTCTAGTTTTATTTTGGTTTCGCTAAATGCTTTTAGAGTTTCTACTATATCCGCATCGGTATGAGCGGCGGTAGGTATTAGGCGGTAAATAATATGGCCTTTGGGTATTACGGGGTACACCACTATGCTACAGAAGATGTGGTAATTTTCGCGAATGTCCATCACCATGGCTGTGGCTTCTTCCACGGTTCCTTTCATGTACACAGGCGTTACCACGCTATCGGTTTTACCAATATCAAAACCACGCTCTTTTAATCCGGCTTGTAGCTTGGTGGCTTTGTCCCATAGATTTTCCCTTAGTTGGGGCATACTGCGGAGCATATCCAGCCTTTTAAGATTACCAATTACCAGCGGCATGGGTAAGCTTTTGGCAAAAATCTGGCTACGAATATTGTAGCGAATAAAATCGATAATCACCTTTGGCCCCGCCAAAAATGCTCCGATACTAGCCATCGATTTGGCGAATGTGCTGAAGTATAAATCTATCGCATCCTGGCAGCCTTGGGCTTCGCCGGCACCAGCACCTGTGGCACCCAATGTACCAAAACCGTGTGCATCATCCACCATCAGGCGAAAATCGTATTTGGTTTTAAGGTCGGCTATTTCTTTAAGTTTACCTTGGTCGCCGGCCATGCCAAATACGCCTTCGGTAATTACCAAAATACCGCCGGCTTTTTGTTTTTCTATTAATGCTGTGGCACGTTCCAGTTGCTTTTCGCAGTCCTCCACATCGTTGTGTTTAAACACATAACGGTGGCCTGTGTGCAGCCTTAGGCCATCTATAATACAAGCATGGCTTTCGGCATCATACACAATTACATCGTGGCGGCCACACACCGCATCAATGGCGCTCATAATTCCCTGGTAGCCAAAGTTCATCAGTATCGAATCTTCCTTGCTCTCAAAAGCTGCCAATTCACGTTCCAGTTGTTCGTGGTGGTTACTGTTGCCACTCATCATCCTGGCGCCCATGGGCATGGCCAGTCCAAACTCGGCCGATGCATCTGCATCTGCCTTTCTTATTTCGGGGTGGTTGGCCAGGCCCAAATAATTATTCAGGCTCCATACAATCATTTCCTTACCCCTAAAACCCATACGGTTGCTAATTTCGCCTTCCAGCTTAGGAAATGCAAAATAGCCATGTGCCCTTTCACGGTGCTGCCCCAACGGGCCCTGGTGCTTCACTAATTTTTCAAAAATGTCGGCCATAGTTTGATTTATGATTTATGATTTGCGGTTTATGATTTGAAGGTTCAAGGGTATATTAATTTTTTTGGAGCCATGGGCCAGTACTACTCTGGGGCGACATTGGCGACGCTCCGTTCAGGTTAGCTACTACTATTTGGCATTGAACAACCTCCCATTAAATAATTGTGAACACTGCAAAAGTAAGGTTTGGCGGTGAGTGAGGCAAACCGGGGTATTAAACTGACTTCATTAACCAAAGAAGTAAGGTTTTAAAAACCTGATTTCTTTAAACGCCGGGCGGTTTTAAACACCTTTTATACTCATACCGATGATAAAAAAACACCGCTACCATTACAAGAAAAATAAAACCAACCAGTATCAGTGGCCTGCTATTTGGCCAAACTACTCGATCGAAGTACCGATGTTTTAATACCCTAATTTTTTGCCCTACCCGATACTTACCACTAAAGCAATCAGATTTGGTAATTCTAAGGCTGTATTCTATTTCATCTAAACGAACTTTAATGGAGGGCTTTTTTCTTTTACAAATAAAAATTTGAGATACCTCAGCCAGTCTTTCTTCACCATTGTATCGAACATAAATATCAATTAGGCCATTGCAAAGCACTGCCATAATAAATACAAAAATGAATGCCATTACCAGCTTTGCTCCCCGCCCCCATTTTTCTTTTACTGTTCGGTGTTTGGCCATAAACTTTCTTAACTAAAAAGAAGCCAAGTTTGTATAAAATGACTTCTTTAACTGGAGCTATTTTTTTTAAAACAACCCAAACAACTGCGCATCTATCTTGCTAATGACCTCCCCAAAATGTTCTTCATTTTCGGCGAATTTATTTTTGTCGCAATCTATTATAAGTACCGGGCCTTCGTGGTAGCCTTCTATAAATTTGGTATAGAGTTCGTTCAGTTTTTTTAAATAATCCAGGCGGATATTTTCTTCGTATTCGCGGCCACGTTTTTGTATCTGGCCTACTAAAGTGGGTACGCTGGCTTTTAGGTAAATAATTAAATCTGGCGGCTGCACCATGCTTTTCAGCGTTTCGAAGAACTTGTAATAGTTGTCGAAATCACGTTTGCTCATTAGGCCCATGTCGTGTAGGTTGGGGGCAAATATGTTGGCATCTTCGTAAATGGTACGGTCTTGTATTACGGTTTCGGTGCCACGGCTTATTTCCAGAAGCTGGTTAAGGCGGCTATTGAGAAAATATATCTGCAGGTTAAAGCTCCACCTCGGCATCTCTTCGTAAAAATCGTTGAGGTAGGGGTTGTGGTCCACATCTTCAAACTGTGGTATCCAGCGGTAATGCTTGCTCAGCATTTCGGTAAGGGTGGTTTTGCCTGCGCCTATATTTCCGGCCACGGCTATATGTTTGGGCTTTTTTGCTTTTGCCATAAAAATGGAGATGTTCCTAAGTTAAAGATGCTGATTATTGCCCCAAATAAATGGGCGGTTCAAAGTATCAAAATTTTATGAAAGAAAGGATTTGTTTTTTTCGCCACGAAGAACAAAGGGATAAAGGTACACGAAGAATTTAGGGGCTGCGATGCCGTGGTTGGTGTCCTCACCAACCACATGCGGCGGATGAATGTTGGTTATCAGGTATAATAGAACAATGCATACCAGTCTCCAATTCAGTGGTTGGTGAGGACACCAACCACGGCCTCCGAGCACCACCCCCATTATCCCCCAATGACCGTACGACCGATTGACTTATTGACTAATGACCTCAATGACAATTGATTACTAATAATAATTCACCCCAACCGCCTTCCGCACCATTTGTATGGTAATATCGGCACTTTCCCGGGCCTTCTCTTTTCCTTCTTTCATTATTTTTCCCAGTGTGGCTTTATCGTTTTGCAGGTCGGCGGCTTTTTGGCGGATGGGTGTTATAAAATGCACCATATCCTCAGCCAGTTGCTTCTTCATATCGCCATAGCGTATCTGCACATTGCCCGCCGATGAATCGTTGTAATCCTGCTGAAATTTGGTTAGCGTATCGTGGCCGCTTACCAATTGCATCAGGGTAAACAGGTTTTCAATAAAATCCGGCTTTTGGCTGTAAGGTTCGGCAGGGCCGCCATCGGTTTTGGCCTTCATTATTTTTTTGCGGATCAAATCATCATCATCTGCCAGGTATAAGGTGTTCATCTGGTTTTCGCTTTTGCTCATTTTACCATTGCCATCTAGGCTTAATATTTTCACCAGTTCGCCGCCATAATTAAAGGCATGTGGTTCTGGCAATATATCGCCATAGCGGTGGTTAAAACGCTGGGCAAAATTCCTGGCCATTTCCAGGTGCTGCTCCTGATCTTTACCCACAGGCACTTTGGTGGCACGGTGAATGATTATATCTGCCGCCTGTAATACCGGATAGGTAAGCAGTCCGGCATTTACATTCTCTGGGTGCAGCCGTACTTTTTCTTTAAAGGTGACTGTTTTTTCCAGTTCGCCTTTGTAGGCCAGCATATTGAGGTAAAGGTACAGCTCGGCTATTTCTGGCACATCGCTTTGTACATACAGGCATACTTTGTCAGGGTCCAGTCCGCAGGCAATATTTTCGGCTATAACACGGTGTACGCTGCTTTGTAATTCTTTGCTATCTGTTAATGTGGTCAAGGCATGCCAGTCGGCCACAAAAAAGTAGCAGTTGTATTCGTCCTGCATCCGCACATAATTGCGCATGGCGCCAAAATAGTTGCCCAAGTGCAGCATTCCTGTAGGCCTGATGCCGCTCAATACTCGTTCTTTTTCCACTGATTGTATTTTTTTAGAAGGAGGGCAAATATAACCAGGATTAATACAAGATTAGGCGGATTAAGAGCTAGCCAAGCCCCTACATCCAGACATTCCTGCACATTTTATGAGTCTTGCGCCAACATCTCGCCTATTTTGGCATCCTTGAGCCTACTTGCTACTTATTAAATAAATTTAGCCATTTTGCAATCTTTTATCCTTTCTCTCTTTTTTTAATTGCTGTAATGGTAAACCAAATAATGAAACAGCACCGGCCGGGAGTCAGGTGGCTTGAGTTTGGGTTATGTGAACAAAAAAACCACATGAAAGCAAAGTGCCAAACATGTGGAATAATAAAAAAGGAGAATATATTTAGGATGGTACTACACTATAAACGACACTCAGATGGTCGGGTTCTATTTACCAAAAGTTGGTACCTGTAATTTCTCCAATTAAAGCGAAAATGATTTCCGAAGTGTCTTCAGTACTGTTCTCAATTTCAAGAGGCATACCTGAATCATTAAATATGTTTCCTTCAGCATTAATTAATTCTCTAACAACCTGCCCGTTAATAAAATATTCAAGAGCATAAACGCTTGAGGTATCTCCAATCATAAACCGTAAAGCTTTGCCACCTGCAGAAATTTTGTCTGATTGTAACGTATCTATAGCTATACCTGAACCTATCGTAATTATAGTTCCTGTGCCAACATTTGTAATACATATTGCAGATTCATCTATAAATGATGAAGTTGCATTTTCAAAATTATCCGAACCAGACTGAATAGCTTTAAAAATACCAATATCCTGTAAGAGTAATCCTGCATTTTCGTATTGCTTTGAACAAGCAACGCCTTGTACATTGAAGCCCATTGTTTTTAGTTTAAGTATTCTGAAATAATTTAATTAACCATTTGTTTCAAAAATTCAGTTTTGAAATCTTCGTAAATAGAGAGTATTGATTTTGATATTTCCTCAAAATCTTCATAATTATTAAAGTTAGGTGCAGTGATGTCAGCTTCCTTATCTCCAATCAAGTGTCTGTAAATAAATGCCAAATTACCAGAATCTAAGTTTATAAAAACGCCATTTACCGATATAAGAAAATAGGTTAAGAAAATTCCATACTTTAAATCAAATATTACATGGGCTATGACGCTATCTGAAATAGATGCTTTATAAAGAAAACTCCTGTCTACATATTTAAAATCATAGCCCAATTTGTTTAAAATATATAATATCTGTTTTTTATCAAATTTTTCCATCCTTTGATCATAATTCGAAAACCTTTTGCTAAGTTCAACTATTCGTTGAACAAAAGATATTTTGACAAATGCCGCTTCGGCTTGTGGGTTAAAGCTCATATTATTCTGCTTTTAAAACAATCTACTAGTTGAAAGCCACCAGCCTTGTTACAGGTGGTGGCTTTTCAACTAGTAAAAATCAGAATTTATTTTCTTATCACCTTAAATCAAGCTTTCCCTTCTTTAGAAAAGTATAGGGCTATTTCGATCCAACCTTTGATGCCTTCTAAAAAACTCATTAATCAAAGTAGTAGTTCTAGTCTTTAAAATACTCAATGCCATTCTCTCCAACATAACCATCCTTGCCATTCAGCTTAACTTTAAAAACAGAAAATACTCTGTTTTCACTTATATCTACCACGGCAGATAAACTAATTTTTTCGTACCGATTTTTAATTTTAGGGTAAATACTACCTGGCACCGCAGCACCGTATTTGTTGCCAACCCTTGTAATAAATACACTGCTCCACGTAGAGTAATGGCGTATTTCATCGTAAACACAAGGTAAAATTAGCTTTCCTTGACTATCGGCAGCCCCGTATTTAGCACCGCGCCTCACAATAATGGACTTGTTTAGAGGGTTGAATCTTACAATATCGTCGTATTGGGGCGCTACATAATGATCCTTATTCCAAAGTCCTACCTTTTTGCCTTTGTACACCTTATAGAAAGGGAATTCCCCTTCATCGTACTGAAAATCGCTAGAAGAGATTTTTACCATCGAATCAAATTGAAACTTCAACTTTACACTATCCAGCATATGATCCATTTCAAGAAACCCATACGCTTGGTCAATTTTTTCTAGGTCTGGTGGCGTATCCAGGTCCAATTCCCCTACCGTTAGTGCCTTATAACTAGGTGAGGTGATTTTTACCACTTCTTTATCAGAAAAAGATATTAAGTAATAAGTGTCCTTTAGTTTCCCAATAACTGTAGTCTTCCGCAAATTATAATCGTTGTTATAATAAAGCTTATCATAAATAAGAGGCACTACTGTATCGCCTTTTGTATTTATAACGCCTGCCCTTCCATTGTTTATTACCCAAAAATTATACACCTCTTTACTCAGATACTGAAGACCGTTTCGTACCCCAAAATGCCCGTAGGTATCAAAAGAAGTGATAATGAGCTTCCCATTTGCATCCAGCATTGATTGCTTTTTTCCTTTATATACATATAGAAAATCACCCGGGTACCCAGGCAAAACTGAATCGTATTTTGGAGCTACCTGGATTCTGCCCAAGGTGTCGCAATAACCCCAGAGCTTTTTATACCGGTATGGGATATTTATAAAATTCTTATGCTGGCTATAACTGTTGCCAAAAGAAATAACAAAAGAAATGATGATGAACCAGGATTTAAGCATTGATTAAAATATTTCTTTACTTTTTTAAAATCTTGAAAGATGCTTTTCCCTCTTTGGAAAAGTACAGGGCAATTTCGCTCCACCCATTTGTGTCAGTTGCAAAAAATTCATCAAAAAGCCGCTCCGATACATTGTACATATAAACATACTCTCCTGGCTCTAGTCGCTGAGGGTTGCTTTTATCTTCCTGTAGCGAATAATAAAAATCACCTTCCATTTGTGTTTTGCCATCAGAGGTTTGCGTTCTTTTCAGAAGCTCCCATACCCATTTGTAGGTGTCTGGTGCATTATGTGCCAGGCAGTTGTGCAAATTTTGACACAGATATGCTGCATTGATTGTTTCAGGTTGAGGCGGCGCCGTTGGGTACACCTCCTCACCTTCCAGCTCAAAATTGGTTACATACCTTATTCCATCCCGTTGAACGGTTACAAACAATGTGTCGTAGATTACCGAGGCGTTTATTTTTGTGTATTGCTCTTGTATGTAAAGGAACAACTGTTGCATTTCCTTTGTAATTTCCAGATTACAACTTACCTGATCAGCCTCCCAGTTTTTTTCTTTGCTTTCAATTGAGTCGAACAAATAGAGGTCGGCATCGCCGCTCCATCCATCTTGATTTTTCTTTATTGAATAAGAACCTCCGTCCCATAACGGGTCATCCTTATAGGTAACTACTTTATTGAGTTCAAAAATTGCTTTGTCTAATGTCAAAGACGAGGTATCTAAACTTACTCCTGCTTTTGATAATGTGTGCTTGACTTCGATAGCTTGTGGTGTCCCATTATTAGCTAACAACTGCTTCATCATTTTTTCTTTTTAAGTTTTTTATTAATCTCAACATCTGCATCGTAAAAAGCTTGGTCCCAAATAAAATTCATAATAGGATTCATACTTTCATCAAAACAAATTTCAATTCTATTGAATCTTTCATCAGAATTTAGATTAGTCTCATATACTTGTTGAATTTTTCTACCTTCAAAAAAGTCAATTTCAATTAGAGGTAAAGGTTCATTTGAAACAGCATCCCAAAAACCAATATCGTAATAATTGTCAGCGAAAGTCATCTTTAGTAATATTTTTCTTTTGCCTGCTTCATTTGAGTTCAATATTGCATTAGATGTAATATCCTTAATAATTTCATTCTTATTCATATAGTTACATTAATTGTTAAACCTTTTTATTGGCAATACTTGCTGTCCGTCGACAAACTCTATAACTTCAAAACCAATAGGCCGTTTGCTGGGAGGGATTACATTAGGATCGTATATCACTTTGATTTCTATTTTTATGTTTTTGGGTGGAATCTGTTGTAGTAAATTCTCCCAACTATTCTCCATACTTTTCCATTGGCTCAAATTTAGGTTAGATGTCATTGGAACCAAATTAATTTGTTCACCAGCACCATCAAAACGGCTTCCTATTAAATGCCCTCCATGATCAGTAGGATTTCCGTCTTTTGCTCCTTTGCATTTTACAGATTGTTGATATCCATTACGACTTCTTGTGCTGAGGTTAAGATCTGCTTCAACATTGGTTATACGGCCGGCTCCATCTGTGGTATATTTATGCGGAGTTGCTCCATTGTTTTTAACCCTATATTCTGCATCCGGTTTAGGGTTATTCAATTCTTTGTTCCATGACCCTGTTCCCCCAGCATCTGTTTCTATTTGCTGCTTTCCATTAACTGTGGTTACTGTTTTCGGTTTATCAATATCTTTTGCACTTTCCGCAATATCATCAGCAGAATAACTAGTACCGGTTCTATGGTCAACTAATTCATCATCTTTTACTTTATACACTTTTACATCATTGCCATTTTTTTCAACACCCACTGTATAATTTTGTCCACCCTCAACGTTCTGAGTCAGCACCTTATCATCGTCTATCTTCTTTACCACCTTCCCATTATCCGCTGCATTTTTTAAGGCATTGGCACTTGGGTGGCCGGTGGTACCATCGGGTATAAATTTTTGTACATCGGTTATGCCTTTGCCGGCACCATCCAGTACATCTTTTCCTTTTGTAAGTGCTTTAACAGGGCCTAGTATAATCATGGCTGCCTGTACAGAGTGCATACCTGCCTGATGCTTAGCACGGTCGCCACCGGCCGTATATTCTGCAGCGCCGCTAACACTGCTAATCATTTGTTTTACTTTGTCCCCATTAAGTGATTTTATACTTTTCCATAAACCCTCAGCAGACTCTTTGGGATGTCTTACTACCTCCATCCCTGCTTTTGCCAACTGTACTATGCCAGTTACTTCGTCTATCAGTTGGTCGGCGGCACCACTAATTAACGAAGGGGCGTTAAAGGGGCTCTTATCGTATTCAGCTTTTGCATTGGCATCGATGCCTGAACTACCATTGCCGCCATTCCATACTTTTTTTGGAAGGGCTCCTGTACTTATAATGTCTTTACCAACATCGTAAATAGCTGCAATAGATTCCAGAAAATCCATACTTTTTTTGTAGAATTTTTCGCCATTCTCTACATTAACAACCTCACCACTATTCTTTTGGCCAGGGGTTCCAAGTTTTTTTACTTCATCGTCGGCCTGGTTTTTTATTTCGTCTTTTACTTGCTGTAGTTGCGAGCCTACTTTGGGGTGTACTGACATGCCAGGTTTGTATGCTACTTCGTATTTCCATTTACCATTTTCTATACAGCCTTTTATGGCTATATCCTCAGTAAAAGTTTTGTTGTTAAATTGGTCTGTAGCAGCATCCTGTTGTATTGCATCCAAGGTGGATGCAGTTGTTTTATCTATCGTATTTTTTACTTTTCCTGTGGCACAGTCGAAAAGAAAGAATTTGACACTGTTTTTTGTAGATTGATCTAAAAATGTTTTGAGGCGTTCTTTATTATTCTTAAAATAGCTATCAAGCCTTATCGGATCATCCGAAGGGAGTCCTTCAGAAGGACATTTTACAGTAATAGGTGGGTGAGAAAAAATCACTACAGCGTTTTCAATATCTTCGTTTTGATCAACTGTACCAGACGAAACTGTAAGCGGGGTAGCTGCGCCTACGATATAATCTACTTCCTGTTCAATTATTTGGCATTCGCCGTTTACTTTTATTTTTTTGAATCTAACCACCCTTACTTTTTTATCTACTATCGTGGGATAGTTGCTATCAACAAAATTGTATGGTGAATTTTTATCGATTTTTTTAATGCCGGTTGGGGTTTTGACCACTTCATAACAACCATCGTAATGTGCGGTGCTGCTGGTTGAATTACTGTAATTATTTGACTCTGTAAAAATGTATTCTTTGCCCTGTGGCGTTACAAAACCATAGATGGCGCCGTTAGTAAATACATCTCTATCCAGATTATAGTGCACTACTTTTGTACCTGCATCAAGCATAATGGGTGTACCACCCGGAGTTACATACTTTTTTGTAGAAGAGACAATTGCATATGACGATTGATAAATCTCCAATTCAATATCTAACACCGTTTCATTATTTCCCCTTTTAACCTGTATATGGCTCTTCCCCGGCGTGTTTGGCAGGGTAACTATCGGAGTGTAGGAAACGAGTACGCCATCTTTGTACCATGTATAACTCCCTGGAGGCAAAAGGCTATTTGGATCTGCAATAAAATCTACCGGCACTGTTGGGTCGGTAACAATTTCCCCGTCATAATTCAGGGTCATCTCTACTCCTGTAATACTTTCCTGGGGCACGGTTATTGTACCACCATTATAAAATTTTGTATCACCTCCGTTATAGGTAACATTAAACCCCGTTTCAGTAATACCCGTATTCATACCGGGGTTTAATAGTTCATACTCATCAAATATATATCCAAGACGGCTTATTATGGTGAGTTGTGCAGGGGTAAAAGTGCCGGGTGGCGGGTTATAATAATAGATACCGGTACCGGTAAATAGCCCCCAATCAAACGATCCGGTATTCGATGTGGAATAGTTTCTTCTTGTTTCCCCAGTACCGCCTCCTCCTCCGTAAGCTTCATCCTCTCCGCTATGGCTTATAATAGTTTGTACCTCTTCCTCATAAAAGTGAAATATATCACCTAAAATTCTTTTTAACTTGGCAAAGAAGCCCTCTTTACAGTCTCCGGGGTTTGAACATTTACCAAATTGCCTGGCTGATTGGGAATAAGCTTTTGAGGCAGATTGGAGAGCCGGGGTGCCATTTTCAAATACCGGAAAAATATTTACTACCAGTATGAGTATTAATATTATTTTTTTCATAATAATGTATTTGGTGTGTTAGCGTTTTACAATCTTGATTGTTTTTGAATAATTACCATACTCCAGGCGTAGCAGGTATAATCCGGCATCTGGCTTTTGTGCTGGCTTTACAGGCAAGGAGTAATAGCCAGGCTGTAGTACACCAGCATCGTTTCTGTATAATAGTTTACCATCTGCAGTAAGTAGTTTGGTAACCACCCGTGCTTTAGAAATTAGTTTAAAATTGAGTGTTACAACGTCATCGAAGGGATTGGGGAACGCCATAATATTATTGTTTAGTAAAATAGAAGAACCGTCTTCGTTTACAAGATTAATAGATGTGGTATCATCATTATTATCAGCGGTCTTTTTTAGAAAAATGTTAATAGGTTTATCAGGTTCATTTCTTTTTACCGAGAACATACTTATGTTGCCCTGCAACATGGTTTCACCATCTTTTTTTACCCAGGTAATTTTGGCATTTTCAAAGCGGTAGGGCATTGCTTTAATCGGACTGTAATGGTCCTTTTTAGCATATTCCATATCCTTAAATAAGAGTGAATTAGGGGTTGCAAGGGCTGTTAATGGTATTGTAAGGGTATCGGCTTCTCTCCATGTGCCTGTAAGGGTACCATTTGTATACGCCAGGTCTAGTGCAAGGGTGCTGCTATTAATGGCGTGTTTGCCACTCCAGTCGTATCTTATTATGTGGCCGGAATACTTACCTGCTAAAAAGCTGGATGGTACGTTATCCAGTCTTTTATACATATTATTACCGTTCCCAGTGGTATTGCTAACTTTTTTATACATTTCTGCAAGGCCTGCTGCATCAGCATTACTATTTTCCGGCGATGATTTTAGTTCTGATTTTGCGAGATAATTACCTTTTTGGATTGCCAGGTTTAGCCAATATTTTGCTGTTTGTTCATTAGCCGTAACACCGTAGCCATTCCTGTAACAAAGGCCTAAAAAATAGGCGCTGTTTCCATCTTCAGCAGATTTTGAAAAGAGTGTAAAGGCTTTTGTATAATCCTGTTTAACACCTAACCCTTTAAAGAGCATATACCCTTGTGCATAGATGCTTTGAAGGTCTCCGCCCTTAGCCCCGTTCTCGAAACAGCGATATGCTTTCTCGAAATCCCGGGTTTGGCCGTTTGATTCTTTATAAATAGAACCCAGGTTATACCAGGCTTCGGCGTTATTTTGTTTTGCAGCCTTATTAAACCACAAAATAGCTTCAGGGATGTTTCTTTCTGCGTAAATACCGTATTTGTAAATATGGCCAAGTTCCAGCATCGCTTCCGTATTTCCCTCATTCGCATATTGGTGGTATCGGCTTACAGCAAAAGCGATATCGCTTTTGTTGTTACTACCCGCTAACAGCTTTTTGGTTTCCAGAATATGCTCTTTTCTTTCTGATGAGTTAGATTTGCTTTTTTGGGCATGTATTATAAGGTTGCCAAAAGCAAAAAAAATGAGGCACATTTTTTTCATGTTGAACATTTTTTAAGTGTAAGAATGGTGTTTTTATTTTTGAAGAAATGAATGCCATTTTATGTACCCTGTTACCTGCTAAAAAACACATTTGAAAGCACCTTTTAAGAAGCCTGCTCTTCAACGATTGTTGATTGATTAATTATTTAACCAACCGACATCAATAGAATAGCGTCGTTTTTATAAAAAAGAATATTTGGATACACAATCACCGGAACGTTTAGCAACTTTAAGAAGAAAAAAACTATACAAAATCTAATTACACTAAATTATAATTAGTTAAATGCTTTACCCAATCAGAACTCCTTACCCCTCGAAGTTTTGATTGGGTAGCTTTTCTTTTTTGAACCCAGCGAAAGCCGTGCCCTGATGGAGCGACATTGGCGAACGTTTTTAATCCCGTAGCATTACGGGA
>JAYUOV010000087.1:0-5599 GCA_043760535.1 Chitinophagaceae bacterium
TGCCGCCCCTTTAGTGGCATAACCAAATTGGGTAGCAGGATAGCTAACGGGCAGCATATCTATGGCCACCTTCAAGTCTTTTATTACTTGTGCAGAAACTTCCTGGTAAGTGTTTTTAGCAACATAAGACTCGTCAACTGTTTGTACTTTTAAAACTAATGGCACATCGCCATAGTACACCGCAAGGTTCATGTAAAATAGCGACCGCAAAAACAACGCCTGGCCTAATAGCACTTTTTTATTTGCATCCGGTATCAGGGCAACAGTCATCTTCTCAATATTTTCTATTGCCACATTTGCCCTGCCAACGCCTTTGTACAATGAACGCCACAAATCGCTAAATATGGAGGCTGATTGGTCTATGTTTGCAATCATAAAATTACCGGGACCTTCGAACTTGTAATTATTATATATGTTGTCTCCAAAGCAGTCATACATAGGCAGCCCTGCATTTCCGTTAAGGTTACCGCTGTACAAAATCCTATCCTGCAGTACATCGTAAATGCCATTTACACCCAATATGGCATCTTGCTCACTTTTCCAAAAACTGACTGCACCTATTTGTACTAACGAATTTCTTTCCAAAAATGTTTTAGAACAACCTGATAATAAAAAAATGGAAATAATGGTTATTAATTTTTTCATATAGTTTAGAATTTTACGTTTAAACCTAAAGTAAATACCCTGTAAAGTGGCACGTTCTGATCTGTACCAGTACCTCTTGCTCTTTCGGGGTCAAAGTTTTTCATTTTAGTAAAAGTAAGCAGGTTTTGGGCACCACCATAAACCCTTAGTTTATCGATACCAATTCGTTTAGTGATTCTTGCAGGAATGGCATAACCAATTTCCAATGTTTTCAATCGCAGGTAAGAAGCATCCTGCACATAAAAAGTTGAAACTACAGCATTATTAGCACCACCTAACCTTGGTAGCTTATTGGATGGGTTGGCAGGTGTCCACCTATCTTTCCAGTAAGAAAGTACATTGTTTCTATCACCTTCGAAAGGGAGCTGACCATTATCGTTAAGAATACGATCTAAACCACTTAGCCCTTCAAAAAGAATATTTATATCGAAACCCTTAAAACTTAAGCTTCCATTAAAATTATAAATTACTGTTGGGTATGGATTGCCAATAATTGTTCTGTCGGATGCATTTATTATGCCATCGGGTTTACCATCTACTCCAGAAACATCTTCGTACTGAAAGTCGCCGGGAGCAGTTCGGTTACTACCAAACTGTACAGGTGCAGCAGCTACTTCGGCAGCTGTTTGAAAAATTCCTTTAACCTTGTAACCATAATAGGCATTAAATGGTTGGCCTATGGTAACTATACTCTGAGCTCCAATGGTTTGGATACCCTTGGGACCCAGCCCGGTAACTTTATTATCGGCAAACTTACTTACGCTACCACCAATACTATAATTCCACGCCTTTATTTTTCCTCTATAATTAAGGGCTATTTCTATTCCCTTGTTAACCATGTCGGCCGCATTTTGCGCAGCGAGGTTGGTAACGCCAATTGTAGAAGGTATAGGGAAGTTTCCATACAGCAAATCAAAACTCCGGCGGTTAAAATAATCGGCCGTAAGTGTAAGGCTATTGCGGAAGAAGCTGGCATCTAAGCCTATGTCGTACTGCTCCACAGTTTCCCATTTAATAGTGGGGTTTGCCAAATTTGTAATGGCCACTGCACCTACTATGGTATTGCCCAAAAAGTAATCAAGGCCAGAATTATAGGTTTGGTCGAAGATGTAATTACCAATATTATCGTTACCAGTAATACCCCAGCTGCCTCTCAGTTTCAAGTCGGAAATCCATTTGTATTTAGCCATAAATTTTTCTTCACTTACCCGCCATCCGGCAGATGCAGATGGGAAAGTACCATAACGCTTATCGGCTCCAAATTTTGATGAGCCGTCTCTTCTTACATTCGCCTCTAAGAGGTACTTACCATTAAAGCTATAATTTACCCTTGCAAAAAATGATTGAACAGCCTCTTCCGAAGCGCCTCCTGTAACATTTGGTTCAAGCACACCACCTCCGTTAAACTCCTGTATGCCGTTTGAAGGAAATGCTTTCAGGGAGCCTGCAAAACCATCGTTTCTGTTATAAATTAAAGAGTGACCAAGTAAAACACTAAGGTCGTGCTTGTCGTTAAATTTGTGATCGTATCTCAACAAATTTTCGTTAAGTAACCTGTAATTAAATGTGGTGCTATTGTTAAGTACGTTCACCAAACTTTGGCCTACAATATTTCCTGCCCAGTCGTAGGTATTATTGGTAGGGTTAAAATCCGACGAATTGCTGTTGTAAATATTTACACTACCACTTGTTTCGAACGATAAATGTTTAGTAAAATCAACCTTTACACCAAAGCGATCTGCAATATTAATTTCATCATTAGAGTTGTCGCCAATAAAACCCCTTCTTACTGGGTGGGTAATAGGGAAACTTGGATTAACCAATAGGTAAGAACCATCTACAATTCCGTATTCTCCATTAGAATAATAAGCAGGTACAGTAGGAGCCGATCGCTGGAATTGATTAATAATGCCAGTTTCGCCGGTGATAGCTCCAGCACCACCTGTTGGCCCTTTAAACTGAGACCAATATGCATTGGTTACATTAGAAATGGTAAGCCAGTCTTTTACTTTAGAATTAAGGTTGAGGCTCAGGGTAAACCTATCCGATTTAAACTTGCCCCTAACCACCGCATCCTGCCCCAAATAATTCAATGAAGCACGGTAAGTAGTTTTATCGTTGCCGCCAGAAAAAGCTAAGTAATGATTTTGGATAGGAGCGGATACTAATATTTCGTTTGCCCAATTGGTATTGGCATACCTGTCGGGGTTAGAGCCATCAACGATTGATTGAATGCTGGCGGCAGAGTACCGGATTGGTGCATTTGCCCCATTAACATTAATATCTCTCTCATTTTTAAGTGTGGCATAATTAACAGCGTCTAAATACTCAGGCACCACGGTTACTTCTTGCATACCAAGGTATCCGTTGTAGATAACACTCATCGATCCACTTTTTCCCTTTTTTGTGTTTACTACAATTACACCATTGGCACCTCTAGCACCGTAAATGGCACTGGCCGAGGCGTCTTTTAATACCGATACAGATTCAATGTCGGAAGGTGCCAGATTGTTAAATGCATCTAAGCCTGTGTATTGAATATTATCAATTACCACAAGCGGTGCACTATTACCAAAAGTGCCAATACCTCTAATAACAACGCTAGACGCATCGGCACCTGGCAAACCACTACCCTGTGTAAGCTGCACACCCGAAAATTTACCATACATTAACTGGCCAGCATTAGAAACGGGTTGGTTTACGGCATCATCGAACTTAACTGTTTGCGTGGCTCCTGTCTGATTTACTTTTTTCTGCACCCCATAACCAACCACAACTACATCTTGCAAGGCAGAAACAACAGGTTCTAGCTTTATTTCTATAGCAGATAAACCGTCCCACCTATATGTAAAGTTTTTAAACCCAACACCACTAAAATTAAGTACTGGTTTGCTGCTGGATACAACTAAACTAAAAAAACCCTTTTTGTCTGTTTTGGTTCCTTTTCCAGAACCTTGAACAGTTACCGAAACATCAGAAACAGGACTACCGACTTCGGAATTAACAACAGTACCACTTACAGTAACTGTTTGTGAAAATGTGGCGAGGCTTACTAATAGCAAAAAGCTAAGTAAGCCACCATAAAATAGCAGTTTTCGTTTTAGTACAAGCATCATTTTTTTTGATTTTAATTTAAAAAACTAAGTAACGTACTAAAATAAACTAGTGGGTAAATTAGTAAACCAAAAAAACGGGGTATTTAGTTCAATCGGTATTGATTGTTTACTATAAAAAATAGTCCATTTCTTTTTCAAAATTTTCTTTGCAGCAATTTTACTAGCCCAACATCCATCCACTATAATATTTCTGTTAAAGCTAAAATTCACTTACCAAATGGCGTTGTTTGGTCTATTTATTCATCTTGCCCTTTAGATATTTATTGGGTACTTGGCTTATAGCCAGGGTTTTTATTAGGTAGCAGTGCAGCAGTTTTTTTAAGCCAGATAAACAAATGCAGTTTCATTCTTTTAGCTGTTTGGATATGGGTATTGGCTAAGTTATGTTTTTCACCTACATCCTTTACTACATCGTAAAGTTCCAAAGAGGCATCTTCATAATTATAGATGAGTTTATAATTCCCTTCACGTATGGCAGAACCTGGTTTGCCACCCTGATTACTGTAATGCGGATAATGCCAATACAATTTTCGGTTTTGGTTTGCCTTTGGTTTGGCTAACAACAGAAAAATATTTTCGCCGTCTAGGCTTGTATCTTTTTGAAACCTATTGCTGATAGCATTCGCAATGGTGGGATAAAGGTCGGCAGTTGTTACAGGCATATCAGAAGCCGACCCTGCAATAATTTTACCTTTCCAAAATAGGATTAATGGCACTCGGATACCACCTTCATACAACCAACCTTTACCAGCCCTTAACGGCCTATTTGTTGTGGGGCTTCCTTCCGCTGTGCTTAAACCGCCATTATCAGAGGTAAAAATTACCAATGTATTATCATCAATACCAGATTGCTTCAGTTTTTCTAATAGTCTGCCAATGTTCCAATCCATATTTTCTATCATGGCTGCATATACAGGGTTGTCCTGCACCAGTCTTCTTTTCCAATCTTTTTCATGCTTCATCCAATCTTCATCCTTTGCAAACCGGTCATTGGCATTTATATCTTTTGTCTTTTGCTTTGCTACATATTTTTTTATTAATGTTGCCGGTGCCTGCAAAGGATTGTGTACAGCATACAAAGAATACATTAAAAAGAATGGAGATTTTTTATTCCGCTCTATAAACGAAATACATTCATCCGTTAACCTATCTGTGAGGTATTCACCAGCAGGCCCGTCACTTAATTTTGGGTTTTTATATGGGGTAAAAAAGCCACCAGTGCTGTCATTTACCCTTCCAGATGGACTGCCTTTGCTCCATCCAGCCACATTTGTTTCAAAGCCCTGATTATTGGGCCAATACTTTTCTTCTTCTCCTAAATGCCATTTACCTGCGAAAAAAGTTTTATAGTTGTGCTGTACTGCAAATTCGCTGATTGTTTTTTCTTCCAATGCTAATTGGTATGCGGTAGGCTGTGCTAATAATTTTTCGTAGGGCATGGCTTTACCATTGTCCTGCCTTCCCCGTATCCAATCGGTAACACCAGTTTTTACCGGATACTTTCCTGTCATCATACTGGCACGGGTGGGGCTGCATACAGGGCAGGTAGCATACCCTTGTGTAAAACGAATGCCGTTTAAGGCCAGTTTATCAAGGTTTGGAGTTTCGTTGAAAGTACTTCCATACGAGCTTAAATCGGCCCACCCAAGGTCATCGGCCAGAATAACAATAATATTCGGCCGGTTATTTTTTTTTTGCGCTTTTGCTGTTAAAAAAAAAAGTAAGCAAGAGATGGAAACAATAAAATATTTGAACATGTATTAGGGTTGTAAGAGAAAATTATTTTTGTTTTACATCCTTTACACATCTGAAACCTGTATGTTCCAAACCTGTGTCGG
>JAYUOV010000088.1:0-5590 GCA_043760535.1 Chitinophagaceae bacterium
GTATACCAATTGAGCTCGTTACCTTTCTCGATATTTCTTCCGGTAAAAGAATTTAATTTTATTGGCAATATTACAGATGATGTTCCAATACTAAATAAACTAAATCCTATGAATGGAGCAGTAAATACAGTGTATTCGCTATTTGTGGTAAAAGTAGTTGCAGCAGTTAATGAATTGCTTACATCCATTCCTGCTACGTTTGCGGCACTTGATTTTAGTATTTTTAAAGTTGCAGGGTCTTTCCCAGCAAGCTCAGCCGTAGTTAAATATAAAGAAACGTTATAACTATTGCTTGCAACATTATCAGTAGGAGTAATTTTCCAAACTTTATTGCTTCTTTCACCTGTACCAAATGCGCTAAACCCAATCCCGGCTGATTCAATACCAGCGATGGTACAATTACCGTCCTGCGAAGTATTACTTACACTAGCAATAATTTTGTTAGTTGGCGAGTAAAAATCATATCTCCCAATTTCTGTTTTAACACTAATCGTTTTTGTTTGTGCTGCAACTGTTTCTACAGCTGTACCACTTTTGATATAGGTAAATTTAGTAAAAGGTCTATCATGAGCCGACGCAGATGAACTTGTTGGTAAATTACAACCATCTACCATTGCTGATGCCGGCTCGAAATTAAAAACTACTGATCTTACACCTACACCAAGAGCATTGGGTTTACTCTCGTAAGTGTCAAAGTCTGTGTTAGAAAAATCAACATTACCATTATAACAATACCTTATTATTACGTTATCTGTACCATTCCAAATAAAATTATTTGTAAACGGATAAGCATTGTCACCAGACGTAGTATTCAAAGAAGCTATTGAGTAGCAACTTGTAAAACCTGCACCAGATGGGTTCAAAAAAGTAGATGTAGTGGTCGGTACGTCAGAGGTATGTGCCATTCTGATATTAAAATTGGGACGTGGTGTTCCGGTTTGCTTTTTTGCTATGTTTAAGGTAACACCTGTAATTGGGCTATTTGCAACAAGGCCAGCGGCTGAAAGTTCGGAGGCTAGAAAATAATGATCCATCATTAAATCTGCATTAGTATTACTTAAAGGCCCACTTTGACCAGCAATTAAACCTGTGGCGTCACCTATTGGTGTAACAGAAGGCCCAATAATGGTGATGGCATTGTCATTATCATTAATAGTGAGTATGTTTTTTGTAGCTATTTTACCCAATATAGCATTGCCACCTGAGGTACTGAAACTTAAATTAATTCTTTCGTTTGGATCAACAATAGCATCGTCATATACCCTTATTGTATATATCTGAGCTACTACAGAACCATTTGTAAAAGTGAGTACTTTACTACCACCAACACCAAATGTTCCGTTAGTGCTTATGTCAAAATCTTTTCCTTCGGTGGCAGTGCTTGCGTTGTCAATAGCAAGCGTAACTGTTGCATCTCCTACTGGAGCATTTGCAACTGTAATTGTATAGGGGAAATCAGTATAATTTAAACATCCAGCCACTGTTCCACTTGCTTCTTGTGCAATACTGGTTGCACTTGCAAAACTCAAATCAGGTGCTAAATTTTTGAGGCCAGTTGCAATTATTGTAAAATTTCTAGCTGTAGCTGATGAAGATGCTTTTTTAGTAATGGTTACTGTATAATTGGCATCTACGGTAGGTGTTGGTATATCAACTCTTTCAAAATTATCTACATCATTTGTACCCATTGAATTAATGGACAAACTAGTACGATTTGCCATACCTGGACCTCTCCAAGGGTAATAAGTAGTTGTACCATCACTAACAGTCATATCAAAATCATATATCAGGTTAGTAGTTGTAGGGTCTATACCATTTGCAATTGTTTGCAAAGAAGTGCTTGCATCATCTGTCCAGCAAATAGATATGGATAAGGGAATACCTCCCTTTGCCTTTACGGTATATATTAATGGAGAGCCAGAAGTGGGGTTACTAGTTTCTAATTTTATTTTGGCTGTTGTATTGTGTGTGCCAAATGTAGAATTTGAGGTGATGATAGTTGAACCTGCAACTTCGGCATTGGCCAAACCCCAACCAAATTGATAATCCGGGCCTGCTTGACCCAAATCAGTGGCAGTATGTAAAAGTAAACCTCTAACACCAGAGCCGTCCATAAAAAAATTATGTGTGGAGTTGTGTAATTGTTGCAACACCAAAACGGTACCCGCAATTGCTGGTGAAGCATAGCTGGTTCCATTTCCAGTATTATAAGTATTATCAGTTGTTGAATAACTAGATGTTACCGCTACTCCCTTTGCTACTATATCTGGCTTAATTCTGCCATCATCTGTTGGACCCCAGTTACTAAAATTACTCATAGCACCAGTAGAAGTAACAGCACCTACATTCAAAATGTTTTTGGCTACACATCCACCCGTCATTATATCATACCCATCCTTATTTCCGCATCCATTACTTGGACAAATAGTTAAAGCTCTATTATTATTATTTTGTCGCTCATTACCAGCGACCCAACATTGCAGATATTTTTGGCTATTTACCATAACCTCATCTTGAACTGCTGCCGCATTTGTGTAAGCGCCAAAAAACCAAAGTTCTTCGTCTTTATTACCTGGGCCATAACTGTGATTTGAGACCAGGTGACCAGCCTGAGCGTAAGCAGTGGCTTTAGCAGGCACCCCATCCCAATTATAACACCATGCATTCGCATTAAATGCCATACCCCTAGCGGAGCGGTTTGTAGCAATATCCCCACCAATAATAGTTCCTGTAACGTGGGCTTGGTGATTAGTGCCACCAATAGTGCCAGCTGGAGTGCCCATAGGCTCTTTATCTACTGCCCTGCCTTGATACAATTCATGAGTTGCTCGTATCAAGCCACCATCAAAAATGGCTGCTGTCATGCCTTGGCCCTGTATATTAACACCTAAACTATTACCATTGTATAATGATGAAGTTTTAATTAAGTTGGCACTTTCAAGATTTTTTGTGCTTATAATTTGTGGAGATCCGTTCGAATTTATGTCCTCTACATGGTAGGCTATACCATTAGCTTCATAATCCTGTTTTTTATTTGGATTTTTGATTAAATATTCTTTAATCCTTTGTTTTCTAGCATTGTCATTTTTTTTGGCTTTTTCTAATAATAATTCTAATCCATTAAAACCTGAAGCTGCTACATTTACACCCTTGTCTTTAATCGTTTTTTTAGCTTCTTTTTCGTATTCAGAGATAATCTTGTTTCGTTCGGCTACGCTTTGTGCCGATGCAGAAATTGTTTGAAAAGTTGCAAAGGAAATCATTAAAAATGTTGCCTTTCTGAGTAGTTTTTTTTCATTCTTGAGATTTGATTTTATAATTTAGGTATTAAAAGAATTAGCATAAAATACACACATGAAACCGAAAACGTGTTAATTTTGACCTATTCCCATTGAGTATAATGTATTTTTTTTAAACTTTTATTATTTTTCTCAGCAACCAAAGTTGGCCTGATAAGCAGTTGGAAAAAGAGAATTTTTCATACACAAATTCAGCTGCATATTTATGTAAGGCTTATTAAAGTGCAACATTAACCACTTTTATTTATAAATACTTTATTTTCTGAAGGATATAAATAGGATGTGATTATGTAGGTTAAAAATTCCTAACGTAGTTGTAGATGTCACCGCCGTTGTTGGGTGTTCTCACCATAGCCGTCAACTTAACGATTTGACACAACCATGCACTGCTGCATGGCCTACAATTTCTTTTTTCATTTTTTAATTTTTTTTTTGAAAAACCGCCTTTCTTTTTCATGATAGTAATGTTTACTATTTTGTATTTGTGTATATCATAATTATTTTATTTAATTACTCGTATTGCAAAATATCTGCAATATTATTTCTTTCTTTTTTATTTTCCCTCAAACCATAATCTCCAAAATAACCAGCCATCTTTACAACCCACTCTTTTAACTTTTCACTTCTTGTAAACAAACAGTCTCTAATCTCATTTGCTTTGGTTTTTAATATTGCAAAGCACTTGTAAAGGCTTATCAATCGCTTTTGATTGAACCATATACTGGGTTCAGATATAGCGGTAATATCCTAACAAAACAGTATCCGCAGTAGTTTGGTGTATAAGTAACATTTTAGCCGGTCAGCCTTCATTTTTCTTACCACATTTAATTTTAATATGCTCTTCCATGTCACTAACATCAAATCTACCTGCCATCGGATTTTATATAACTCGTATGCTTCCTGAACCGTTATTTCTGCCGTCGAGATATTGGTAACAAATACGTATAGCATACTCCATAAAATATCATGGTTGGTTGTTTGTTTTTCCTTTCTTGGCATTTTTCTATGCAAGGCGGTTCCTTTGGGCATCTTCATCTAAAAGCCATACCAATAATCGTATCTTCTTTTTCTCTTTGGTACCAACGTAAACTGTCTGATCAAAGTTTCCACTTGTACATTTTTTAATTCGTTATATTAAAGCTTTTAAATCCAGTTCCAGATACTAACCATCTAGCTTTTCGTATATTTTGATGAGCGATTTGAGACGGCCCTTAAAGTAAGCTTTTTTATCTTCAATTTGCTTATAACTACCGATACTGTAATATCCCAAATCCCGAATTATTAAATCTCCCTCATTAATATTTTGCATGCATTCATCTGCGTATGTTTTATCAGATTGTTTAGCATTGCCAAAGCTCAGGTTGCATATCTTTTTACTGATAATGTCATACTCAAATTGTATAGCTGCACAGGATGCAGCACTTTTAGAACTGTAGCCTAGAAAAACAGCAGCCAATGAATCTGATAATTTGAACTCCGTAGAATCAAGAATTCTTATAGCAGTATACTTTGTTTTTAAATGTTTGGGTATAGAATCGTGGTCGATTTGGCAACGCCAATAAGCCTCAAAAATCATTTTTATGAAAGCCACAGCAGTAGCGTTGATGCGTTTATTGAGCCCTTGTTTGCTAATCTTTATGCCATCGGTTTCATTTAAAAGCAAGGCGTGTTGTTCCAAACTGGGATTGTCAAGCTGTAACTGGTCGAATAACAACATTGCAAAAAAGCCGATAGCTGCCACTTTTTTTGATTCCCGAATTACAAAGCCAGTCTCTTTTACTATCCGTAAAATTTCGCTTTCAGACATCACTTTTGTGATTTTTTCAATCAAACTGTCGATTTTACAACCGTATTGTTAGCTTCCGATGCCTTTTTCTACTTCTTTTTAATTGATTTTTAAATAGTTAATCGTCAAGTTTAAGGCTATAGTGAAGAGACGAACCGGTGCGGAAAATTGATGATGGTTTTATCGGAAAAACTTTTAAATCCTTTAATCTCAAAGCTGTTTAAACACACTTTTTAGTAAGTTTAGTAAATCAAAAAACCTAACATAAAAAAGGCTAATATGTAAGCGGGTGTTGAAAACTTAAATGGGGTGTGGATTTTGGGGGGGAACGTTAATCTGTTTTGAAGATTAAAAAAGTTTAGCAGGGTTTTGTTTTGGGGTTGCAAATAACTTAGCAGAATAAAGAAAAAATATCTCAATCGTATGGAAACTAACTTTTATGATTTTACTACATTGAATAGTTAGTTGTACATGGCACTCTATTAGTCACTAAAGTTTCTGTGTT
>JAYUOV010000089.1:0-1998 GCA_043760535.1 Chitinophagaceae bacterium
CATTCAAAGGGAAAAGGGAGCAATCCCTTTATCCTTTGATAAAATATAAAGCCATATTGTACCACTCTAAAAGTTGCATTTATTACTTGAATCTAAGAAGCTAATGATATGCGTTTTAGAAATTCGTGTAAAAACCCGAGGCGGTAATTGCTACTCTGCATTTTTAAAGCTTAAAAGTATTATTTTTTTTGTGCCATCTGCAAGGGTAAATACAGCTGAAATTACTTAAGTATTCCATGTACAAGATATTGGTAATGTATATTTTGGTATAGCTATTTTTATACAAAAAAGGTGGCGTTTAATTTAAGCAGGCGTTATATACATCATATAGTAAGTTACATTTACCAGATGCAAGTTTCTATCATTATAATCGGTCAGGGTCTTTGCGGCACATGGCTTAGTTACTATCTTAAACAGGCGGGTATTTCTTTTGTTGTAATAGATGCACCACAAATACAGTCGGCCTCTAAAATAGCTAGTGGCATTATTAACCCAGTAACTGGCAGGCGGCTTGTAAAAACCTGGATGATAGACGACGTGATGCCCTTTGCTGTAGATGCTTACCGAAATTTTAAAACGCCAAAAGCAGGCGTCATTACTGGCGTTTCTACAATAAAGCAGTGCAATGTGCTTGATTTTTTTTCGGCACCTGATATTGAAATTGCTTTTAATAAAAGGCTAGCAGAAGATGCTACATACTTATCTGCTGTAAGCGATAAAGAAAACTGGCGGCAATATTTTAATTACAATTTTGGTGCCGGCCAAATAACGCCTTGTTACCTGGCCGATGTACAAACATTACTGCACAATTGGCGAAGCTATCTAAAACAGGAACAGCTCTTAATGGAAGCTACATTTGATGAAACAGAGCTGGTGGTAACCAACGACGGAATTCGCTATCAGCATGTAGCAGCCGAGCAAATAATTTATTGCAATGGCATTGCATCGTCACTATCTAAATATTTTAAACAGCTGCCTTTTGCTGCCAATAAAGGTGAGGCATTAATTGCCGAAATACCAGACTTACCAGCTACCCATATTTTTAAAAAAGGGATGAGCCTGGTACCATGGAAACCAGGTCTGTACTGGATTGGAAGTACCTACCAATGGAAATTTAATGATCATTTACCTACTACAATATTTCGGCAGCAGGCCACTGCATGGCTACAATCTTTTTGTAAAATGCCATTTAAAATAATAGATCACTTGGCTGCAATAAGACCTGCTACAATAGAGCGTCGGCCATTTGTTGGGTTTTATCCGGCACAAAAGCGGGTGGGCATTTTTAATGGTATGGGTACCAAGGGCGTATCGCTGGCTCCGTTTTTTGCACATCATTTTGTAAGGCATCTATCGGCCCAAGTACCGTTACAAGCCGATATAGATATTAATCGCTTCGAAAAAGTTTTGAGCCGATAGGCCAACATAAATAATTAGCATTGTAAAAAATTTTCAACCCAATAAAACTTTGTACGCATGGAGCCAACCACAGAAGCCAATTATAATATCCCCATCCGCTACCGCATGATGGAAAACCTACACATTGTTTTCTGGTTGTTTAAAGATTTAGCTTGGTGCCTAGTTTGGAAACCTATTGGCATTGTCATGATTATTCCCACACTAATCATCTCCATCATAATTGCATGGCGAACTCGGCATATTGTTTCGGAACTTTGCCACAATGCCGCCATCAGTATTTGGATTTGTGCTAACAGCTACTGGATGCTGAGCGAATTTTTGGGTTTTGATACAGCCATTGTAACCGGAAACATCACCTACAAACATTTGGCTGTGATTCCCTTTGTGATGGGAATTATTTTCTTAGGCTATTATTATTTATGGTGGGCTCCGCGAAATAAAAAGCAACTAACAAAAGAAAAACAATGTAATTAGGGTCTGCTGATTGGGTCAACCCCCTATAAACTGGAACGCTTTTCAATTTTATGATTGGTTTGGAATAGGTTTTTTTAGGTATCGGCGAACAAAATAATTCTTGCG
>JAYUOV010000090.1:0-16936 GCA_043760535.1 Chitinophagaceae bacterium
ACCCATTCTCAGTTTAAGGTCGGACACCACTTTGCTGGAAGCCAAAAACTTTTCGTCCTTTAGTTTCCAGGCCAACGCTACCGATGGAAACATGCCCCATTTATTGTCGCCGGAAAAGCGGCTGGAGCCATCTTGGCGGATGGTAGCGGTAAGCAGGTATTTATCGTTAAACGTATAGTTTAACCTGCCGAAGAAAGATACCAAACTGTTTTCGGGTTTATCAAATGGAAATGCCGGATCGGAATTGGGATATTTTACGCCTTGCGCATTGTAACTGGCGTAAAAATAGTTCGTTGTTAAAAAATTATTATACGAATAACCGGCGGTTACATCTACCCGGCTTTTTATTTTGCCAAAGAGTTTATTGTAATTGAGGTAAGCATCAAAAACGGTATTGGTTCTATCTTGACGGTACTGATTGTTAGCCCCGCCTTGGCCACCCACTACATACCCCGAAGCAGCACTATCGGACTCATAATAAGTACCCCTGCCTTTAGAAATATCATAACCAAGGTTTACGTTGGCACGTAGTTCGGGCAAAAAATGAAATTTATAGTCTATTTGTATATTGCCAATGCCACGGTAGGGATTGCTTTTGCTAATGGACTGCTGTAATAAACCCACAGGATTACGACCCACCAGATTTGTAAGCCCGGTATTTGTGGTAGCATCCCGCCACTCGTAGTAGCCGCCAAAGCGATTGTCAAATTTATCTGAATAAACCGGCTGCGTTGGGTCAAAGCTGATAGCTCCACCAATAGCACCGGTATTGGCAAACCGAGTTTGCTGTGCACTACCTTTTAAATTGAGGTCTATTTTTAAATGATTGTTGAAAAAAGTAGGATTCAACGCCAGCGATGCCGCAGTGCGTTGCAGGTTATCGGTTAGCAGCACGCCGTTTTGGTTGGTATAGCCTACCGAAAAACGGTAAGGCAGTTTTTTTAGTCCGCCGCTTACCGTTAGGTTGTTATCGGTAGCCAGGGCCGTTTGGTATATTTCATTTTGCCAGTCGGTATTGGCATTACCCAGCATGGCTCTTTGGGCAAGGGTGCCTTTGGTATTTACGATACTGCGAAATTCATCGGCACTAAGCACATCTACTTTTTTAGTAATCATGGATGCAGAAACCGAGCCGGTATAGTCAAGCCGTAATTTGCCACCTGTACTCTTTTTTGTAGTAATTAAAATAACCCCATTGGCGGCTCTTGTACCATAAATAGCGGCTGCCGAAGCATCCTTTAGTACGGTAAAAGATTCAATGTCGTTGGGGTTAATAAAGCTCAGTGGATTACCGGCACCGCTAATCCCGTCGGAAGAGAGCGGCACACCATCTATAACTATCAATGGATCGTTGCTGGCACGGATGGACGAGCCGCCCCTGATACGAATGGTACTGCCCGAGCCGGGCTGGCCGCCATTTGAAATAACCGATACGCCCGGCAGCTTTCCGGCAATCATTTGTTCAGGTGTAGAAATCTGCCCTTTTTGAAAGTCTTTTGATGAAACTGTGGCCACAGCACCGGTAAGGTCTCTTTTGCGGCTGGTGCCATAACCAATTACAACTACTTCGTTTAGCTGGCCCAATGCAGCGGTGAGAACAATGGAAAAGTTAGCAGATGTTCCTACTGTTTGTTCCACTGTATTAAAACCAATGGCACTAAATACTATCACATCGCCTGTGGCCACATTGCTAATGGCAAAACTGCCATCGCCGGCCGAGGTGGTGGCTACTTTTTTACCCTTTACCTGTATGGTTACATTGGCTATGGGTGTACCAATTCCATCGTTTATCCTGCCGCCAATACTGCGGGTCTGAGAAAGGCAGAGATGATTGGCACCCGAAAGAAGCATTAATAGCCAGCAAAGGCGCAATCTTTTTTTTAATTTCATGGTGGGGCAGTTTGGTCTTTATTTTTAGCTATTCTATTAAAAACATAAAACTATGCTTCAAGCTGCACAACCACTTATCCCAGCATTCAAAACTTTGTTGCTATGTATCATTCTTGTAAAAGCAGCACATTTGAAACAAGCAATTGCCCTATCTTGACACCGAAAGTTCATTTATCAGTTGCCATTTTTTTACTAGTATGCCTTTTACATTCCGATTGCTTCGTATTGTTTTACTCCCTGCTGCCTGCATGCTGTTTGTACAGCAGCAAACCCATAGTCAGGGTGTTCATTTTCGGCATATCAACAGCGAAAACGGGTTATCTAATAGTACCATTGAAACCATATTGCAGGACAACCGCGGTTTCTTGTGGTTTGGCACAAGGGATGGATTAAACCGGTACGATGGATCGCAAATGGTGGTGTACCGAAACAGCACAACAGATACGAACAGCATCAGCGATAATTATATAACCAATTTGTATCAGGATAAGAACCAAGTACTTTGGGTGGGTACTGTGAATGGTTTGAATCGGTTGGATGTGCGGCAAAACCGCTTTACCACTTTCAAGCACAAGCCAACCGATGCCGGCAGCCTCAGCAGCAACCATGTTTCGGCCATTTCTACTGATGCACAGGGTCGCCTATTGGTAGCCACAACCGATAGCGGAATTAACCGGTACCAGCCAGAAACCGGCCTTTTTAAAAAAATAGCCTGTACCCAAAACAATCAAGGTGGGGAGCCGGAAAACAATTTGTACACTTTTTTTGAAGATAGCCGGGGCAACCTTTGGGCTGGCGGCGAAAACGGGCTGTACCTGTATAATGCCCGCAGCGATGCATTTTCCGCAGTAAATTTTCAACCGGCAGCTACCGAAAAAAAAGGTGTGAGGTCTATAGCTGAAGACAGACAGGGGAAGCTACTGTTAGGCATGGAATATGCCGGATTGATCATACTGGATGCTGGCTACGGTATTAGCCAGCAATACCTGCACAAGGCTGCCGACCCAAAATCGATTAGCAGTAACATGCTTCGCTCTGTATGTGTAAATAAAAACGGAGAAATATGGGTTGGTACGGTTAATGGCGGCCTCGACAAATTTGATGGTGCTTCCGGTAGTTTTTACAATTACCACCACGAACCGGATAATCCCAACAGCCTTAGTCAGCGTACGGTTTCTGTACTATATAAGGATAGGCAGGAAAATTTATGGATTGGTACCCACCGGGGTGGCATCAATGTTTATTTGCCCGGGGCTGAAAAATTTAAGCTCTACCGGCAGAAACCCTACACCAACAGCCTTAGCTACAACGATGTAAAGACCTTTTGCGAAGACCGGGAAGGCAATATTTGGGTCGGAACCGATGGGGGCGGCCTCAATTTATTTAACCGAACACTTAATAGTTTCACTCATTTTAAATACGATCCGTTCAACAATGCCAGCATTGGTTCTAACGAAGTATTAGACCTTACAGAAGATAGTGACGGCAACCTATGGATTGCCACCTGGGGCGGTGGCCTTGGTTTGTATAATAAAAGGAGTAACAATTTTACCCGCTTTAGCAGCCGGAACGCTACCAAAGGCCAACTGATATCGGACTATATCCAATGTATTTTTGAGGACAACAATAAGCAATTATGGATTGGCACCTATTTTGGCGGCCTGCACCTTTTTGACCGGGAAACAAAGACTTTTAAACCCGTTAGAAAAAGCAAAACCGGCAGTACCGCTATTATTGGCAACAACATTATTTCTATTACCCAAAGTAAAGAAGGCCATATATGGATAGGCACCGACGACGGCGGCCTTAATAAAATGGATGCGAAAACAGGTGAGTTTGAACACTACTTTCACCAAGATGATAAAAAGCCGGATATCAGGGTATTGTTTACCGACAGCAAAGACAATTTATGGCTAGGGCAGGCAGGCCTGTACCTGTATAATAAAGCGGCAAACCGTTTTGATATTTTTACCGAAACAGATGGACTGGCTACCGTATTTATTAAAAGCATTGTAGAAGATAATAGTGGTGATTTATGGATTGCTACGTCTAACGGATTGAAACAATTAGACACCAAAATAAAGAAAGTACGCACTTACAATACCGGCGATGGTCTGCAGGATATGGAGTTTGAAGCCAATGCCAACCTGATAACCCGTGACGGACAAATCTATTTTGGTGGCATCAATGGCTTCAATAGTTTTTATCCTAAAAACATAACCGTTAACACCTTTGTGCCGCCGGTATTTGTTACTGATTTTCAGGTTCAGAACAAAACCATAGTAGGCGGTGCCCATGCATTGCTTGCCGAGGATATCAGCTTTACCGATCAGATTACCCTGAATTATGATGAGGCCACCTTTTCGTTTGGTTTTGCGGCTCTAAATTATACAGCTTCTGCTAACAACCAGTATGTGTACAAACTGAAAAACTGGGATAAAGATTGGGTAACGGCGGGTATGGAAAAGCGGGCATCTTATACCAATGTAAGTGCCGGCACCTATACATTTACGGTAAAGGCAGCTAACAACGATGGTGTTTGGAACGAAAAAGGCTACAGCATCCGCGTGGTGATTACGCCTCCATTTTGGGCCACGTGGTGGTTCCGGCTGCTGGTAGTGGCAGCTTTGGTGGCGGCCAGTTTGTATTTGTATCAAATAAGAAGAAAAATACAGCTACAACGATACGAAGAAGAAAAGAAGGAGGCGATACACCAATCTCAGTTGCAGTTTTTTACCAATATTTCTCATGAATTTAGAACGCCGCTTTCTTTAATAACCGGCCCGGTGGAAAAATTATTAAAAGAAGATGCTGGCTCCAAATACCAACATGCATACCAGGTAATACAGCGGAATGCCAACCGCCTGCTGCAACTGATTAATGAACTAATGGATTTTAGAAAAGCAGAATCTGGTGTATTAAAACTACAGGTAATGCCCGGTAGTATTCCGTTGTTCATTGAAGAAATAGCGGAAGCTTTTAGTGAACTGGCACTGCAGAAGAACATTTCATTTACCGTGGCTGGCACCACGGCCTACCAGCAGGTGTGGTTCGACAGGCAGGTGCTCGAAAAAATTACCCTGAACCTGCTTAGTAATTCGTTTAAATATACACAACAGGGTGGTGCGGTTACCTTCCAGGTGTTGGACACGTTGGAAAATTTTAAGCCCCAGTTTAAAAACGAATTACTGATCCAATATAACAATACCACCGGGCCATTTATTTATTTCCGGGTGTCAGATAACGGAATCGGCATTTCAAAAGAGTCCATTCAGCATTTATTTGAACGTTATTACCGTGTTTCAGATGCACACCTGGGTTCAGGCATCGGGTTAGCATTCATAAAAACGCTTACCCAACTGCACAAGGGTAATATTTGGGTGTACAGCGAGTGCCAGAAAGGAACGGAAATGATTATAGCTATACCGGTACTGCAAGCAGCATATACCAAAAAGGAGCAATGGATGAAGCAGGTAGAAACGCCGCTTAGGCTGGAAAGTTTAGCTGCCCAGGCCACACTGCCTGCACCTGCAGTAATAGAAGCACCCGCTACGCCAACCGAATTAGCCGGGACTAAAGAATACCTGGTGCTTATAGCCGACGACCATGAGGAACTACGTTGTTTTCTAAAAGAATCGCTGGAGCAACAGTACAAAATACTGGAAGCGGCAGATGGAAAAGAAGCGATGGAAAAAACGCTGGAATACCAGCCCGACCTGATTATCAGCGATATTATGATGCCTGTAATGGACGGCATTGCTTACTGCAAGCTGGCTAAAACCACCATGGAAACAGCCCATATTCCATTTATACTATTAACGGCAAAAAATGGCCTCGAATCAAGGATGGAAGGTGCCGACACGGGTGCCGATTACTATTTTTCTAAACCGCTCAGCATGGATTTGCTGCTGAGAACCATCCGTAACATTTTTACACAAAAAGAAAAACTACGGGAACACTATCGCAACGATCAGCATGCCAAAGTTAAAGCGCTGGCACACTCATCCCGGGATAAGCAATTTGTAGAAGAACTGCTGGCCATTATAGAAAACAACCTGTCGAAACCAGAAATGGACATCGATTTTGTGTGTACGGAAATTGGGATGAGCCGGACTAAATTGTACAACAAAGTGAAAAGCATTACCGGTCAGCCCATTGGCGATTTTATCAGAACCATCCGACTGCGAAAAGCGGCTGACTTCATGATACAGGGCGATGGGTCGCTTACCGATATTATGTACAGTGTGGGTATTCAAACCCAATCGTACTTCTCCAAGGCTTTCAAGCAGGAGTTTGGCAAATCGCCTACCCAGTATTTAAAAGATATAGAAACAAAAAACAAAGGCTGACTAAACGGTCGGCGACAAAACGAAAACTAATGGATCTGTTTCGTTGATTGTTTCAAACGTTTTTAAACCCAAAGAATAACGAATAGCAACAAAATTGTGTATGCAGGGATACATCGGCTGATGGCTTGCCGGGTACATTTAGTTTTTTAAAATCACCGGTCAATAGCCCTTTAAAAAACCGATTATGAAAACGATTGCTCCATCCCCTGCTTTTCAACATTTGCAAAAGCCTAAAAAAAGCCAACTTTCGTTCCACCACTTTTTTGTTTGGCTGCTGTTGATACAGTTGGTGTCTTATGGCTGCGACTCTACTATAAACATGCCCAAAAACAACCTCGATGCCCTATATCCGCCTGCTACCATCATCATCAAACAGCACAACAACGAATGGTCGAGAAATAACTATGCGGCCAGAATTCAGCAATTTAAAAACGACCCGTTAAAGATGGGTGAGATTGTATTTGTGGGCAATAGCCTAACCGAGCAAGGAGGCGACTGGAGTGCAAAGTTTGGGATAAATGGCGTACGCAACCGTGGCATAGCCGGCGATGTAAGCGATGGTGTATTAAAGCGGCTCGATGAAATTATTTATTTTAAACCCAAGGCGGTATTTCTACTGATTGGTGTAAATGACATATACAATTTGCAAAGCGGTGGCGGCATCCATTCCGCAGCCTACATTGCTAACAATATACTAAGCATAGCCAAAAAAATTCAGCAAGGCTCACCTGCTACCCGCATTTATGTGCAAACCATTTTACCCGCAACAGCCGATATAAAGGCTAACACCCAACTGTTAAACGCTATCATAAAAAGTAACGGCCAATCAGGCATTTACACCACGGTGGATCTGCACACAGCCTTTACCAACAACCTGGGGCTGATGCGGCTGGAATTAACCACCGACGGCCTCCACCTCAATGATAAGGGTTATAAGGTTTGGACCAATTTTATTGATGCGTTGGTGCGGCTTTAGGCAGCGGCAGGTTTGCAGTTTATGTTATTTAGTACAGGACTCCTTACCCCTCACAGTTTTGATTGCGTAGCTTTTCTTTTTTTGCCTGCCCCGATTATTTCGGTGGAACCCAGCGAAAGCCGTGCCCTGATAGAGCGACATTAGCGAACGTTGTAAATCCCGTAGCATTACGGGACTCCGTTCAACTGTGTGCTACTATTGGGCTTTTAGACTGCGAATACTAAGCGGTTTCAGTTCTCGGGGTTAGGAGTTCTGTAGTTAAACATTGTTGCAAATGCAAAAATGATATTTAGACGCATTTTACAATAGAGCATTTATTCAAAACTAATTGGCTTAAGAACCCCGCATACAAGAATTTAAACCTCGCAAGGTTCACCTTATGGCTTTTACCCAATGGCTTACCGGCAAGTGGCCAACTCTCTTATCTTCGCCGCCATGTTTAAAAGCGTAGGCATCACATTTGGCAGTAAGGTACTGGTAGCCATTATCAATTTTGCCATCATTATACTATTGAGCCGGTTGCTGGGGCCAGAGGGTAGGGGCGTTTGCAGCCTGTACCTGGTTATTTTTTCTACAGCCCTTATTATTTGTGAGTGCATCAGCGGCTCTACGGTTGTATTTCTTTTGTCAAAGTTTTCGTACCGCCAATTACTGTATATTTTTTATGCATGGAGCATCCCATGCAGTTTACTAATAGCAGCCATTTTTTATTGGTTTAATAAAATAAATGGCCAGGAATTAATTTGGGTAATGCTCTTGTGCTGGCTCAATGCGGCCGTTAGTATTCATCAGTTAATAGCATTAGGTAAAGAGCGGTTACAGCTTTTTAATTTGCTAAATATTATACAAGCTATAGTATCGGTTACGGCAGTTGTTTTTTGTTTCAATTATTTTTCAGCAACGCCTGTAAATTATCTTATTGCCTTGTCTACAGCATGGGGCATTAGTTTTTTAATTGGGTTAATTACTGTTTTTAAAATACCCGAAACAAAAGAAAAATCACCATGGCTGTTGTTAATAAAAGCTGGTTTTAAAACCGGCATTGCTAATCAGGCCGGTACGCTGATGCAACTGGTAAACACCCGCATTGGCTATATGCTGCTTTCTGGTGCCGAACTGGGCGTTTATTCAAATGCTATTTCGCTGTGCGAAGCCACGCTGCTGCTTAACAGCAGCATTGGCACTGTGCAATATTCAAGGATTGTAAATGAGGAAGATAAAATCGAGCAAATCAAACTCACACACCAATGTTTTTGGACAAGTGCATGGCTGATGCTAGCGGCGTTGTTTGTGTTGGCATTATTGCCAGCCAGCCTGTACACATTTGTTTTCGGCGATGGTTTTGATGGTGTACAACAACCGATCCGTATGCTGGTGCCGGGCATTTTTTTGTATAGCGGTTATATTATTTTTTCCTATTTTTTTTCTGGTACGGGCAGGTTTGCCGTTAATAATTTCCCGGCTATGGCAGGGCTTTTTAGTACGTTGCTGGGTTATGCTGCCGCAAAATTGATTGGTATTCCTGTAAATATGCAATTTGTAGCCATTATGCTGGTTATCAGCTATGCAGCACTGTTTGCTATGTCGCTTATTTTATTTTTACAGGTAGAAAAAATGACGATAAAAGAATGGTTAAAAATGCCTTCGTTAAAATCTTTAAAAGAACTATTCTAGCCCACTTAACCGAAAACCCCATTTAACATTCCAACCTATTAGCTATTACATCATGGCCATTTCTATTATTCCTAGCAATACTGTTTTAGAAAACGACAGCGTTTTACTAAGGATTTTACAGCCTTATGATTTGCAGCATCTGCTCCCATTTGCTATCCATGAGCCTACTATTTGGCATTACTCATTGGTAAGTGGTGCTACCGAAGCCGGCATGAAAAACTATATTCAGATTGCTACTGATGGGCTGGCAGCCGGTCATTCATTTCCTTTTATTGTGTTTTGTAAAAAAACAAACACCTATGCAGGCAGCACCCGGTTTTACGATATACTACCGGATTACCACACCCTGCAATTGGGCTTTACATGGTATGGCAGTGCCTTTCAAGGCACTGGACTTAACAGGCATTGCAAATTTTTATTACTTCAATTTGCTTTTGAAACATTGCAAATGGAAAGGGTGGAATTTAGAGCCGATAATGAAAATGCACGTTCGATAGCGGCAATGAAAGCCATCGGATGTAAAGTAGATGGCGTACTCCGCAGCAATATGCCCAAACCCGAAGGGCAGCGTGGCCGCAGAAATTCTATTGTTTTATCTATTTTAAAAGAAGAATGGCACAATGAAGTGAAGGCTTTGATTTTGGCGAAGCTTGATGCTCTAAATTCATAAATCATTTATTGCCGGTAAACATAGCTTTCAATTGCTACCCTTTTTTACCCATGAATTAAAGAACATTACCTTAACCACAAATAGAGATTCCATTAGTTTTCCACCAAATTATACACTATCTGGATAAAGTTTATTTGCCAAAGTAGCCGCATAACATCACTTTTGCAAATACTATATGAAGCCTATTGAAGATTTTTACCATTTACTAACAACGCCTGCTAACATAGTAATTACTACCCATCAGAAACCTGATGGTGATGCTATGGGTTCTTCGCTTGGCTTATTCCATTTTTTAAAACAGTTTGGGCACCATGTTACTGTTATCTCTCCTACCAATTGGGCCAGTTTTCTCGATTGGATGCCCGGCCGAGAATTAGTAATTGATTTTGAAAAAAACAAAGAGAAATCTGCCGAACTTATTACTGCTGCCGATTTTCTCTTTTGCCTAGATTTTAATATTCTGCATCGCACCAAAAACATGGAAAAACTGCTGGAGGCGGCACCCGGAAAAAGAATACTCATAGATCATCATGAACAACCACAAACGGCAGTTTTTGCTTATGGCGTAAGCATACCTGCCAAAAGCAGTACTTGCGAAATGGTGTACGATTTTATAATGGGCAGCGGCCACGGCCACAAAATAAACCTAGAAGGAGCTCAATGTTTATATACCGGTTTAATGACAGATACTGGTTCATTCAGATTTCCGGCGGCAACAGCAAGTGTGCATACTATGGTGGCACATTTAAAAAACCTAGGGCTAAAGCATACACCCATCCACGATTTTATTTACGATAGCTCACTAGAAAACAGGTTACGTTTTACTGGTTTTGTGCTATTAAACAGGATGGAAGTTTTTTATGAATACAATACCGCTTTGATAGCTGTATCGAAACAGGATTTAATAAAATTCGACATAAAAACAGGGGATACAGAAGGCCTAGTAAATTTACCACTTTCCATACAAGGCATTAAGATGGCTGCCTGTGTAATAGACAGAGATGAAGAACGTAAATGGTCTTTTAGGAGTAAGGGGAATATAGACGTGAACACATTTGCCCGTACTTATTTTGAAGGCGGCGGACATTTTAATGCAGCAGGTGGACGTTCATCTGCGTCTTTGGTGGAGACAGTTGAAACTTTTAAACAATCAATAGAAATACAAAAACAAATACTCGAATAAAATGAACATGAAAAATTATGCGTTGGCTGCTACAGCCTTATTAGCTGCTGTAATAATAGAAGGATGCGGCAACAGTGGATACAAAAAAACCGAAACTGGACTTACCTACAGTATTATAGATGATGGTAAAGGCGAAAAACTGAAACACGGCGAATTTGTAAAAATCAATTTAAAACTGATGATTGGAGATTCGGTGATACAAGACACCTACGCCCACATGCCTGGATACCTTAAAATAGATAGTGCGCAAAAAAGGCAGCACAATTTTATAGATATTATCCAGATGCTAAAAGTAGGCGATAGTGTATTAATTAACCACTCTTTGGATACGCTAAAAAAAATGGGGCAACTGCCACCTACCATGAACTATGCTGCCGGTACCGTTATGAAAGGGTACCTCAAAATTGTTTCTCGTTTTAAAACCGAAGCCGAAATAGAAGCAGATTATAAAAAAGAAGAAGTGGCCGAATTAGCCCGACAGACTACTAAGATTGAGAAATATCTAAAAGAAAAAAACATTAAGGCCGTAAAAACACCCAAAGGTGCTTTTGTTGTAATCACAAATCCTGGCACAGGCGAAATTGCAGATAGCGGTATGCTAGCTTCCATTAATTATCATGGTACTACACTAGAAGGCAAAGCTTTTGACTCTAATATAGATACAGCATTTGGCCATGCAGGAAAGCCTTATGAGTTTGTGATTGGCCGCGACCCCGTAGTAGAAGGTTGGGTAGAATGTTTGAAATATTTTAAGCAAGGTGGCAAGGGCACCTTTTATATACCCTCTATGCTAGCGTACAAAAATCAGCCACAAAGTGAAGTGTTGAAACCTTATACTGATTTGGTTTTTGATATAGAAGTGGTATCTGTAAAACAGCCACCAGTTACAAACAATACACCGCCAATGCCAGGTCAGTAATGCCATAAGCTCAAAAAAGATTGAACATTCTGGTAAAAAAAAGGGCAACATTTTTTTTAAATAATGGACTAGAGAAACGTATAACTTTTAAAACAAAATAGACCGGCATAGTCTGCTTATCCTTTTAGCACTATGTTTTTTCATAAAAGGTGGTTATCTTACTACCCCGAACCTTTAAATTGAATTCTTGTGCATCGACTTCGAAATTTTTTACTGAAAAACCAAATAGCACCAAAATGGCTGATCTTTTTTTTGGATTTGTTCATTTGTGCTTTTGCTGTAACATTAGCTGATTTGCTTCGATTCGACTTTGTTTTATCCCATCCTGTCTTTCATGATTACTCTATTTTATACCATATATTAATTGTTGTTTGTACCAATGCCCTCTTATTTTACCTGCTTCATACCTATGAGGGCATTATTCGTTTTTCTGGTTTGGCCGAGGCTTCAAGAACCATTGTTGCACTGTTTACATCGTTTGTAATACTACTGCTAATAAATGCTACTATGATGGGGTTTAATATGCACAACCCTATACCTACCTCTGTAGTATTTGTTTACTTTTTTACTGCCTCGTTTTTAATAGTAGGTTACAGGTTATTTGTAAAAGGGCTTTACAGAAAAAGCCTGAATAGCGGCGAAGGAATTAACGTGGTAATATATGGCGGCGAACTTAACGGAATGCAGCTAAAAAACACCATCGAACAGGTTTCTAACTTTACTTACAGGGTTGTAGCTTTTATAGATGATGATCCCAATTTTATAGGCAAATCTATCGACAATGTAAAAATTTACTCTTACGAGGAAATAAAGAACGTTTTGAAAACCTGGGATATTGGTATGATGCTTTTTGCCAAGCAAGAAATGAATGCCCTTGAAAAAAGCAATATTGTAGATTATTGCCTTACCCATGAGATACAAGTAAGAAATATTCCTCCAGTAGATGAATGGATTAAAGGACACCTGAGCATTTCGCAGTTAAAAGAAATTAAGATAGAAGAGTTACTTGGCCGACCACAAATTAACTTGAAGAATAAAAAGGTAGAAGACCTGCTGAAAAGCAAAAGAATATTAATTACAGGTGCTGCCGGATCTATAGGAAGTGAAATAGCCAGACAAATAGCCAGTATCAATCCATCGCTTGTAATACTTTGCGACCAAACAGAAACCGGACTTTACGATTTGGAATACGAGCTTAAGAATGCAGCACTAAAATGTAACGATATGGTGATGTACATCGGCGATATTAGAGATGAACATTCCATGGAAAATCTTTTTGTAAAATTCCGGCCGAACATCGTTTTTCATGCAGCGGCATACAAACATGTACCCATGATGGAGTATCACCCAAGCGAAGCTATCCGCAACAATGTGATGGGTACTAAAGTGTTAGCAGATCTTTCTATTGAATACGGTGTAGAACGTTTTCTGTTTATTTCTACAGATAAAGCCATTAACCCTACCAATGTAATGGGTGCATCTAAAAGGCTGGCCGAAATTTACGTTCAATCGCTAGGCAATAGAAGCAAAAAAGTGGTACACCTTACCACCAATAACCTCGATAGTAATAAAAATAGTAATAAACAACAAAGCCATGTTACTACAAAATTCATAACCACACGTTTTGGAAATGTTTTGGGTAGTAATGGTTCTGTAATACCAAGATTTAAAGAACAGATACAAAAAGGTGGCCCAGTAACCGTTACCCACCCCGATATTCACCGTTATTTTATGACGATACCAGAAGCCTGCAACTTGGTACTAGAAGCAGTAACTATGGGAGAAGGAAGCGAAATATTTATTTTCGATATGGGGGAATCTGTAAAAATTATTGATCTAGCCCGAAAAATGATTCGTCTTTCTGGCCTCATTCCGGGCAAAGACATAGATATTCGTTTTACAGGTCTTAGGCCAGGAGAAAAGCTGTACGAGGAGTTACTGAACAAAAGTGAGCAGGTAATACCTACTCACCATCATAAAATAATGATTGCCAAAGTGATGGAGTACGATTTTTATGAAATAAATAAGGCAA
Organism: Chitinophagaceae bacterium; assembly: GCA_043760535.1. Taxonomy (GTDB): domain Bacteria; phylum Bacteroidota; class Bacteroidia; order Chitinophagales; family Chitinophagaceae; genus JAZKFT01. Next base: position 13,694 of record JAYUOV010000090.1, read on the forward strand.
TAGATGAACTGATACAAAAAGCATTATTTAACCACGATGAAGATGTGGTTAGAAAAATGAAACGCATTTTGCCGGAATTTATTAGCAACAACTCAATTTATCAGTCTTTCGATGAAATTAATCCTGATTCTGTAATGGCTTCTAATTAAAACAGGTTTACTACTTTATACTACGATGGGTCTTTTTAGTTTTTTAAAATCTAGCCCGGCAAAAATACCGGCAGATCTTTCATTCATTGGTGTGGACATGCATTCGCACCTGTTACCAGGCTTAGACGACGGTAGTGAGAATATTGATGATTCTATACATTTTATAAGGGAGCTTAGCCTACTTGGTTATCGTAAGTTTGTTTGTACGCCACATATCATTAGCGACATGTACCCTAACAACAAAGAAACCATACACCCCGCCTATGAATTGGTGATAGCAAGATTAAAAGAAGAAAATATAAACGTAGAAATTGCTTACGCAGCCGAATTTATGGTGAATGCTGATTTTGATAAAATCGTAAAAGATGGTAAACTAATCACTTTTGGCAAAAACTATATACTTATAGAAATGAGTTATATGGCTGCTTCGCCAAATATTAAAGAAGTTATTTTCAACTTGATAATGAAAGGCTTGCAACCTGTACTTGCACATCCGGAGCGTTATAGCTATTATCATAACAATTATAGTGGCATACAAGATTTTATTGATGCAGGATGCCTGTTGCAGGTAAATATTCTTTCACTTTCTGGTATGTACGGAAAAGAAGTAAAAAGAATGGCAGAGGCATTGATTCAAGATAAACTCATCTCCTTTGCCGGTACCGATCTGCACCACCAAAGGCATCTTGCTATGATGCAGAACATTGCCACAAACCCGGCCATCATCAACCAGCTAAAATCGCTGCAGCTGCTAAATAATCAGTTGTAGCAAGTGGGGATTAGGTTATTAGGGGATTAGGGATTAGCTGTTAGTAATGGGTAGTTGGTAGTACATCGTTGTTTTTTTTAAAAACTATTATACAAGAAAAACTCAGTAATCAAATCCCTAATACCCAATCACCTAATACCCAATCACCACTAGCCAAAAATGAAAGATTTCAAAAAATATTACATCATACCGGCACAGCCCGAAGAAATATTTTTAGCCCTTACCAACCCAGCCACCATCCAATTATGGACTGGTGAACCAGCCATTATGAGCACCGAGCCCGGCTCAGAATTTGAACTGTGGGAAGGAAGTATTGCAGGTAAAAACCTGGAGTTTGAACCGCGCAAAAAAATAGTGCAACAATGGTACTTTGGCGATCAGGAAGCAGATTCTATAGTTACCATCAAATTACACCCGCATAAAGCCGGCACATCGGTAGAACTAAAACAAACCAATATACCCGACGAAGATTACGAAGCTATTACCGAAGGGTGGAACGAAAGCTATTTCGGTTCCCTTGTAGAATTTTACGATTAAACCCATTTTTCGTTCCTCTTTATTTTGTGTTTTTTTACACTTCAGGCAACAAGCTTAAACAAGACCGCCTCTATTTACTTGAACCAATAAAAACACAAAATCATGAGAACCTTTACACGCATTTCGTTCTCCCTGCTTGCTGCCATTATTTTACCACTTGCCCTTTGGGCAAATGTTGTAGTAAAAGGAACCGTAAAATTTTCTAATGGCCAATCTGTAAGTGGTTACACGGTTTACATATCTACAGATTCCGTTACTTCACCCGCCGCCTGCCAGCAAAACCACATTAAATTTACCAATGCGAACGGTTTTTACCAAGACACACTTATTTGCACTGTATCCATTCTCAAAGTTAGAGTTTGGGTTATTAATTGCGATGGTAACAGGCTTAGCCGATTAATAGAGGTACCAACGAATGGTATTGTAGAGGCCAATTTTACCATTTGTACCAATCCGTGTACTGCTTATTTTATTAGCGAAAAGTCCGATTCAATACCACTTGCTATCCATTTTTATTTAAGAGCTTCCATTACAGCCTCAGATCCAATTGTAAAATGGAAATGGAACTTTGGAGATGGAACATTTGACTCCACATCTTATAATCCCTTTCATGTGTATGCTCAACGTGGCGTGTACAATGCCTGCTTAACCATAAGAACCGCTTCTGGATGCACATCAGATTTCTGCAAACAGATTAATGTTGATTCAGCAGCTACTTGCAGGCCCGAATTTAGTTTTGCACCTGTACCTGGAACTGTTAACCGCATCAAATTTAATAGTGCTTCAAGCTTTGCCGGAAATAACGACAGCATCATTAGCCGCAAATGGACTTTTGGCAATGGTAACAGCCTTACCGGAAATGTAGTATCGCCAGAACATCAGTACGCTGCACCCGGTATTTACAATGTATGCCTTACTACCAAAACAACAACTGGTTGCGAAAAAACCGTTTGTAAAACGCTCCAAATAGGTAACAACGATTGCCACCCAGAATTTTCTTTCGAGCCAGTTGCAAGTTCAGTACACCTTATTAAATATAATAGTGCGCAGAGTACAGTAAGTTCTAATGATAGTATAATTAACCGCAAATGGACATTTGGCGACGGCACCAGTATGGATGGTAATATAATAGCACCACAGCACCAATATGCAAATGCCGGCATTTATACTGTATGCCTTACTACAAAAACAAAACTAGGCTGCGAAAAAACAGTTTGCAAACAAATCGTTTTAGGACAGATAAACTGCCATGCCGATTTTGTACATGAAATTTTAGCACCTAATTCCAATACAGGCCGGTCTGTAAAATTCCGCAGCTTTATAAGTACTACCGGGCCACAGGATAGCATTGTTAGCCGCAAATGGAAATTTGGCGATGGCACAGGATTGGATGGTAATGCTATAGAACCAATACATTTATATCTGCAACCCGGAACCTATACAGTTTGCCTCTACATAACATCGGCCCGTGGTTGTAAAGACAGTGTTTGCAAACCAGTAGTTATTCAAACAAGCACACTTCGTTGCCAGCCAAGGTTTAGCCATTTTGCTACCGGTTTAAGTGTAAAATTAAAAAGTGCACTAAGCCTGATAGCCACTGCCGACAGTATCATAAACCGCTTTTGGACATTTGGCGATGGTACTAGTGCAGGTAACCTCGCAGAAGTTACCCATCAATATCCACGAAGCGGAGAATTTGAAATATGCCTTCGCATTCAAACCCGCAATGGATGCATGGAAACCTGGTGTAAAAAAATTGCAGTGGTAAGTACAGCCAGTAACTGTGTT
>JAYUOV010000091.1:0-16929 GCA_043760535.1 Chitinophagaceae bacterium
TCCAACTCAGCAGCTATCTTACGCATGTAAAAAAACATATCAGGATAAAAGGTCAGTTTATCAAAACTGTCAAGCTGATATGTGGGTGGTGCTTCGTTAATCAGCGTCCCATCCCTGTCGATAAATAAAACTCTTTTCATGTTATTTTAGTGGGGCTATTGGTGCAGGAGGCCTCCCTTCGTGGGCAACTTCCCATTCTCTAAGTAATTCTTCTTTGTGCTGAACGGCTCGTTCCATTACCATCGCATAAGCTCTTGGTGGAAGCCAGCTTTTGTAAATAGACAGATCATTGATATTTATAAGAATTTTATGCTCACCATATTCAGCATGAAAGTGAGGGGGGTAATGGTAAAAAAAATACAGTGAAATAATGACACCAAAGAAGGAACTAATTTGAGGCATAGATATTTTCTGTTGATGCAGTGTTTTACTTTTGTTCAATTAATCGTAGATACAAACTATCGGCACACATATCCAGTTCACCAGGCCATTCAATAGTCCGTCCACCATGTATAATTTTCACTTAAAAAAAACATTCGCATTTTCCCATGCTTCAAAAACACCCTTATGTGCTGCGAAGGAGAAATCCAATTCACCACGTAACCCATCATTAAATTCCAAGAGCACAGTGTATTTTTTGATAGGAGTAGCTGTTATTATTTTAGTCATTTCCATCGCTTAAAGTTAGAAAATAATCCGCAAAAGCATCCACCAATTTTGTATTCTCATCCTCCGTTCCAACAGTTATTCTCAAACAATCTTCGCACAATAGCACCTTACTTCTATCTCTTGTTACAATTCCTTGTGTTAGTAAGAATTTATACACATTTTTTGCTTCCAATATTTTGATTAATAGAAAATTAGCATCGCTTTCATAAACTTGCTGCACCAAAGGCATTTCGCTAAACACCGCTGCCAGTGCATCCCTCATATCCACAATCAAATGAATCATGTCATTTACCTGATTGTGGTTATCTAAAGCCTGTAGCACAATTTCCTGTGTATGCTGGCCAATATTGTAGGGTGGCTTTATTTTGTTCAGTACGTTAATAATAGCTTCAGACGCAAACAACATACCTAGCCGTAAACCTGCCAATCCCCATGCTTTGCTTAACGTTTGCATCACTACCAAATTCGGATACTCATCCAGCGAACGGGTAAAAGATTTTTGTTTGGAAAAATTGATATAGGCTTCATCCACCACAACCAATCCATCAAAATTATTCAGCACCATTTCTACATCTTGCCTTCGCAAACTATTGCCGGTAGGATTGTTTGGGCTACATAGCCAAATGATTTTTGTGCTGGAATCAATCAACTGTTCTATATGAGCCAGGTTCAGTTGGTAATCATCCAGCAGCGGTGCTTTGCGAAGTTCTATATTATTAATATTTGCACTCACCTCGTACATGCCGTAAGTGGGTGGCACAATCACCACATTATCCAAACCCGGCTCACAAAAAGCCCGGTATAATAAATCAATGCATTCATCGCTTCCATTGCCCAACAACATTTGACTGGCCGGCAAAGCCTTAATTGCACTCAGTTTTTCCTTAACCTTCCACTGCATCGGATCCGGATAGCGGTTGTACCATTTTAGTGTAGGCGAACCTAGGCTATTTTCATTTGCATCCAGATACACCGAAGCTTCTCCTTTAAATTCATCCCTTGCAGAAGAATAAGGTGTTAAGCTTTTAATGTTGGGTCTTATTAATTTTTCTAATTGAAATAGCATTGTTAATATTTTTTTGTCTGAACCATGATTATTACAAGATTAGCTGGATTTTTTTGATCTAGTTTGTAATGTTCTACTGATAATTCTTTAATCAGCAACTAATCAGAAAAATCATGCCCAATCTTGGTTCAACCTTTTTCTCACCGCTTCAGCATGTGCCTGTAAACCCTCTGCCATGGCCATTTCTATTACAGTAGAGGCAATATTTTTTAGTCCGGTCTCGGTTAACTTCTGTACCGTAATTTTTTTTATAAAACTATCAACACTTACGCCGCTATACATTCTGGCATAGCCATTGGTAGGTAAGGTATGGTTGGTACCACTTGCATAATCGCCAACACTCTCCGGTGAAAAATTTCCAAGAAAAATAGAACCTGCATTGGTAATTTCATTGGCTATTTTTTCATCATCCATACAACTGATAATTAGGTGTTCGGCGGCATACTCGTTTACCAATGCTATTGCATCATCCATATTTTCAATTACTACAGCCCGGCTGTTTTCTAAAGCTTTTACCGCATATTCCATTCTGGGCAACACGGCCAATTGCTTTACAATCTCTTCCTCTACCCTATTAATGATTGACAATTGACTAGCCACCAATAACACCTGACTATCCACACCATGCTCAGCCTGACTCAGCAAATCGGCGGCTACAAAAGAAGGGTTACAGGTTTCATCTGCCAACACACATACTTCGCTAGGCCCTGCCGGCATGTCGATGGCAATACCATCTAACTGAACCAGCTGTTTGGCTGCTGTTACAAACTGATTACCCGGACCAAAAACTTTATATACCTGCGGAACCGTATGTGTACCATAAGCCATAGCTGCGATGGCTTGTGCACCACCGGCTTTAATAATTTTGGTTACGCCAGTAATACTTGCAGCAAATAAAACTGCAGGATGTACTGCTCCATTTTTTTGTGGCGGGGTACAGAGCACAATCTCCTTACAACCTGCCAGCTTTGCTGGTATAGCCAGCATCAATAACGTTGAAAATAGGGGCGCTGTTCCGCCGGGTATGTACAAGCCTACTTTATCAATTCCTACACTTTTACGCCAACATTGTACGCCAGGCATAGTTTCTACAATTACTACCGGAGTTTGTTGTTGTTTGTGAAAAATGGCAATGTTGTTAGCCGCTTGCTGTATGGCGCTTTTTAGTTCTTCACTAACCAGGCTTTGGGCAGCCTTCTTTTCTTCTTCCGTCACTTCTAAAATATCCAATTCCACGCCGTCAAACTGTAAAGTATATTGGCGTAAAGCCGCATCTCCATTACGTTTTACTTCGGCCATTATAGGTTTCACCTTATCTAAAACCACACTTAAATCCATCGTTGGACGTTGGATAATTTGCGGCCATTCGGCTTTGTTTGGGTTTATAAAAATTTGCATGGTTTATTTGTTGTTACTTGTTCTTTTAACCAAGTGTCCAAGGCTGAAGCCTTAGGTTAGTAAATAAAGTAATTGAATAAAAGCGAACCATATTGATTGCTAACTGATACCCAACATCTAATCCCTAACACCTACACTATCATCTTCTCAATCGGTATCACCAAAATACCTTCGGCACCTGCGGATTTTAGTTGTTCTATTATTTCCCAAAAATCATTTTCATTCAATACGCTGTGTACGCTGCTCCAGCCGGCTTGTGCTAATGGCAGCACAGTTGGGCTGCGCATTCCGGGCAGCACTGCGATAATGTCCTGCAACTTATCGTTAGGAGCGTTCAGCAAAATGTACTTGTTGTTTTTTGCCTTTTTTACCGAACGGATACGGAACAATAATTTTTCTAAAATATCCAGTTTTTCCTGCCCAAGATTATTATTGCGAACTAGTACAGCTTCGCTCTTTAAAATCACTTCTGTTTCTTTCAATCCGTTCATAAAAAGGGTACTGCCGCTGCTTACCAAATCTACAATGGCTTCGGCCAAACCTATACCAGGGGCTATTTCTACACTACCACTAATTTCGTGTATTTCGGCCTGTAAATTATTTTTATCTAAAAACTGCTGCACCAAAACAGGGTAACTGGTGGCAATGCTTTTTCCTTGCAAAAATACAGGGCCTGTATAAATTTCGCCTTTTTTAACAGCCACAGAAAGTCGGCATTTTCCAAAACCCAACTTCTCTACGATTACTACATCCTTTTCCTTTTCGTACAGTACATTTTCGCCCACAATACCCACATCAGCCACACGGTCTTCTACATACTGTGGTATATCATCATCTCTTAAAAAAAAAACTTCTAGGGGAAAATTTTCAGCTTCGGCTTTCAGCTTGTTCATGCCGTTTTTAATGTCTATACCACACTCTTTCAGCAGTTTAACAGAGTCCTCGTACAGGCGACCCGATTTTTGAATGGCGATTGTAAGTTTCATTTTATTTATTTTTACTTCCTTTTTTATAGAATTATTGTATTCTCCTAAAGTGGGCTTGGCGTTTGTGCAAAAGAAAAGGCTTACCAAAACGGTAAGCCTTTCAAATAATTTTATGCTATACACATAACATCATTGGCTTACCGCTGGTAAGTATGGTGATGATAGTTATGTACAATTTGTTTCATTGATTTGCAAAAATAGGTTTGCATTCCAATTTACCAAAAATGATTTTATGGCTATTTGATACCGAAACATTTTCATGTAAGTTTGCCATCAATAAAAAAGCGATTCTAATGACGGAAAATGAAAAATTAGTACATGCATTTGCAGATGCTTTGATGATAGAAAAAGAAACAGTAACCGACGAACTGAAATACCAATCCATTTCCAACTGGGATTCCATAAGCCACATGATTTTGATTACCAATATTGAAGACGCCTTTGGTATTAGCCTAAGCACCGATGATGTAATTGGTATGAGCAGTGTGGCCATTGCCAGAGATATAATTGCCAAACACGGCATCAATTTTACTAGTTAAAATGACCGAAACAAAACCAATAGCGCTAATAACAGGCGCCTCAAGAGGGCTGGGCAAAGCCATAGCCACCGAACTGGCTTCTAAAGGCTATAACTTAGTGTTGGTGGCTCGAAATGAAACCCTATTGCTGGCATTGAGCGATGATCTTTCCAATCGATTTGGCTCAAAGTCCTGGGTTTTTGCAACAGACCTGTTACTACCTGGCGCTGCTACCAACCTATTTGTTTTTTTAAAAGAAAATGGTGTGCTGATAGATGTGCTGATTAACAATGCAGGCATTATGCAAAATGCCACTTTGCTGATGACCACCGACGAAATGATAGATGATCAACTGGCCATAAACCTGCGTACGGTACTAAGTATAAGCCGTGCTGCTGTAAAACATTTTGTGAGAAAAAGAAAGGGCTGCATTATTAATATGAGTTCGATTGTGGGCGTAAATGGTGGCATTGGACAGGCCGTATATTCCGCCACAAAGAGTGCGTTGGTGGGCTTAACCTATACCCTTTCTAAAGAATTGGGTCCATTAGGCATTAGGGTAAACGCAATTGCCCCCGGCTACATGATGACAGATATGACCGCACAATACGATGATGCTCACAACGAAAAAATGCGGATGGCTACATCGCTTCGTAAATTAGGAAGTGCAGAAGATGTGGCAAAATTGGCCGCCTTTCTTTGCAGTACTGATGCAAGTTTTATTACAGGACAAGTAATTGGCGTAGATGGTGGATTACTTATTTAGTTGCCTTTTTTAGATTGATTTTATTTACTGTATGAATACGACTTCGCCATTTATAAACCATGTTTCTCTAAACAAACACTTCAAAATAATTGATGCTGTTAATGGCAAAGAATATTTGTGGGCCGATGTAGCCAATGCCGCGTTATTACCCGACTTGCAGGCACAGCTTGCTTTTCTTTACCTTGATAATTCAGCCAATTCATTGCTTGCATTTTTTCAGTTTTATTCAGCCGGTGCAGCCTTGGTATTGCTCCCAAAAAATCTGCAGCAGGAAAGAAAAGAGACGCTGGAAAGCACTTATAATCCAGGCATTATTTATGATGCATCAAGAAATAAAATTAAAAATTATATAAGTGAAATCAACGGATTATTGTCGTGGTTCACATCAGAAATCGGAAATCAGAAATCAGTAATTCATTCCAGCATTAAAATACTCCTCAGCACTTCCGGCACCACAGGTTCGCCCAAGCTGGTAAAATTGAGTGAAGAAAACCTGTTAGCCAATGCAGATTCGATACTTGGTTACTTACCTATTACAACCACCGACATTACGCCCCTAAACCTGCCCATTTATTATAGCTATGGCCTTAGTGTTTTAACCACCAATGCCATAGGCGGCGGCACTATGGTTTGCGGCCTTGCCGATGTAATACAAATGGCGTTCTGGCAACAATGGGAACAGTTTGGTTTTACATCATTGGCGGGTGTGCCCTTTAGTTATGAAATGCTAAACCGGCTTGGCTTTTTTAAAAAAGAACTACCAACACTAAAATATTTTACCCAGGCCGGCGGTAAACTAAATAAAGAACTTGTGGAAAAAGCTGCTACTTACGCTATTACCAACAACCAACAGTTTTTTGTAATGTATGGGCAAACAGAAGCCACTGCAAGAATGAGCTACCTGCCACCAACCGAAACGCTGCAAAAGCCCACCAGCATTGGCATTGCCATCCCGGGTGGAAGTTTTTCTTTAGATACAGAAACAAATGAATTATTATACTCGGGTAATAATATTTTTGGCGGCTACGCCGAAAAAAAAGGCGATTTATATAAATATGAGCAGCAGGATTTTTTAAGAACCGGTGATATTGCTATAATAGATTCGGAAGGTTTCGTGTACATCACCGGCCGTTTAAAACGTTTTGTAAAACTATTTGGCAACAGGATAAGTCTGGATGAAATAGAAGACATTATCAAGAATAAATTTGGCTTACAGCCCGTTGCATGTGACGGTGCAGAAGATAAATTTTTATGTATCAGCCATACAGATATTACTGCTGATGAAAAAGCCATCACCGCATTTTTATATACTGAATTTGGCTTCCATCCAACCGTTATCAGGTGGAACGCTTTGGCTACGTTACCTTTAACGGCGAACGGTAAAATAGATTACCAACAAATTATGACACAATATGACGGCAGATAAGCTGTTCAACATACCGCCGTTTTCGCTTCATAAAGCAGATAAGGAAATAATACTATTGCCCATGCTGGAGCAATTGGTGCAACATCACAGCCATCATTGCAAACCTTTCGGCCAATATATAAAAGTGGCCGGATTTAAATCCAAAGGGTACAAAAGCATTGATGAAATTCCTTTTTTACCGGTTAATGTTTTTAAAAACCACCAGCTAAAAAGTGTGGCCGAAAGCGATGTATTTAAAGTACTTACCAGCAGCGGCACTACCGAACAAATTCCAAGTAAAATTTATCTGGATAAAGATACTGCCAACTTGCAAACCAAGGCTTTGGCACATATTATAACCTCGGTTATTGGCCAGGAAAGATTACCTATACTTATTATCGACAGTAAAAGTGTATTGAGAGACAGAGCCAGTTTTTCGGCCCGTGGTGCTGGTATTTTGGGGCTATCTGTTTTTGGAAAACAACATACATATTTATTGGATGACAACTACGAACTGAACCTAAGCGAAGTAGATAAATTTCTGGATGCGAATAATGGCAAACCGATGCTGCTGTTTGGCTTTACATTTATGGTGTGGCAGTTTATGTTTCAGCTTGCCAAACAAAGAAATGTGGATTTAAGCCAGGCTATTTTATTACACAGTGGCGGCTGGAAAAAGATGATAGAACTAAGTGTTACCAATGAAGTTTTTAAACAAACCTTGAAAGAAAAATTTGGCCTCAATCGCATACATAATTTTTATGGCATGGTAGAGCAGGTGGGTTCTGTTTTTATTGATAACAGCGAAGCCTATTTGCATTGTTCCGGCTTTAGCGATATTATTATTCGCAACCCATTGGATTTTTCGGTGATGCCCCATGGCAAAAAAGGGCTGATACAGGTGATTAGTGTGCTGCCAGAAAGTTATCCGGGCATCTCTTTGCTTACTGAAGATATTGGCATTTGCCACGGCGAAGACGATGCAACCAATGGCTGGCAGGGAAAATACTTTTCTATTCTTGGCCGTGCGGCAAAGGCAGAATTAAGAGGCTGTAGCGATACATTTAAGTAGTTGACTGGTTAACTGGTTGATTGATTGGTTGATAAAACCAGCATTTCTAGTCTAACTTTTTAGGGTTGAGAAAAACATAATAATGACGATAAAACAAATATCCCCTTCTATTTCACCCGCAAAAATTGTGGCGGAATTGTCATGCTTTACCGACAGTAATTTTCCGTTACAATATTTTGATGAGCGTACTGTGTCATTTCTTAACAGCCTTTCATTACAAATATTAAAAAACGCCGAACTCCGTAGCCTGCCTGCATTTGTGGCTTTGGCCTACTGGCTTCGAAAGACAAATATTGAAACGCTCCGCAATGCAGGTAAAGAAATTGTTGGAGACAAACAAACCATTATACGGCAGCCAATCGGTTTGGTTTTTCATGTATGCCCAAGCAATGTGGATACGATATTTTTATATAGCCTTGCTATTAGTTTACTGGCAGGTAATAAAAATGTGTTACGGGTAAGCAATCGAATGGATAGTAAATCTTTGGACAGTTTATTTGGCATCATCAACCAAACGATAGAAAATGATGATAATGGTATTTTTAGTCCATATATAAATGTAGTAACTTATGGCCACGATGAAGCTATTAACGGCTACCTAAGCTTCCATGCCGATGCCCGTATTATTTGGGGCGGCGATAAAACAGTAGCACTGTTTAAAGCATTTACCACATCGCCACGTTGCCGGGATATTGCCTTCCCCGACAGGCTTTCTTTTAGCATTATAAAAGCAGAAAGCATTTTACAATTAGAAGCAACTGCTTTGCTTGAAACCTGTCGTTTGCTATATAACGATACGTATGTTTTTGATCAGCTCGGCTGTTCTTCGCCCCAATTTATTTTCTTTTTGGGTGATGATGAAACGGCACATAAAGCCACAAGCCTACTGTACGATGGCGTACACCATTGGGTAAAGGAAAAATACGTTAGTGATTCGGCAGCATTGGCTTCTTTAAAGCTAAACAAGCTTACGAATGATGCCATTGAAGAAACTATTATCGGCAGTAAAAGAGATACGAACCTTCTGGTATTTGCACAACTAAAAACCATTCCAACCGAAGCCTTGCATAGCTGTGGCGGCGGTTATTTTTACACAAAATCTATTGACAATATCAGCCAGCTTTCTGGCTTTGTCTCCAAAAAAATACAGACCGTTTGCTACTTTGGTTTGGATGAAAACGATTTACAATTACTCAGTCAAATGGCCGCCGGCAAAGGGATAGACAGGATTGTACCCATCGGTCATGCATTGGCTTTTAATAATTATTGGGATGGTTATAACTTACTGAATCAGCTTACGCAAATACATTTTTTGCAACGGTTGTAAACACTCACATTTATTATTAAGCATTTCGCTTTGTAAGCCTCCGGTCAATACCATTTTATTTAATAGTTTTTCATTGCTGCTTTTTGTAGAAAACAGTACTACATCTTTTCGCCACGTTTACGAACATCAGCAATTCTTTAACTGATTGATCAATTGCAGGCTAGTGGTACTACTCAAAAGGCATTTTGCGAATGGAAAGGTATTGGTTATGCCAGGTTTCAATATTGGTATGGCTTTTTGGTAGTAAAGCGTCCGAACAATTAGGATAAATCTCTTTGTATGTGGCTCCCTAAAGTAACAAGGCATTACTGTAACATACCAATTAAAATTATTAACGAATATCGCATCAGCAATATTCGTTAACCCAATGTTAACCATAATGCTTTGTTACGGATATTTCTTACACCATCTTCTCCATTTAAAAAAACATAGCACTAATCCTTACAAATCGCTTTAATAAATCTTCTATAGAATTAATACCCACCCACAAAAAAAATTATGAACATATACCACAAAACTGATGACAGCACGGATACTGTAGCAGCAATTTTTGGTATTATAATAAGAGTATTTGTAAGAAAGTACTACTCAATTATTAGCCTATTTTTTTATTTTTTGCAATAAGAGTTTCATATCATTCACCTTTTCTGGGTTCGCTTCTGCAAGGTTTTTAGTCTCTCCGGGATCGTCGTTCAGGTTATATAATTGGGGTTGCATATCATTACCCAGTTCTGTATTGGTTTCCTTATTGATTTTATTCCCTTTAGAAGGTTCAATGTATTTCCAGTTACTAACAACCAATGATAGCGTAGAGTTTAAAGACTGTTCTACCAGGTATTCCCTTGATTGCTGACTTTTGTTAAGTAACAGAGGTAAATGATTTTTACTATCCGGAGCCTGGCCTTCTGCTACAGTAACACCTGCCAAACCTGCAAGGCTGGCATACAAATCAATTTGGCTAAACAATGCATTATTAACTTTATTGGGCTTGATTTTTCCTTTCCAGTTTACAATAAAAGGAACCCTGGTGCCTGCTTCAAAGGTGCTGTACTTACCGCCACGATAAATGCCAGCAGGTTTATGGCTTCCTAATTTTTCAACGGCTTCATCCTTGTATCCATCATCTATCACTTGCCCGTTATCACTGGTAAAAATGATTATGGTATTTTTCAATAGCCCGTTCTTTTTTAAAACGGCTTCAATCTGCCCTACAGTCCAATCTAATTGCAGTAGTACATCACCTCTTGGCCCCATGCCACTCTTACCCACAAAACGTTCGTTAGCAAGCCGTGGAACATGTATATCATGTGTAGAGAAATACAGAAAGAACGGATTTGCTTTTTGCTGCATTATATAAGAAGTTGCTTTCTGCACAAGAATATCTGCAAAGTCTTCATCTTTCCAAAGCGCTGCATTACCACCTTTCATATAACCAATACGGCTTACACCGTTTACTATCGTCATATCATGCCCATGCGAGGGTTGCATTTTTAATAACTCAGGATTCTTTTTTCCGGTAGGTGCATTCGGATCTACCGGGCCTGTGTAACTTACTTTTATCGGGTCGTTTTTATCTAGGTTTACCACTTCGTGATTCTCTACAAAAACACAGGGTACACGATCACCGGTTGCAGGTATTAAGAAAGAATAATTGAAACCGATTTCTAATGGACCGGGTGTAATTTTCCCATTCCAATCAGCACCTTTTGCATCTCCAAGCCCAAGATGCCATTTACCAATAACAGCAGTATTGTACCCGGCCTTTTGTAACATCCCCGGCAGTGTTGTAGTTGCCACAGGTATAAGCAAGGTAGCATCTCCCGGGGCAATACCTGTTCCTTCTTTGCGCCATGCATACTTACCTGTAAGTAAAGAAAAACGAGATGGCGTGCAGGTTGCAGATGTAGAGTGTGCATTTGTGAACCGTACACCATTTTTTGCCAACCGGTCAATATTGGGCGTTTGGATGGCCGAAGTACCGTAACTACTTACATCACCAAAACCAAGATCATCGGTATAGATCAATACAATATTGGGTTTTGTATTTTTTGATTTTTGGCCATAAACATCTACTGTCAACAAAAGAGCAAACGTGATAAATAATAATCTATTGAATAATATTTTCATTATTTTATTTTGTAACAGGTTCTACAATGTAACCGTAAGTATAAGAATTCTTGGTTAATAAATAAGGTGCGTGTGGGTAAGCAGACCAGCTATTATCGCCCCCTACTCCACGCTGGTTTAAGTCTATATGAATAGTAGTGTATTTTCTTTCATTTAAGAGGGTGGTATGTTGCTGCTTTTTGGTAACACCCGGGTCCAGATCTTCTGCTATGTAGGGTAATGCACTAAAACAAATTGGCTGCATACCCGTTATCTTAATTCCGTTTTTTTCAAGGTCATAAAACTCAACCCATCTGATATCTGTTTTGTACCCGTTTTCCTGAGGTCTAATGTAATTACTTACAAACTGATTGGCTGCTTTTTGTTTATAAATACCCACAAAAGAAGCAGTGTTGCGATCAGCGTAATTCTCCCATGGGCCTCTGCCATAAAAATCTATTTGCTCATAAGATTTAGGTACCGACAATCGCATACCAAACCGTGGCATTTCTGGCATATTTTTATTAAGAAAATCAATGGTAGCTGTAACTTTAAAACTACCATTGTTTAATAACTGATACGAAATTTTGTAGGGAACTTCTACTGAAGTGATTTTATAAAAACAATCTATAACCAAACCTTCGTTGTTCTGGTCTTGCACCATTACCGTATCTAACTGCAGCAGGTTATGTGCATTTCTCCAGAAACCAAGTTTTTGCTGCATTTGGTTTCCAAAATCATTATCGGTAGGTGCCCGCCAAAAATAAGGCTCCGGAAAACTAAGTAAAAGTGACTGACTGCCCAGCTTGTAATTAATAAATTTACCTTGTTTAGTATTGAAGCTACCACTGATGTTGCCAGATTTAAAATGGATGATATTCGTAGATTTTGTTACTTCTAATTTACCTGGTAATACATTTTTTTGGGTAAAGAAAACCTGAGTGCTGCCACCAAATTGTTCCCTTGCCACTTCGTGCCCGGCAGGAATAGTAACTGTAGCATTTTTGGTTACTGCATATACATTTAACATTATTTCGCCTGTTTTGTCCATTACGGGCAGTTTCAACTTTACTTCTCCTTCTGCAGATGCCTGCAGGCTAAGCGAAAAAGTATCGGTAGCTATAGGAGTACCATTTTGTAATAACTCCCATTTAAATTGATAAGCAGACAGGTCTATAAAACTGAAATTATTTTGAATCAGTATGTTTCCGTTTTTCCAGTTTACATCTTTAAAAATAATTTCCTGGTACACTTTTTTTACTTCAAATATTCCTGGGTGTGGCGAACGATCTGCTGCTACCAATCCATTGGCACAAAAATTTTCATCGTTTTGTAAATGACCTGCACCAAAGTCGCCACCATAAGCCCAATAAGTTTTGCCGTTTTCATCTTTGGTTTTTATTCCCTGATCTACCCAATCCCAAATAAAACCACCCTGCATGTGAGGGCTTGCCTTTATAATATCAAAATATTCCTGAAAGTTACCACTGCTGTTTCCCATGGCATGAGAATATTCGCACATGATAAAAGGACGTTTTTTTGATGCATCTTTTGCATAATCTTTCATGTACTTAATACTAGGATACATTGGGCAAACAATATCTGTATTCCAATCTTCACCAGACTGTTCAAATTGTACTGGTCTGCTTTTATCCCTTTGTTTCATCCATTGGTAAGCATCATGAAAAACCTTGCCATTAGCACATTCATTTCCCATACTCCAAATAATAACCGATGCATGATTTTTATCTCTTTCCACCATTCGCTTAATGCGATCCATTATGGATGGCGCCCATTGTGGCTCGTAGGCCGGGTGATTAATGGTATCTAATTTTCCTGGCAAAACCCCCATGCCATGAATTTCTATATTGGCTTCATCTACTACATACAAGCCATATTCATCGCACAACTTTAACCACATTGGATCATTAGGATAATGGGCAGTACGAACCGCATTAATGTTGTACTGCTTCATTAATTGAATATCCTTAATCATTAAAGCCAAGGTGGGTACATGCCCTAAAATTTCATCGTGTTCGTGCCGGTTAACACCATGTACCATTATTTTTTTTCCATTTACCAATAACTGTGCATTTTTAATTTCCACTTTCCGGAATCCTACTTTGGCACCAGTGGTGCTGATGACTTTTCCGGCAGCATCTTGTAAGGTAATGATGCATTGATACAGGTTAGGTGACTCTGCACTCCATTGCAGCGGTTGCTGAATTTTGCCTTGAAAAGATACCATCTGAAGGCTATCTGCACTAGATTTTATGTTTTGCTTTTGGGTAAAAACAGTGTTCCGATTTTTGTCAATCAGCTCAACAGTAACCATCGCATTCGCTAATGTATTGCCCTTAAATTTTCTTAGAGTAATATCAGCATTAAACAAACCATTTTTGTAATTATCATCCAGGTCGGCTTTCAAGTGAAAATCCCAAACAGTAAGTTTTGGCAGGGCATACAAAAAAACATCTCTTTCTATTCCACTCAACCGCCAAAAATCCTGATCTTCCAAATAGCTGCCATCATGCCAACGAAAAACCTGCAAGGCCAGCAGGTTATTTCCTTTCTTCAGATGCTTTGTGATATTAAATTCGGCAGCAATTTTTGATGCTTTGGTTAAACCCACTTTTTGTCCGTTAACATACACATATGCACAACCGGTAATGGATCCAAAATGCAATATCACTTCTTTACCATCCCATGTTTCTGGCACGGTAAATTCTTTTCGATAAGATCCAACCGAATTATCATTACCTACAAACGGTGGGTTTTTAGGAAAAGGATAAATGATATTGGTATAAATAGGCATGCCAAATCCTTTAAGCTCCCAGTTAGAAGGAACAGTGAGTTTGTTCCATTTTGAATCGTTCAGCTTCGGTTCAAAAAAATCGAGTGGTCTGTTTACATAGTTTTCTGAATATAAAAAACCCCACTGACCATTAAGTGATTTATAAAAGGAAGAGGCTTCAAATTTATCGGCCAATACATCTTCCCTTTTATTGTAAATCATAAACGAAGCATGCGAAGCTTCTTTGTGCTGATCTAGTAACCCTGGCTTTTCCCAATCATTAGATACCGTTTGGGCACTGCCAAAAGTGGCCAAAAGAAAAACTACAATCAGAGAGGTAAAGATGTTAAAACAAAAATGATTTGAATTTGAATTCATTATGGTATAAATTTATAATACGTTTTTTGAGTAAGTTCTATAACCTGCTGTAAATGAAAAACAAATTGAATAAAATAGTTCGTACTCACAGCTTTGGGAATTTGCTAAATTATTGCAATGCAAGTAATGGTTTGTTTCAAAATCAGGGGTCTAGCGTAGCAATCCATCGGCTACTATTAAACTTATACTTGTGTAAGGCCAATGTTTCAAAGTAAGCTACGGGTAAGCTAATGAAAATCCGTTTGCACATGGCTGATGCGGAAGAATGTCCATATACAAATCCGTTTCAAAAAAAAACCACAGAATCTTTCATCTGTGAGGAATTATATTGCAACTAGTATTTACAAATTACTCTACGACCATTTATGCATCAATCATCCAACTTCAGCACCGCTAAAAAAGCTTCCTGCGGCACTTCTACGTTCCCTATCTGACGCATCCGCCTTTTACCTTCTTTCTGCTTTTCTAACAGTTTGCGTTTGCGACTTATGTCGCCTCCGTAGCATTTGGCGGTAACATCTTTGCGCATGGCACTCACATTTTCACGGGCTACTATTTTGGCACCAATGGCGGCTTGAATAGCTATTAAGAACTGTTGCTTAGGCAGCAAGTCTTTCAATTTTTCGCATAGTTTACGGCCAAATTCGTGGCTCCTTGCACGGTGGATAAGGGCACTCAAAGCATCTAATGGTTCACCATTCAGCAGTATGTCCATACGAACGATATCACTTTGGCGGTAACCGCTCGGGTGGTAATCGAAAGAGGCATAACCACGGGTCTGGCTTTTTAGTTTATCGTAAAAGTCAAACACAATTTCTGTCATGGGCATTTCAAAATTCAATTCCACACGGGTGGGTGTAAGGTAATTTTGGCTAATCAACATGCCTCTTTTACCAATACAAAGCGTCATAATATTGCCAATATAGTCGGGCTTGGTAATTATCTGAGCCTTAATAAATGGCTCTTCTATACTTTCCAGCTTTACCGTTTCGGGCATTTCGCTGGGGTTATTTACGATGATGGTTTCGCCACGGGTGGTGTGGGCTATAAAGCTTACGTTGGGTACGGTAGTTATTACAGTTTGGTTAAATTCCCTTTCAAGTCGTTCCTGAATAATTTCCATGTGTAGCATACCAAGGAAGCCACACCGAAAGCCGAAACCAAGAGCCTGACTCGTTTCCAGCTCAAATGTAAGTGAGGCATCATTCAGTTGTAGCTTCTCCATACAATCCCGCAGTTCTTCAAAATCGTCGGTTTCTACCGGAAAAATACCGGCGAATACCATCGGTTTTACATCTTCAAAACCCTTGATCATTTCTCCCTGATTATTCATTAGGGTAAGGGTATCTCCTACTTTTACTTCTTTAGCATTTTTAATACCAGTAATAATGTAGCCTACGTCTCCACAACGCACTTCGTCTTTGGCGGTCATTTTTAATTTCAAAATGCCTACTTCTTCTGCATTATATCCGGCATCTGTACTAACAAATTTTATTTTATCGCCTTTTCTTAAAACCCCATTTAAAATACGATAGTAAATGATGATGCCTCTGAAACTATTGAAAACGCTATCAAAAATAAGGGCTTGCAATGGAGCATCCGGCTCGCCTACAGGAGCAGGAATCCTGGCTATAACTGCATCTAAAATTTCCTGAATGCCAATGCCACTTTTACCGCTGGCCAGCAAAATATCTTCTCTTTTACAACCAATCAATTCCACTATTTGATCCTGCACTTCTTCTATCATGGCGCCTTCCATATCTATCTTATTAATAACCGGAATAATTTCCAAATCATTTTCAATAGCTAAGTAGAGGTTGCTGATAGTTTGTGCCTGTATGCCTTGGCTGGCATCTACCAGCAGCAAGGCACCTTCGCAGGCTGCTAGTGCACGGCTTACCTCGTAGCTAAAATCAACGTGGCCAGGTGTATCTATCAGATTTAGGGTGTATTTTTCATCGCCTGCAGCATAATCTATTTGTATGGCGTGGCTTTTAATAGTAATACCTTTTTCACGTTCCAGATCCATATCATCCAGCACCTGTGCCTGCATTTCCCGGTCGGTAATGGTATGGGTAAACTCTAATAAACGATCGGCCAGCGTACTTTTTCCGTGGTCGATATGTGCAATAATGCAAAAATTCCTGATGTTTGTCATCTTCATAAGTTGGTAAATATAGTTGGCGAATTGTAGACTGCAATTCGCTGGTTTTGATTACAGTTTTTCAGACATAAAATCATTGATTAAAGTAACGCTTTTGATGCTTTAATAGTTGCACCAGCATAAAATACAAAATAAATCAGCCCCACTCAAAGGCAGGGCTGATTGTATATTTTATTAAGAGTATTATGGTTTCTGTGCACCACTCATACCTTCACTCATACCTTCCATTTCGCCTCTAATGTTTTTGCGTTTAAACAAGTTAATGTCCTGCTTACCAAAC
>JAYUOV010000092.1:0-1990 GCA_043760535.1 Chitinophagaceae bacterium
CTATAAAACAAAAATTGCTGGTATTGCCAAAGTTATTTACCCTACAAATTTCGAAAGAGACATGAAAGAAATTATGGCGTTTTACAAAACCATTACGCCCAAGTTTCCTGAGAATTTTAGCCTCGACGAGACGTTTGGTTGATTAGTTGATTGGTTGATTAGTTGATTAGTTGATTGGTAGGTCCTTAATACCTATAGATGGTTCTGTACGCCTATTATTTTATTGATGAAACTAACATTAGCATAGCCAATGACCTAATGAACCAGTAAACTGGTAAACTAGTAAACTAGTAAACTAGTAAACCAGTAAACCAATCAACTAAACAACCAATCAACCAAAAAACCTATCTTGTGCCCCTTAGGTATAACCACAATCATCTTTTGTAATCTCAATCTCTTCTCCGGTTTTTTTTACTTAGTACTGGTATTCCTTATCAACTGTTGGATAGAATGATACCACAGTTTATTCTAATTATATACTACGACAAGACCGCTGAAAATCATTCGCAGCACCCGTCTTTTTTTACAACAAATAACAAATGACTTTTGACACATTAGGGTTAATAGAACCCATTCTTAAAGCCCTCGAACACGAAGGTTACACTACGCCTACGCCCATACAGGCACAAGCAATCCCTTCATTATTACAAGGCAGAGATTTGCTGGGCTGCGCCCAAACAGGAACCGGCAAAACGGCTGCATTTGCCATACCTATTATTCAAAAATTATATAACGAGCAGCACTTAGAAAAAGGCCACAAAAACATTAAGGCCCTTATACTTACACCTACAAGAGAACTGGCCATACAGATAGAAGAAAGCTTTAAAGCCTATGGTAAACATACTGGTTTAAGGCAGTTGGTAATCTTTGGTGGCGTATCCCAATTTCACCAAACAGAAGCTTTAAAAAGAGGCGTCGATATTCTGGTGGCTACACCCGGGCGTTTACTCGATTTAATACAGCAACGCTTTATAAGCCTGGCACACATTAAGGTATTTGTGCTGGATGAAGCCGATCGTATGCTGG
Source organism: Chitinophagaceae bacterium (assembly GCA_043760535.1). GTDB lineage: Bacteria > Bacteroidota > Bacteroidia > Chitinophagales > Chitinophagaceae > JAZKFT01. The sequence continues at coordinate 1,027 of JAYUOV010000092.1, forward strand.
ATATGGGCTTTGTTCACGATGTTAAAAAAGTAATCGTTCGCCTGCCCGAAGTAAGACAAACCTTGTTCTTTTCGGCCACCATGCCTAACGAAATACAAGGCCTAGCCAATGCCATTCTCAGCAATCCAGTAAAGGTAGAAGTAACCCCAGTTTCGTCTACAGCCGATACCATACAGCAGAGCATGTATTTTGTAGAAAAGGCCAATAAACCTTCGCTGCTGAAACACTTGCTGAAAGACCCGGCTATAAAAAGTGCATTGGTATTTACCCGTACCAAACATGGCGCAGATAAAGTGGTAAAATACCTGTTGCAAAGTGGCACAGAGGCTCAGGCCATCCATGGCAACAAATCGCAGAATGCCAGACAAAATGCTTTAGCTAATTTTAAAAATGGTACCACCCGTGTACTGGTGGCCACAGATATTGCAGCCCGTGGCATAGACATAGATTTACTGAGCCACGTAATCAATTTTGAATTACCCAACATTCCTGAAACCTATGTACACCGCATAGGACGTACTGGCCGTGCTGGTTTCAGCGGAATCGCTTTTTCGTTTTGTGATGATGAAGAAAAGGAATTTTTAAGAGATATACATAAGCTGATCGGAAAAACGATACCAATAGAAGTAAATAATCCTTACCAGATGGAAGATATTAGTTTGGATAAAAAATACCATTCGCCAAAGCCGGCATCGACACAGCGACCAGGCCCAAGCCGCAACTTTAACAACAATGGCCGCAACCGTACCAACGGCAATAGCAACAATGCTGGCAGACAGCCACAGCGTAGCGAAAGGTGGTAGTTAGGGATTGGTTGATTAGTTGATTAGTGTTTAGAAATATGTTACCGTTTCTAAACACTTTAAAAAAAAATGCAGCCTGATAAACTTCACAGTTTATCAGGCTTTTTTGATGTAATTAAATATTTATAATAAAAATTGAATGACTATCCGCAATTTGGTTT
>JAYUOV010000093.1:0-45904 GCA_043760535.1 Chitinophagaceae bacterium
GGAGCATAGCTAGCATGTAAAAAATAGAATATGAAAATTATATGACACTTACAAATGTTGATAGCTCACCATTCACCACTCACTACTAACTACTAACTACTCACCCCTAATAGTCGTCATTCAATGCAAACACCGGCTTTTTATACATCCATTGTCCACCGGTAAAATCCGGGAACTCAACGGTTTCATTTCCCAAGGCAATGCTTTGTTCACTCAAAGGTGTAATGGCACTCCATGCAGCCGCATCATACACATCTAAAGGTGTGGCAGTTTTACGTTTTACAGATTCTATAAAAGCATGGATTACAAAAAAATCCATTCCGCCATGGCCTGCACCTGCTGCATCTTTACTATACTTTGCCCATAGCGGATGGTCGTATTTATCCAGCCATGTTTGGGCTGCATCCCATTGGTGTGCTTTGGCACTCTGGCCTTCTACATAAATACTTTTATTTACATCCATCCACAAACCTTCGGTGCCTTGCACCCTAAAGCCCAGCGAATAAGGCCGTGGTAAATTGGTATCGTGTTGCAGCAAAATGGTTTCGCCATTTACACAGTTAATATTTGTAGTTACCACATCTCCCAGTTTAAAATTTACCCTTGCATTTGGGTGATTAACACCACCGCCTTTTACCACATGGTTATGTAAGCCTCTTGCCTTGCTGCTAAACGAACAAAGCGACACAAACTGGTTACCACGATTAATATTAATATAGTTGGCAATTGGCCCTATGCCATGTGTAGGATACAAATCGCCATTGCGGTGCACAGAGTGTTCGGTACGCCACCTAGCTTCAGAATAGCCCTTTTCGCCAAACTCTACACCCTTGCCATAATAACCAAGTCCATCATTAAACTTTACTTCACGTAAATCGTGTTGGTAGCCGCCCTGCAGGTGTATCATTTCGCCAAATAAACCTTTACGAACCATATTTAAAACAGCCATAACATCACGGCGGTAGCATACATTTTCCAGCATCATTACATGGGCTTTGTACTTTTCGGCAGCATGTACCACATCCCAATGATCTTGCAGGGTGATACCCAAAATAACCTCTGTTCCAATGTATTTTATACCCGCCTCAATAGCGGTAATAACCATTTCCTTGTGTAACTCCCAGGGGGTTACTATTAGTATGCCATCAAGGCCGGTTTTCATTTCCAACATCTTCTTCCACGCACTAGCATCACCAGTAAAAATTTGAGGTATTTTTTTGCCAGTTTTGGCAATTATTCCTTTGGCCTTTTCAAGCGTTTTATCGTCTATATCACAAATAGCCACCAAGTCCACATCATCCCTGCGGAGCAATAAATCTAAGTGGCCTAAACCCCTGGCACCCACGCCTATAATTCCCATTTTTACTTTGGCTTCGCCGGGCTTTTGGGCAAATAATGTTTCGCCGGATAATATGGCGGCTGAGGCTGCCGTAATGCCTGTGGCTTTAATAAAATTTCTGCGGTGCATTGGCTGGTATTTTAAATGATATGGCAAGTTAAAAGTTTTAGTGTTTTAGAAACGGTTTCAAAAAAATGACCAACAAAAAAATTAATCAATTACCTACTGGCCAGTGCCCAATCACCAATGCCGGTTTCCGTTGTAACTAAGTAAAAATTTGCCGCCAAATCCGTTTCTGAAACCCTAAATTAATAGTATAACCTGCTTAGTTAGCAGCTTTAATTCTATAACCAATTTGCAACAAAACAAACCACCTGCTAGAAATTCATCACCAATCTTCAAATTACTTTTGATATTCTCCAATCGTTTCAGTTACTTGCACCCATTGTGATAATAGCAGGTTTATACATATCCTCTCCTTTAATTGTAGCTTCTCCGGTTACAACTATTACTATTATTACAACCCGTTAGGGTTGTACTTCTCCATATCACCACATGGGCTTTTCTTAAAAGCTGTTTACATCAGAAAGTTTCACATTTTCAAGTCATAAGACAATAGGTAAGTAAGTCACTATTAAAAATAGCCATTCAGTAAATAGTCATTATTCGGCAAAATGTACACCAAAAAACAAAATGACAACTGAGCATTGACCCAATGACCTTATATTGAACCACTCAAAAAAATAAAGCAATTAAAAGATGCAAGTACTAAAATTTGGCGGCAGTTCGGTAGCCGGGGCAGGTGTTATAAAACAGGTAATGGCCATCGTAGAAAAAGCGTTGGTAAAAGAAAAAACAATTGTAGTGGTATCGGCCCTTGGCGGCATTACAGATAACCTTATCCAATGCGGCACATTAGCAGCAGCAGGCGACGAATCTTTTTACGAATTACTGAAACAACTGGAACAGCGCCACCTAGAAACTGTACAGCAATTAATACCCGTAACGCAGCAAAGCAGTGTGCTAAGCATGGTTAAGCAGCGGTGCAATGAGCTGGAAGATATTTGCAAAGGCGTATTTATGCTACGAGAATTATCGCCACGAACACAGGATAGAATTGTGAGTTATGGCGAATGGCTATCCTCACAAATTATTGCTTCGGCATGTAGCTTTAATGGTATAAAAAGCGAGTGGACCGATGCCCGAAAGCTCATTGTTACAGATGAAAATTATACTTATGCTGCTGTAGATTTTGCAGCTACCAATACCAATATACAGCAATACTTTGCCGCCAGCAAAGACACATTATTTTTAGTTCCGGGATTTATAGCAAGCAGCAAAAGCGGCACCACTACTACGCTTGGCCGGGGCGGCAGCGATTATACCGCTTCCATTTTTGCAGCCGCTTTAAACGTAAGCAATCTTGAAATATGGACGGATGTAAGTGGCATGATGACCGCCGACCCAAGGCATGTAGCCAACGCTAAATCTATACCGCAAATTTCTTACCGAGAAGCCATGGAACTAAGCCATTTTGGTGCCAAAGTGGTGTATCCGCCCACTATACAGCCAGTAATGGGGCAAGGCATACCAGTATGGGTAAAAAATACTTTTGCACCAAATGATTGGGGCACTGTTATAAAAGAAACACCCGATTATAAAGGCAATAGTATTACCGGCATTTCCAGCATTAGCAAGATGGCTTTGCTAAGCCTTGAGGGGAGTGGCATGGTAGGCATACCGGGCTTTAGCAAACGCCTGTTTGAAGCACTAAGCAATGAAAGAATCAATGTAATTCTCATTACTCAAAGTTCATCGGAACATTCTATTTGCGTAGCTATAGAAGAAGTAAACGCTGCCAAAGCAAAGTATGTGGTAGATAATGTTTTTGCTTATGAAATAGCCACAAAAAACCTAGATCCATTGGTAGTAGAAAAAGGACAGGCCATTGTAGCCTTGGTAGGCGACAATATGAAAAGCCATACCGGCATTAGCGGCAAAATGTTTGGGGCTTTAGGCCGCAATGGCGTTAATGTAAGAGCCATTGCACAAGGTTCATCAGAAAGAAATATTTCAACAGTTATTTCGGCAGACGATGTAAAGAAAGCACTCAATGTTTTACACGAAGAGTTTTTTGAAAACACCTACAAACAACTAAATCTTTTTATTATCGGTGTAGGAAATGTAGGAGGTAAATTATTACAACAACTGCACCAGCAGCAGCAATATTTACAAGACAACTTATTGCTACAGGTAAGAGTAGTAGGTATGGGCAATAGTAAAAAAATGCTGTTTAATGATGAAGGCATAGACCTTACCAACTGGCAGCATTTACTACAAAATGGCGAACCCATGCAGCTAGAAAATTTTATAGAAACCATCCGTACTAAAAACCTGCGAAACAGTGTGTTTGCCGATGTTACTGCCAATGCTGATATTGCCAAAAACTACTTGCAGCTATTAGAGAAAAGCATAGATGTAGTTGCTTGTAATAAAATAGCATGTTCTTCCCCCTACCCTTACTATAAACAATTAAAAGATTACGCCAGAGAATTCAATACACAGTTTCTGTTTGAGACCAATGTGGGTGCAGGATTGCCGGTAATAGGCAGCCTGAACGATTTAATAAAAAGCGGCGATAAAGTCAATAAGATAGAAGCGGTACTAAGTGGCACTCTCAATTTTGTATTTAATAATTACAACAGCGAAAAAAGCTTTGCCAGTGTAGTAAAAGATGCACAAAACGAAGGCTTTACCGAACCAGATCCACGCCTCGATTTAAGTGGCACCGATGTAATGAGGAAAATTATGATTTTGGCCAGAGAAGCCGGTGAAAAACTGGAAATGGCCGACATTGCCAACACCTCCTTTATGCCCGAAAGCTGCATGACCGGCGATGTGGCTAATTTTTATGCCGAGATGGAAAAGCATGAGGAACATTTTAAAAAGTTGTACGCCGCCGCAGCTTATGCTGGTAAAAAGTTGAAGTTTGTTGCAACGTTTTCTCCAGCATCCGAAGGCACTAAAGCAGCAGTAGGCTTACAACATATCGACCCTCAAAGCGACTTTTACCACCTATACGGAAAAGACAATGTAGTACTTTTTTACACCAACCGTTACCCCGAACAACCGCTAGTGGTAAAAGGTGCCGGTGCCGGTGCTGAGGTTACCGCATCGGGTGTGTTTGCAGATATTATAAGAACGGTGAGGTAAAAATTGCCGGATACCTGTTACCAAATACCAGTTTCCCAGCTAAATACAATACACTAAAACTTTAAAGCGACTCCCCATGACAGAAAATAATATTGACTCTTACCGAGAGGCACCCCTCTCCCCGGCGGGGAGATGGGTCGGGGGTGAGGTAACCGTTCGATGTCCCGGCACCATTGCCAACCTTGTTTGTGGTTTTGATATACTCGGCCTTTGCCTGCATGAGCCTTACGATGTAATGCATGTAAAACTACTGAACGAAAAGAAAGTAGTGATCATACCTTTTACCCCTTTAGGGGACGGGGGCAGTACAGGTTACGACCTGCCAACCGAGCCAGAAAATAATACCGCTGGTGCACCGCTACTAGAAATGCTGGCAGAAATAGAAGAAAATATCGGCTTCCAAATAACAATAGAAAAACACATAAAACCCGGTAGTGGCGTTGGTTCCAGTGCAGCTAGTGCGGCAGGGGCTGTGGTAGCCGCCAATCACTTACTCGGCCATCGTTTTTCCAAACAAGATTTGGTTCGCTTTGCCATGTTTGGCGAAAAAGTGGCCAGCGGCGTAAAACATGCCGATAATATTGCACCCTGTATTTACGGTGGCGTTACGCTCATCCGCAGTATTTTTCCATTAGATATTATTAGCATACCTGCACCACCCATGTATGTTGCACTCGTACACCCACAAATAGAAGTACGTACAGCAGATGCACGGCAGATCCTTCGTAAGGAAGTTTTGTTAAAAGATGCCATCCGCCAGTGGGGCAATATAGCCGGGCTTGTGGCTGGCTTTATGCAAAACGATTACGACCTCATTGGCCGCTCGTTGGAAGATGTGATCATCGAACCCGTACGTAGCATTTTAATCCCCGGCTTTAATAATGTAAAAAAACAATGTATAGAAGCTGGTGCTTTAGGTGGTGGCATCTCCGGCTCAGGGCCTTCTATTTTTATGCTGTGCAAAGAGGAAACCACCGCCAGAGCAGTAGAAGCGATTATGAAAAACATTTACACCCGCATCGGAATCGATCATCACACGTATGTAACTACCATTAACCCAACGGGAATTGTGGTGGAATAGTTTTATGAGCCAGAGGCTAGTGCTACTATTTAGCTGCATTGGCGTCGCACTCTTTTACTACATATCAGTATTGAGCTTACCTAATTTCAAATCATTGTTTGTAAATACCAATGTTCTTAAAACCCTGCCAGGGCGAAATTCAAGCCCAGACTTTCCCATTATCCATTACCTCATTATCCATTACCCCAATGTTATATTACAGTACCAATAACAAGGCTCCCAAAGTAGGCTTTAAAGAAGCCACCATTAAAGGTCTGGCGCCAGATAAAGGCTTGTATTTTCCCGAAAGTATTCCTGTTTTGCCAAAAGATTTTTTTGAAAACATTGGCAGCCTAAGCAAAGAAACAATTGCTTTTAAAGTAATACAACCTTATGTAGGCGATGCCATACCAGCAGATGAATTACAAAGGATTGTAAACGAAACCATCAACTTCGATTTTCCACTAGTTCCGGTTACAGATGCTATTTTTTCTTTAGAATTATATCACGGCCCTACCCTAGCTTTTAAAGATGTGGGTGCCAGGTTTATGAGCCGCTGTCTTGGATATTTTGTAAAAGACCAAGGCCAAAAAGTAACCGTACTTGTAGCCACCAGCGGCGATACCGGTGGCGCAGTAGCCAATGGCTTTTACGATGTAACAGGCGTGGAAGTGGTAATTCTGTACCCCAAAGGAAAAGTGAGTAGCATACAAGAGTTACAGCTAACTACTATAGGCAAAAACATTAAAGCCCTAGAGGTAAATGGAAGCTTTGATGATTGCCAGCATTTAGTAAAACAGGCATTTGCAGATGCTGATTTAAACAACAAGCTTTTTCTTACATCGGCCAACTCTATTAACGTGGCCAGATGGCTGCCACAGCAGTTTTATTATTTCTTTGCTTACCAGCAATGGGCTAATAAAGCACAGCCGCCGGTAGTATGCGTGCCTAGTGGAAATTTTGGCAATATCTGCGCCGGCCTCATGGCACACCACAGCGGCCTCCCCATCAAACATTTTATTGCGGCTACCAATGCAAACGATATTGTTCCGCAATATTTTGTAACTCAGAAATACGAACCTAAACCCGCCCTGGCCACCATTAGTAACGCCATGGATGTAGGAAACCCCAGCAACTTCGTCCGCATCCTCGAAATATTTGAACAGCAGTTTGAAAATCTAAAAAGCATAGTGAGTAGTGTAAGCATCGGCGATGAGGAAACCAAAGCCGTACTAAAGGAAGTGTACGAACAACAAAACTACCTGCTGGATACCCACGGAGCTGTGGCCTACGCCGCATTACAGCATTGGCTGGCGGAACACGAAGACCACAAAGGCATTATTTTAGAAACCGCCCATCCGGTGAAATTTTATGATGTGGTAGAACCCATTATAGGCGAAAAAGTACCCATGCCTGAAAGTGTGGAATACCTGCTGGATAAGGTAAAAGAAAGTGTAGTAATAGATGCGAATTATGAACAGCTAAAAGCTTTTTTGCTGGGTTAGCATTGGGCACCATTAATTGCCTGTATAAACGATTTACCAAAGCCCAAAACTTTACTATAAATTGTATGCGTATTCTCTACCATGGCCAAATTAACACTTGATAACGCATGGCTTTCCGAAGCATTTTTTGAAGACACCTGCCTGCTTGGCATTGTGGCTCCGGTAGCAGATTATCATTTTTGCAACCTTATAAAAGAAGGGCTGGGTCTTCATTTCCGAAATGATATTTCTGCGGAAATAGCTTTTACAAAAAAAAATCGCAAATACTATTTTTCGGTTTTTAAATACGAAGAACGCAATGCTTCTGTTCTTCACTATATCTACGCTAACAAATGCGATGGCGACCATTTACTACCCGAATTTAAACACTTGGATTTTATATGGCTTATCCGTTTCGAACAAGGAATGGTGTACCCAATTGGGCAACTGCTACAGGCTGTAAAAAGTATTAAAGCGGTTCAATTGATTACCGAAATAACCAACGAAAAAATAAAAAACAAAGGGCATTTGGTGTTGTAGGGGATTGGGAATTGGGGATTAGGGTAAAAAGACTGCGTTATTTGATGAATCCTCAAATTATCCTTATCTAAAAATTTATAGTAAATACAAAGCACCAAACTGCAAAAGAAACATTCAGTAATAAACCTCTCAACTACAAACCTCTTTATAATAAACTACTAAACTATAAACTTTATGATCTGGACTGAAACTGACAACAAGCTGTATTGCAAATTCAAATTCAAGGATTTTAGCGAAGCATTTGGCTTTATGACCCGTGTGGCTTTTGCCGCCGAAAAAGCAGATCATCACCCAACCTGTACAAACACGTATAATACCGTGGAAATATGGCTTAGCACTCACGATGCAGGTAATAAAGTAACCGAAAAAGACCATCAGCTCAGCAAAGCGATTGATAAACTGATTGCATAAATGAAGCCACAGGAAGCACAAATATTAGACACCTGGCACCAAAACGCCAAGCAGTGGATTCGTGCCATTGACAATCAGGAAATAGAAAGCAGGAATTTGGTTACCAATCAGGCCATAATTGATGCAGTTCTTTCTTTGAAGCCCAATACAGTTTGGGATGTTGGCTGCGGCGAAGGCTGGCTCTGCAGGGCTTTACAGCAAAATGGCATGGCCACTTTTGGCACCGATGCCATACCCGGGTTAATAGGGGCCGCTACTTTAAAAGGCGGCAGCTATGCAGTGGCTACTTACCAACAAATCATCGCCGGCTCATACCTACCACCAGAAAAATTTGAAGCCATTCTTTTCAATTTTGCATTGTTTGGCAATGAAATGGTAGAAGCACTTCTGAAAGCAATCCATGATCTCATTTTGCCGGCAGGCCATCTTATTATCCAAACACTACACCCACACACCACTTGTGGCAATGCCGCATACCAAGACGGATGGAGAGCAGGTAGCTGGGCAGGATTTTCGGATACATTTTGCAACCCCGCACCCTGGTATTTCCGAACATTGGAAGGCTGGATTACGCTACTGCACAACTGTGGTTTTCAAATACACTTCATTAAAGAACCCATACATCCAAACACAAAAAAACCGGCATCATTAATTTTGATTGCCGGTTTTTAAATGCAATGTTTTTAAAAATACTATCCCAATACGTTCACTACATTTTCTCTTAGTCCAATTATTTTTCCAATAGGTTTTGCAAAAGCGCCAAGACCGTTTTGTGTCAATAAAGCTTCTACTGTTTTTGCCGATTCCGGTGCAACCGCTATCAGTAATCCGCCACTTGTTTGCGGGTCGGCCAGTATGGCTTTTGTAAAATCGGTTATGCCTGTTACCTTTTCACCATAGCTATCCCAGTTACGCACCGTACCACCGGGTATGGATTTCTGTTCCACATACCATCGAATATCTTCGGTAATAAGCGGCACTTCATTCGCCATAATTTCAGCCGAAAGGCCACTACCTTCGGCCATTTCTACCAAATGGCCGAGCAAGCCAAAACCCGTAACATCGGTCATTGCATGTACGCCAGGCAGGGATCCAAGTGCTGTTCCGATTTTATTCAGTTGCATCATTTGGTTGGCAGCCAACATAGTATGTTCATTTTTTAAAATGCCTTTTTTTTCTGCTGTGGTTAAAATGCCTACGCCCAATGCTTTGGTCAGATAAAGTATGTCGCCTTCTTTGGCAGTGTTATTTTGTTTTACTTTATCTACATCTACCAGCCCATTTACCGCCAATCCAAAAATGGGTTCCGGGCTATCTATACTATGGCCGCCAGCTAGCGGAATACCAGCTTCCAAGCATATACTGCGGCTGCCTTCTATTACTTTTTGGGCTACTTCTGGCGGCAACACATTAATGGGCCAGCCCAAAATGGCAATCGCCAAAATAGGTTTTCCGCCCATGGCATACACATCGCTAATGGCATTGGCACTTGCTATGCGGCCAAAGTTGTAGGGATCATCCACTATCGGCATAAAAAAATCGGTGGTGGAAATAATGGCCGTACCATTTCCTAAATCGTACACGGCCGCATCGTCTTTACTATGGTTGCCTACTATAAGTTTGTCATTATCGGGCATGGTAAAATTGCTTTGCAAAATCTGATCCAGCACTTTGGGTGCTATTTTGCAACCGCAGCCTGCACCATGGCTATATTGGGTAAGCCGTATGGGCTCCATTTTTGTTTCCATAATTGCAAATGTAGGGGCAGGAATTGCCCACTCCCAAACTGAATGAAGCAAATGTGATGACTAGCCCTCAAATTGCTACAGGTAGCTTAAGATATTTCAATACCCTCCATCCACCCAATTCGCTATTTTGCAACCTAAATTTCTTTTTGCATGAAAAAACTACTGCTCTCTTTACTGGTGTGTTCTTCGCTATTTACAAAAGCCCAAAATAACGATACGGTTACTTTAAAAAACCTGGCTACCGATGTACTTAAAAACGGAACTGCTTACGAAAATTTAAGGTATTTGTGTAAGCAAATTGGCCCACGCTTAAGTGGTAGCGCCAATGCACAAAAAGCCGTGGAAGCTACTGCCCGTATGCTTAAAGATGCGGGTGCAGATACGGTGTACCTCCAATCTTGCATGGTGCCGCATTGGGTGCGGGGCGATAAAGAACAAGCCACAATCCGCTACGCCGGTGGCAAAAAAGCATTGTACGTGTGTGCTTTAGGCGGCAGCGTAGGCACGCCTAAAAAAGGTATCACTGCCGAAGTAATAGAAGTACAATCTTTTTATGAATTAGAAAAAATGAACATGGCTGATGTAAAGGGTAAGATTGTTTTTTTTAATTACCCCATGCAGCCACAACTGGTAAATGGTGGCTATGGCGATGCGGTGCGTTATCGTGGTAACGGGCCGGTAGCCGCTGCTAAAATGGGTGCCATTGCTACCATGGTTCGCAGCGTAACGTATGCGTTGGACAACAACCCACATACCGGTGCCACCAGGTATGCCGATACCGTTACTAAAATACCAGCCCTTGCCTGCAGCACCATGGATGCTGAATGGCTTAGCAACCTGCTAAAAACTGAGAAAAATGTAAAGCTGTTTGTAAAAATGAATTGCGAAATGCTGCCCGATGTAGAGAGTTTTAATGTAGTTGGCGAAATACGTGGCAGCCAAAAACCCGAAGAAATTATTACTTGTGGCGGCCACCTCGATAGCTGGGACCTGGCCGAAGGCGCCCATGATGACGGAACCGGCGTGACCCAAAGTATAGAAGTGATACGTGCCATTAAAGCATTAGGTTTAAAACCCAAACGTACCATACGTGCTGTAATGTTTATGAACGAAGAAAACGGCACCCGTGGTGCTACCAAATATGCCGAACTGGCCGCACTCAATAAAGAGCAACATGTATTTGCGATAGAAAGCGATGGCGGTGGTGCCGGTTGTGTAGCTATTGGTGTAGATGGCAAGCCCCAACAACAGGCAAAACTCCGTACCTGGCTGCCATTATTTAAACCTTACGGCGTATTGGATATGCCAGATGGTGGTGGCGGTGCCGATATTAACCCTTTGAAAAAATACGGAACGGTAATGGGCAGCATTAACGCCGGCGGCCAACGTTATTTCGACCACCACCATGCAGCGAATGATGTGTTTGAAGCCGTAAATAAAAGAGAACTTGAACTCGGCGCTATTGCCATGACAGGGATTGTTTGGCTGGTAAGTGAGTATGGGCTTTAGTTGATTAGTTCATTGGTTGATTGGTTGATTGGTTCATTGGTTTATTAGTTTATTAGTCGTAAGCTAAAATGAAATCTATGGTAGAAAATAGTTACCAGAGTTTTACAGAACTTGAAGTATGGAAGAAAGCAAGGGTTACGAAAAATGAAATAAAGACATTAGTTGACACATTCCCAACCGAAGAAAAATTCCGGTTGTCCGACCAACTTATCAGAAGTTCAAGAGGTGTTAATGCAGTTATTTCAGAAGGTCATGGCAGATATACTTTTAAAGACCAATTGCATTTTTGCATTATTGCAAGAGGTTCATTATCCGAAACATTGAACCATTTAATTGATGCCTTTGATTGCAAGTACATAAATGATGAGAAACTTGTTTATTTTAAAAATCAAATAGACCAGACAGGTAAATTATTAAACGGCTATATAACCTATTTAAGAAACAACTTCAACAAAGGAAAGTAATCAATCAACCAATCAACTAATCAACCAATCAACCAATCAACTAAAATCCCGCTCCCCTCAAAGTCACCCCACCCCTCACACCATTATGCTTTCCATTTTCTACCACTAGTTTACCATTTACAATTACAAACTGAAAGCCGGTGGAGTATTGGTGCGGATTATCGAATGTAGATAAATCGGCAACTGTTTTTTCATCAAAAACAACAATATCGGCGGCCATGCCTGGCTTAATAAGGCCCCGGTCTTTTAGCTGAAATTTTTGGGCAGGTAAAGAAGTCATTCTGCGGATGGCTTCTTCCAGGCTCAGCACTTTTTCTTCACGTACATATTTGGCCAATACCCTGGCATTGGTACCATAACCACGTGGGTGTGGCATGCCTACTTTATAGGCTCTGATGCTGGCATCTGATGCAAACATATTGAACGGGTATGCCATTATATGCTTTACATCCCATTCGCTCATGCCGTGGAAAACGGCACTGGCACCGCCAAGTTCCATCATATCGCAGATGGTTTCGCCTTCGGTTTTGGCATTGTGTTTACGGCCTTTTAGTAAGTTAATCGCTTCGATGCTTTTGCCATTCAGCGTGGTATCGGCTTTGTAATAAGCCACTACAGCATAGCTAAAATGTTTCAGCTTACGCTTCTTTAAACTTTGTAGCATTTCGGCAATTACCTGTTTTCTGATGGCAGGGTTTCGCAATCTTGCTTTGATGGAGTCCTGTCCGTCGGCCAGCACCCAATCGGGTAATAAAGTACTAAGCGAAGTACTACTTGCTGTGTACGGATATTGATCAATTGTTACATCAATACCATCTAACCTTGCCTGTTTTATCATTTCTAAAGTTTGTTGGCCGCGTTTCCAGTTTTGCTGGCCGCTTACTTTAAAGTGGCTTATTTCTACTGGCATATTTGCTTCTCTGCCAATGTTGAGTGCTTCGGCAATAGCCTGTGTTACGCTATCGCCTTCGTTTCGCATGTGGGTGGCGTAAATGCCTTTGTATTTAGCCGCTACTTTGGCAAGCCGCACTACTTCGCTAGTTTGGCTATACGTACCGGGTATATAAATAAGTCCTGTAGATAAACCCATGGCGCCATCCTTCATGGCTTTTTCTACAATGGATTCCATTTGTAAAAGTTCTGCCTCTGTGGGCAGGCGGCTGGCACGGCCCATTACGGCTTTACGCACATCGTTGTGGCCAATAAGTACCCCTATGTTAATGGATGTTTTAAGGCTATCTATAAAATGTAAATAGTTTGCAATGTTTGCATCGGAAGATCCGCAGTTGCCTGTAATGCAGGTGGTAACACCATCCAATATAAAGTTGTCTGCAGTTGGGGTTTGGGCCTCGTCTCCTTCCAAATGGGTATGTACATCTATAAACCCGGGGGCTATCATCAGCCCTTTTGCATCTATAATTTTAGGGGCGGCCATACTGCCCAAATTGCCTACACTGATTATTTTTCCATTGCTGATGGCTACATCGCCATAGAACCAGTTGTTGCCGGTGCCATCCAGTATTTTTCCGTTTCGGATAATGATATCGGCTTTGGTTTGGGCGGTAGAAAAAACGGGAATCAGGAGAAAAAGAAAAAGGTATTTCATTATAGGTAATTTTAAAATGTAGCTACTGCTAAAATGGAAAATTATCGAATAACTGAACGCTATGTGTGTTCACAAAAAATATGTTTTTATTCCTGGCATAAAAAGCATAATAGTATTACTGCATTTGAACGGAGCGTCGCTAATGTCGCTTAATCAGGGCTAAAAAGCCGGCTACAACCGTATAGCCTTATGGTTTATAGAAGCAAAAGCGTTATTGATGAACCACCATGCCTTTTCGCTGAATGTAGGCATGCCAAAATAAAAATGCGGCAACTGTTCTGTATGGTTCCCATTTTTTCGATAGTAATAAAATTGATTCTTTACCCAAATCTTTGTCTTTCATTTCGTGCCGCACACTATTTACCAAAGCAATATCTCCTACCGGAAAAAGATTGTTGCGGTGCAAAACCATCATTAAAAAAACATCCGCCGTCCAATCGCCAATGCCTTTTATTTTTTTAAGCTGTTGTCGTACCGTTTCATCATCCAAATTGCTTAGCGATTCTATAACTAAGTGGCCTGCTTCCACAGCTTTGGCCAAATGTTTTAAATACCCGATTTTTTGTCTGCTGCAATAACAGGCTTTCAAATCTTCGTCACTTAAAAGCAATACTTTTTGGGGCGTAATGATACCCATTTTTTCTTGTAACTTACCCAAGGCGGCCCTAGCAGAAGCAAGAGATACCTGCTGCTCTAAAATAATATGTACAAGAGTTTCGAAAATTGGTTTCCGGCTCCAAAATGGCGGATAACCGTATTGGCTGATGATTGATTGAAACAAAGCATCCTGTTTTGCCAATTTGTGGCACAAGGGCTTAAAATTATTTGCATCAAAGTGATTAATCATCACCTCAAAATAAAACATTTGAAGCTATAGAGATGCTTTATTCGCCATTGTAAAAAAATATTTTCTTAAAAAACCATAGTGTTAACTTTATTTCATCATCCTACATTTTTCAATCCGTACATTTGGGGAGCATGAAAACAGCCATTTCAAATAAAATTTACAGTCTGCAAGAGTATATTCAACTTGAAGAAGCAGGAGAAATACGCCATGAATTTATAAACGGAAACCTTTACGAAATGTCAGGAGCTAATAGAATTCACAATAAAATGGCCACCAGAATACTTTTGTTTTTAACCAACTTGTTAGAAACAAAAGGTTTTGAGGTCTATAGAGAATCCATGAAACTGAAAATTCAGGGGGAAAACAAGTATTTCTACCCCGACCTGTTTATTACAAAAGAACCACAAACTGATACGAATCTTTATTTTCAGGAGCATCCTGAATTAATTATAGAAATATCTTCTCCTTCCACAAGAATATACGATGCAGTAGAAAAGTTTTTACTATACAGAAAAATTGATACGCTGCTTTACTACATACTTGTGGAGCAGGATAAAGTGTTGGTTACGCTTTATAGCCGGCTTAACGCTAGTGAAGAATGGCAAAGTGAAACGTTTCTTTCTGCCGAAGATGTTATTGAGCTTCCTTCTATACAAATTTCCTTGCCGGTTAAAACCATTTACAACCTGCCCTAAATCGTGGATTTCAGGTGGAAAAAACATTCCCTTTTCAGCTGATTAAAATTGGCTGAACCCCTTGTTATTACTACATTTGTCCCTATTCTAAAAAGCAAATAATTCTACTTAAAATAAACCTGCGAAATACAGGTAAGAAAGGCTTGCAATAACTATGAGTACAGAAAATTTAGATCACCCCCAACCAGGCAGTTACGGTGCCGATAGTATCCAGGTATTAGAAGGTTTAGAAGCTGTGAGAAAACGCCCCGCCATGTACATTGGCGATGTGGGTGTAAAGGGCCTGCACCATTTGGTGTACGAAGTAGTAGATAACTCTATAGATGAGGCACTTGCTGGCTACTGTACCCATATAGAAGTAGCCATAAACGAAGACAATAGCATTACCGTGCAAGATGATGGCCGTGGCATACCCACAGGCATGCATACCAAAGAAAACCGCAGTGCTCTAGAAGTGGTTATGACTGTGCTACATGCCGGTGGTAAATTTGATAAAGGCAGCTACAAGGTTTCCGGCGGGCTGCACGGTGTGGGTGTAAGTTGTGTTAACGCACTCAGCAGCACTTTGCATGTAACTGTAAAACGTGATGGTAAAATGTTTGAACAAACCTACCACGAGGGCAAACCGGAATATGCAGTAAGAGAAATTGGGGAAAGTGATGAACATGGCACCCGGGTTCAGTTTTGGCCAGATGGCACCATTTTCCAATCCTTGATTTACAACCGTGAAATACTGGAAGGCCGCTTGCGGGAACTGAGTTACCTTAACAAAGGCATTCGCATTTCCATTACCGATTTAAGAGAACTGGAAGATGATGGCAAACCATATAGCAAACTGTTTTTTAGCGAAGGTGGAATAGTGGAGTTTGTAGAAATGCTAGACAAGGCAGCTAACCGCCATCCTATTTTACCCAACATTATTTTTTGCGAAGGACGGGATGAAAAAAGCAATGTGGCTGTAGAAGTAGCAATGAGCTATAATACTGGCTACAGCGAACATATTTTTAGCTATGTAAACAATATTAATACCATTGAAGGAGGAACACACGTAGCAGGTTTTCGCCGCAGTATTACCCGTGTATTTAAAAGCTATGGCGATAAAAATGGCCTTTTCGAAAAAGCTAAGGTAGAAATAGAAGGCGATGATTTTAGAGAAGGGTTGAGCAGCGTTATTAGCGTAAAAGTACCGGAGCCACAGTTTGAAGGCCAAACCAAAACCAAACTGGGCAATAGTGATGTAATGGGTGTGGTTGACTCTACATTAAGCCGCACATTAGAAGCTTATCTTGAAGAAAACCCAAGAGAAGCCAAAACGATTATCCAAAAAGTAATATTGGCCGCTCAGGCAAGAGCCGCTGCTAAAAAAGCACGGGAAATGGTACAGCGTAAAAGCGTACTAAGCGGTGGCGGCCTGCCTGGTAAACTGGCAGATTGCAGTGAGAAGGATCCGGTGAAATGTGAACTCTTTCTGGTGGAAGGAGACAGCGCCGGCGGAACTGCCAAACAAGGCCGCGACAGAAGCTTTCAGGCCATACTTCCGCTACGTGGTAAAATACTGAATGTGGAAAAAGCCATGGAGCATAAAATCTACGACAACGAGGAAATCCGCAACATGTTTACTGCACTTGGCGTAAAAATAGGTACGCCAGAAGACCCAAAAGCACTCGACATTAGCAAGCTCCGTTACCATAAATTAGTAATTATGACGGATGCCGATGTGGACGGCAGCCACATCGCTACCCTTATCCTCACTTTCATTTTCCGGTATATGAAAGAACTAGTGGAACAGGGCTATGTATATATAGCTCAGCCACCTTTATACCTGGTAAAAAAAGGAAAAGAACAAGCTTATGCATGGGATGATGCACAAAGAAAAGACCTGATAGCCAAGTTTGCGAACGGCAGAGAAGATAGCGTTAACACACAGAGGTACAAGGGTTTGGGCGAAATGAACGCATCGCAATTATGGGATACTACCATGAATCCCGACTTTAGATTGCTAAAACAAATAACCATAGAAAGTGCTGCCGAGGCCGACCGTGTTTTTAGTATGCTTATGGGGGATGAAGTACCACCACGCAGAGAATTTATTGAAACACATGCCCGGTATGCAAGGATAGATGTATAGTTTTTACAGTAGGCAGCCGAGCAGTTGGCAATACAGGTTCACATTCTAAATTATGCTGGCAACAGAAATATTGGATATTGGGTAAAATAACTGTTGATAAAATGCAAGTCTGTTAAGCCCGAATTGCTAACTGTAAACTGCATAACTACCAACTGTTTTTAAGGTTATCCACACATGTTTTGGTATGTGGTACAGTTATTTTATCTTACACCAATAAATATATTTACTACACCAGTTTTTAAAAGCTGGGTAGTTCATTTTCACTAACTCAAAAACAAACAAAAATTATGGACACTTCAAAAATGATTAAAGCATATTGCCTCAAGACGAAGGAGAAAAATGTGCCTATGCTGGATGCTGTGGTAACTAAAACAGCTAAAGGTGGCTACATGGCTACCGGTAACGATGGCAAAGGAAACAAAATGGCCGCTATTATGGGCGAAGCCAAAGCCCTACAGGCTATTGCCGACGGTGTAGCTAAAAAAGGATTTTAATTTTTTTCGAAAGAAACTATCCAAACCTCTGCATTAAAAAATGTGGAGGTTTTTTTACGCCTTTTTTTCAATAATACCCTGCGGAAACGGCTTTATGGCACTAGTGTAGAAAGAATGCAGCCCTTTGTAACCCACTTTAATTCTTTTCCAAAAGGTATAACCACTTTGGGATAATACATTGGGCTGGCGGTAAATAGGAACAGAAATTACAGCAAGTTTTAATTTAGCCATTAGCGAAAGCAAGTAAGGCTTTGAACCGGCATACAAGGCCATATTTTTAGCAGCATTATTTTTAATAACAAAAAATAAACCGGCATTTACTGGTATTTTTTTATGGCTCAATAAATAAATAAGGTACTTGAAAAATTTTGCTGTAAAATGTCGGCCCCGCTTTTCGTAAGTACCTGCCCGGCCACCAAATACCACCTGTACTTTAGATTGTAACAGCGTATTTACGAGCAAGGGTATGTTCTGCACATCATCCTGCAGGTCTGCATCTAAAGACACTACATAATCGTATTGAGCAAACTGCATGGCGGCCAGCAATGCTACACTTTGGCCCATATTTTGGGTAAGATGGTAAACCTGTACCTGGCCATTTTTTTTCAATTGCATTAATACATCCAAACTTGTATCTCTGCTATTATCGTTTACAAAAACAATCTCGTATATCCATTTTTTTTTGTGGGCAACAGCACACAAACCATCATACAACCGCTGCAATGTGGCTACGTTATTATACACCGGCACAATAAAACTTACAGATATTTCTACCATTCTCAATAACCTTTTTGTATGTCTATAATATTTAAAAGTGGTACGCCAGCAATATATCTTTTAAAGTTAATCTCGAAAAGTTGCTCGTAGCGGTAAGGTGGTTTCTCCTTGCTTCTTGCAGTATGCGGGGTAATTATTAGGTTTTCTATATCCCATGCTGGATGTTCTGCTGCTAATGGCTCTTGCAAAAAAACATCGAGTCCTGCACCACGTAGTTGCTTTGCTTTTAATAGTTTAAACAATGCCGCTTCATCTAAAGTAGCCGCCCTACCTATATTTATCACAATGGCATCCGGCGGTAGCATTTCTAATATTTGTTGTGTAACAAGGTTGTTGGTTTCTTTGGTTAATGGCAGTGTGAGCAACAAAATATTAGTAGTCGGTAATTCTTTTTGCCAGTTATTTTTACCCCAAACAGTAATCCCGCCTTCGCTTATATTTTCGGTTCCATTCCGCACGGCATTAATGGAAGCACCTAACATTTTCAATTTGTAGCCAATACTTTTACCCAAGCTTCCCCAACCGAGTATCATTACTTTTTTTCCGAAAATGCTATCCAATTGCTGCTGTCTTACCCAAATTTTTTCATGTTGTTTATCTCTAAGCAGGTGCAGGTTTCTGTACAGCGAAAAAATAAGTGCTAAAGCATGTTCGCTTAATTCGGTATCGTACACGCCTTTTGCATTGGTAAAAATGGCGTTTCGCAACACGCCAAAATCCTGTTTAATTATATAATCTACCCCGGCAGAAGCCGATTGAAGCCATCGCAATAGCTGTGCATTGGGCAGCGATTCAACTAAAAAATGATTGCCCATTACTATTTCAGCATCCTTTATTTCACAATATGCCTCCTTTTTGTCGGTTGTGTTTTTTATGTACCACCCTTGGCTAATTTGGCTTAATTTTTTAAGATGGCCGGCAGAAGGCTGGTATAACAGCAACAGTTTTTTCAAAATAAATGAGGTAATAACATGCTGATAAAATTTTTACTGGTAGTTTGGTAAAGAACTACTCTGCCATGTGCAGGCTTCCAGATTCTGCTAATTCATAAGGTTTCCAGCATCTAATCATGTCTTTTAGCTCTGCTTCCCTTTGTTGCTGTGCAAATAGTGGGGTCTTTTTTGCATCGTCCAATCCATTCCTGATATCACTTATCAGTGCTTTTGCAGAAGCTGCAAATTGTAGATCTTTTAAAAAGCTACGCCTTAAAAAAGTAAAATTGGTTTGCAGCAAAGCATACTGGTTCATTAGTAGCGAACTTGGTATGGGTTCGCCGCTATTGGTTTGTGTTAGGCCGCCTACGCCAAATGGTATATTATAAAAAACCGACCTCAGGTATGCGATCGTTTCATCCAAAAACGGATAGAAAAGATTGGGCAATTTTTTATCAATGTGTAAATCGTTGAGGCCAACATATACCCTGTTTAATGGTAGCTGTGCCAGTTGTGTTGCTATTTTTACGGCGTTGTTTGTTTCTACCAAAATGCCAAAAGCACACCTGCCATTTATTTGCTGTAATACCTGCTCTGGCTCTTTTAAATGGCTTACCATGGGCAGTAGTATTTCGTTGGCACCATTATCTATTGCTGCTTCTATTTCATTTTTTGTGCTGGCTTCGTTAAAACCATTAATGCGGCAAATAATATTGCCGGTTACCGATTTACGCATGGCATTAAGGTCGGCAGCCGACTGGTTATTTATTTGGGTAAAAAAACCTTTTTGCCTTTCAGATTTGCCCTTGTTTTCCCAGTCTGTAATAATAGCATCCACACCTGCATCCATACATTCTTTTGCAATAGTAGTATCAGTGGTGAACAATAAAAGTTCAAAATGGCTTTGGGTTTTACTTGTCATTTTTTTGCTATTATAATACAGCTTGTTCCAAAAGGAATGCTGATGCCTTTTTTAATAAAAATAATTTCCCATGACAGCAGCCACTTTACCAACCTGCCTTTCATACTTTGCTTGCTTACATGTTCCGAAGCCCTTCTTTTAGTTTCATCTTTTTTAAAACCAAACTTTTGTGGCAATACCCTAAAAAAAAACAGCGGTAACCAAAGCATAGAAAAAAAATAAGAACATTGTAAAACAGTATAACCTGCGGCTTCCGTTTTTAACTTCAAATCTGCAACACTATACCTTCTAAAATGGCCTAAATTAATATCTGTACTGCTCCATAGTGCATTACTTGCAGGCACTGTTATGATTATGAAACCACCTGCAGCCTGAGTAATGGATAACTGCTTTAAAACTGCCTTGTCATCTTCTAAATGTTCTAGCACATCAAACATGCCTGCATGGGCAATGGCGGTACTAAGCTCTTCCAATTTTTTATGCATTACATTTTTTACACCTCTTTGCAATGCCTTTTCCACACCTTCTAAATATGGCTCTACCAGCACTACATCTATGCCAGCATCCTGTAAGTATTTGGCTACAATTCCGTTACCGCCACCAATATCAAAAAATTGTTTTTCGTTGTTAATATATTTTTGGTACAAAGAAAGTATTGCTTCATTTCTGTGCAGGTACCAAAAAGAAGTTTCGTCAATCTGAGCAGTAGCTACATGGCCATCTGCCGGGTAAGATACCAGCATTTCTTCCATTGCTATAACGGTTTTTCTGCGGCAAATAACTGAAAAGCCATAACACCTTGTAACGGCCTTATTTTACTCAGACCATTGTCTATTTTTTTTCCAATAGCATGGTTATAAATAGCCGGCGGAAAAAAACCAAAGCGGCGTAACCGTGGTTTTATAAATCCGGAAAAACCCATGGCGTTGTAAATCTTATTCCGGGTCATATCCAGTAAACCTTTTTCGCCTTTGTAACTCATGCCTTTGGTAAATAATATCTGCATGTGAAACAAAGGGTTTAATGGATTGGGTTCTAAAAAAATAAGCTTACCACCCGGCTTTAGCAATCGAAACATGGATTGAAAACTGGCATGTAATACGTGTAAATGGTGGAGCGTCATATAGCCAATTACAAAATCGAATTGCTCATTCAGTTCTTCAGGAGCCTCCAGTATATCGGCTGCATGAAGCTTTACATTAAAGCGATTATCGTTGTATCGCAGAAACTGTTGCAGCAAAAAAGGCGACAGATCCAGCCCTTCCACCTTATAACCTTTAGCCAGCATATCCATGGTGTATTTACCCATGCCGCAACCTACATCCAATACCCGATGGTGCTTTTCTATACCTGCAAACTGAATCAGTTCGGTGGCATGCCTGCTTACATAATCGCTGTAAACAGGCACCATTGTCTGCTTAATTTTCTTTCCAAAATAATGAAGCTGAACATTGTTGTAGTACGTAATTGGGGATTTTATTATACCGGACATAGAGGTTTATAATATTTTACAAATCTACTTAAATAGTACTTTCATTTTACCTGGTACAAACCGAGTTTGTAATATTTATTCTCAAAGGTTTTCAAAAGCAAAATACCGCATTTTTCAGGATATTTAATATCAACAGAAGAAATAAGATAGCAGCCTCCCAATGCCTTAAAAGCATCCATGTTCCATGCAAAGCTATCTATACTTGCCGCATGGCTTTTATCCACAGGCTCGGCTTTAATTATTTTATAGAGACTCCATGTATTAAGGTAACATTCGTGCCCCCAATTTTGAAAACCATACTGAACAGCTCCCTGCTTTTGATTGATTAAGTTAAGTTCGGGTTCTATAATTTTTTTAAAAGAATGCTTGTAAGCCAACGGATAATTGGTACAGATTCCGTCGATAGTATGTAGCCCATTGTATTGTACTGCACCCGGGTTAATACCAAGGCTGCCAACTTTATAGTTGTTAAGCGGTAAGTCTATAGTTGCTTTTACAGAATCAAAAAGATCCGTAGAATAATAACCTGCAAAAGCCCTTGATCTGTTATTAAAGTTTCCGCCCAAAATGTTTTGCCAAGCTGCATTTGTCCAAAATAATATAACCATTTGAGCTATGCATAATAAAAGAAGCACATTTTTAAATCTTGTACCAAACAGTATTACCAAAGCAAAGCCCCAAGCCAAGTACCAAAGAAGGGGTACTAAAATAAATGGCCTTTCCAGACTGTAAATTCTCAAAAAATATTGTTGGTTGCGAAACGCATTGATTGCAGGAATTTTAATTACTGTAATAAATAAACACAGTGCTACTACCGCACCTGCAAATGCAATCAACCAACTTTTGTAACGATGCTTTCTGTAGATGGCAAAACCTATGGCCAACATACAGCTCCCTATAACAATCAGTAAAGTTTCATCAGACAAAAATTTTTCTTTTATACTATATAATACTAAACGGAGGGTGTTTTTAGATGCAAAATGTAGTATTTCGGTACGATGAGAAACAAAAGATTCTCTGGCCAACAAATTTTTTAGCAGGTCGAATCGTAATGCAATAAAAACAACAACCAATACAATATTAGCTGGTAAAAGCCGCCAATATATTTTTTTATGTCGCAACATTAAGCATATACAGGCTACCGCCCACAGCATTAAAACATAAATACCAACCGATTGAAGGTTAGAACCAAAGGGATATAACATTAAAACAACCCAATGTTTCCAGCCAGCCTGCCGGTGATAAATTTTTATAAAAACAAAAACCAAGAGTGGAATGGCAGCAATGCCCAAACTAAAAGCCTGCAGAAAATATTGCAGACCAAAGCCCAATGCTACTGTGATAGATATAGCTTCGTTTCGTTTTGAGATATAGTTTTTGCAAAGCAAATACATACCGAAAACGGCCGTAAAATGAATGATTACAAGATGAGCCACTACCGCCCAGTAAGCCGGAAAAACGAGCATGAGTATAACAAAAAGTGACGGCCCGCCAATAAGCGAAAACTTTGGAACACCTTCCATAAAACCCGGCACAATGGTATTGGCATTTGCAAAAGCAAGCCCACGGTCTGCTATAATCTTATTCCATACAATGTACGAATCCAGATTATCGAGAAGTGGGAAATGTGCCTGCGGACCAAGTATAAAAAGTGGCAATAGAAACAGCAATGTGATTGCTGTAAGGATAAAATAAGGATTTTTAAAGAGGGTTTTATCAGGCATTAATGGCTATGTAGAAAATGATTTTAGAAAATGTACACTGTAACGCAATTCATCAAAGGCAAATTGATTTTAAAAAACAAAAGAAAATAAGCTGCCACCATCTTTATTGTTGGTTATTTTTTTATACTCAGCTACTTGCTGATCCAAAAGTTTTGCATATTGCTGAAACATGAAATTTTGAAAAATTGTTACATCTTCATTTTTCCTGGCCTCAGTTAATGCTGTAAAATATTCCGCCTTATCTTCTTTAAAAACAATAGCAAGTGGCAGGTTAAAATATTGTTGCAGATAGTTCATTAGTAGCCTGCTTGTACGGCCATTGCCATCATAAAATGGATGAATCGAAACAAAATCGAAATGGGCGGTAAAGCTGAGTTTTAATTGCTTTTCGACTGTATTCGCAAATGGCAAGGCATCAATAATTTCCTTACAAAGCTTTGTGGTTAAAGGTTCTACCTTATCAAAATTTACGAAATAGCTGCCGCCAGCACTAACATTTCCTTTTCTAAATTCGCCCTGGCTGGCATCAATTTCTCCAAATATAGTTTGGTAAACAGAACCAGAACCTTTCATCACTTTCGCATTGATTTGCCGGATGAATAAAGGTGAAATAGCAGTTTTATTTTCAGCCGTCTTTAGTACAAATAGCAAAGCCTCATAATGGTCTTTTACCATCAGGCTATGTTGCAGCGGCTTTCCTTTTGGGGTAATGCCTTCATCCAATAAAAGTTGTGTGTCTATTTCTGTTAAAGTGCTGCCCTCAATAGTGGTGGAATGATGGGTAATAGCGTAATGATTGAACTTATCGTAGTTCAAAACATCGTGAAGATGCAAGGCTTCATATTGAGCCAAAGAAAGTAAAACAGGTTCAATCATTCAACACAATATTACTACACATTTGGCGGAATAAGCATTTACACAGACTTTACAAACCCCTGTATTCTGCTCAAAAATTTATGGATATCGGTCATGGATTTTATACGGTCCACAACGAGAATACCATTTACACCCACCTGCTTTAGCCTGGCATTATTTACCTGCGTATTAATAAATTGCAGTATCTGATTAAAAGTATTGCTTTGGAAATAAGGCGACTCATGGTTACTTACAAAGAAGCATTTCATGGTTTCGTCTTTCAGTAACAGTTTCTCAAAACCCAGTTCCACAGCTAGTTTTCGGCAGCGAACTGTAGTAAACAGGTCTTCTACCTGCTGTGGCATTTTACCAAACCGGTCGGTCATTTCACCATTGAAATATTGTAGGTCTTCCTCGGTATTGTAATTATCAAGCCGGGTGTACAGCACCAAACGTTCGGTAATATTTTCTACATACGAATCCGGTATCAGTATTTCCAAATCGGTGTCTATTGTACAGTCGCTTACAAAATCTTCCTGTTGTGTAATTTCTTCTTTAAACACATCCCGGAACTTTTTTCGTTTTAAATCTTTAATGGCTTCGTCGAGTATTTTATGGTACATCTCAAAACCAATCTCCGCTATAAATCCGCTTTGCTCACCGCCCAGCATATTGCCTGCACCACGAATATCAAGATCTCTCATGGCTATCTGAAAACCACTGCCGAGGTCGCTAAACTGCTCTAAAGTATTGAGTCGTTTGCGACTATCGCTTGGCAAAGTGCTAAGGCTTGGTGCCAGTAAATAACAGAATGCCTTTTTGTTACTACGCCCCACACGGCCACGAAGCTGATGCAAATCGCTCAACCCAAAATGATGGGCATTATTAATGATAATCGTATTTACATTTGGAATATCCACGCCACTTTCTACAATATTGGTACACACCAGCACATCGTATTTACGATCCATAAAATCTAAAATCGTGTCTTCAAGCTGGTCTCCTTCCATTTGGCCATGGGCAAATGCCACGCTAATATCAGGGCAAAGGCCGCGGATTAAGCCGGCCATTTCTGGCAGACTCTGCACCCGGTTATGGATAAAAAACACTTGGCCGCCACGTTCCGTTTCGTAGTAAATAGCTTCCCGAATAAAGTCTTCGTTAAAAGTATGAGCCTCTGTTTGCACCGGCTGCCGGTTGGGCGGCGGTGTGTTAATAATGCTTAAATCCCTTGCACCCATCAGGCTAAATTGGAGCGTACGAGGTATAGGTGTGGCAGTAAGTGTAAGGCAATCCACTGTAGTTCGCAGTGCCTTTAATTTTTCTTTTGCTGCTACACCAAATTTTTGCTCTTCATCAATAATCATGATGCCGAGGTCTTTAAACTTTACATCTTTTCCAAGTATGGCATGGGTGCCAATAATGATGTCTATTTTGCCTTCGGCAAGCTTCAGCAGGGTTTCTTTTTTTTCTTTGGCTGTTTTAAATCGGTTAATATAATCCACAGTTACAGGAAAATCCTTGAGCCTTTCTTCAAAAGTTTTATAGTGCTGATAGGCTAAAATAGTAGTAGGAACAAGTATGGCAGCCTGCTTACTATCGCAGCAGGTTTTAAAAGCGGCACGTATAGCAATCTCTGTTTTACCAAAGCCCACATCGCCGCATACAAGGCGGTCCATAGGGCTGTCTTTTTCCATATCGTTCTTTACATCAATTGTGGCTTTGCCCTGGTCTGGCGTGTCTTCGTAAATAAAACTGGCCTCCAGTTCCGTTTGCATGTAATTATCCGGAGCATGGGCAAAGCCTTTCTGGACCTTGCGTTCAGCGTATAACTTTATAAGATCTTCGGCAATGTCTTTTATTTGCCTTGTGGTTTTTTCTTTCAGTTTAGCCCACACGTCGCTGCCCAGTTTGTTCATCTTAGGCACGTTTTCTTCTTTGCCGCTAAACTTCGAAATTTTATGTAATGAAGAAATATTTACATACAATAAATCATTGTCTTTGTATCGTAAACGAACGGCTTCCTGCATTCTGCCGTTTACATCTATTTTTTGCAGGCCACTGTAAATACCCACGCCATGATCTATATGCGTTACATAATCTCCTGGCTGTAATTCACGAAGTGTTTTTAAAGTAAGGGCTTTGTTTTTACTAAAAGCCTGCTTCACTTTATACTTATGGTACCGCTGAAAAATTTGATGATCCGTATAGCAAACAACTTTTAAATCTTCTTCAATAAAACCTTCGTGAATGGCTATGGGCACCGGCACAAAATTAATTTCTGTGTTGAGGTCTTTAAAAATGGTGTAGAGCCTTTCTAGCTGTTTGGCCTGTTCGGCAAAAATGTAAATGGCGAAATTTTGCTTCTCCCAATTTTTGAGATCGGCTATTAGTAAATTAAAATTTCTATTAAAGGATGGCTGCGGTTTGGTATTAAAAGGCACAATACTTTTTTCACCGCTGTCTGCCGGCAATTCGCCATCGGCATTGGCAAAATGTACGGTATGATGATTGAAAATAAGCGGCTCCATGTCCGCTGCTTTTACAAAATCTTCCCAGCGCACATGCTTTTTTTCCATCAGGTCATCATCGTCTGTAGTGGCAGGCTTATCGTCGGCATGGTAGGCCAAAAAGAGTTCCAGGTTTTCTTCTTCCTGTTCCATTCTTTCCTTAATAAAATTCCAGTCGCTGCACCAAACAGCGGTATTTTCTGGTAAAAATTCCAACAGCGAAATCTTTTCTCCACTTTCAAATTGCGTATCTACGTTGGGGATAATATTTACCTGTAACAACCTTCTTTCACTTAGCTGAGTTTCGGGGTCAAAAATGCGGATGCTATCCACCTCGTTGCCAAACAATTCAATGCGGTAGGGCTTTTCGTTTCCAAAAGAATAAATATCAAGTATGCCGCCACGTAAGGCAAACTGCCCCGGCTCGTACACAAAATCGGTACGATCAAAACCCAGCATTACAAAGAGTTCCATTACGCCATTAAGGTCTAACACCTCCGCCTGCTTAATGGAAATAATATTGGAAGCCAGCTGTTTTGCCAGCACCACTTTTTCGAACAAAGCCTCGGGGTAGGTAATAATAATATTCCTTTCGCCACCAACAGAAAGTTTGGTTAATGCCTCTGTACGAAGCATTACATGGCTGCTATTAAGCAGCTTAAAATTTTTCTTCGTTTTAAAAGAAGAAGGAAAGTAAAACAGGTTGAGTGCTGCCTCCGTAAGGTTCTCTAAAGTGTTGTGAAAGTAGGCGGCTTCTTCCTGATCGCTTAGGATAACGAGGTGGGTTAATTTGGCTGCGGCTTTGTGGTTAAATACAGCATCCATTACCCATTCTTTGCTGCTGCCGTTGAGGCCGTGCAGGTGTATTTGCTGGGTTTGGGAAAAAGATAGCTTGTCCGCAATCTCAAAAATGCGGGGGTCATTTTTAAATGTATCCTTCAGCGCCTCAATATTCATCTGGGATGCAAATATAGGGTAGTGGTGTGGTTGGGGTTTGTGAAATAATTTGGCAATGTTGCTTACAGCATTATAGCTACTTATAAAAATTAGAAACCGCTTTTATCATAGGCTGCTTATATATGTTGCTAAAACCGACTTATACGCTTCAAACACTTTTGATTATGGTACAATTTAAAAAGATAGATGCTAAGGATTTAGTTTTTGTAAATAACCATCTATCAACAAAAGATGAAAAGGAATTCAGCCACTTTTTGAAAGCCCAAAAAGCCAGGAAAACAGCAAAAAGGAAGGCAAGAAGGGAAACAAAAACAAAGCAAACTTTAGTGACATAGCTTCAAAACAACTCCTAATGTAAAATCATAATTCAATGATTGTTACATTGACACAAACATTCCTACTCCACTAAATCCGTCTGCTCTTTCATCATTTTTTTAAAGCTGCGGTTTACCAGATATACACCTGCTACAGTTACAATGGCACCAATACCAAGAGTAATATTGAGCTCCTCGTTTAAAATAAAATGGCCGAGCAACACTGCTACTATGGGATTGATATAGGCATAAATAGATGCCAGCGTAGTAGGCAAATGGGTGATGGTGTAAATAAAACAACAGAAAGCAATAATGCTTCCGAAAACCACCATATAGGCAATGCATGCCCAGGCTTTTGGCGGCACTTCGGCCATCGGCATAGCCCATCCGTTAAGATGAGCCAATGAAAACATGATGATGCCAGAAATAAACATTTGCCAGCCGAGGCTGTAATACCGGTTCATTTTTACAACACTGCGGGTAGTTACTACGGTGCCAACTGCCCAGGTAGCAGCTGCTATAAGGGAGAACAGGATACCAATGCGGAAACCGCTGTCTAAAAAATCATTCAGGTGGTGCGAAAAGATAATGGCTACGCCGCCAAAACCTAGCAGCAAGCCGGTTACTGCCACCCAGCTTGGGCGGTCTTTATCACCTATAATCCATTCTATAATAGCAACAAATAATGGGAAGATGGCACCAAGAATAGCTCCCAACCCGCTGTTGAGGTATTGCATGCTCCAAACCGTAAAGCCGTTGCTGATGACAAAAAGCAGCAGGCTCATCATTACAATGTAAGCCCATTCTTTGGGTTTTGGCAATGTGGCTTTGCCGGTAAAAAAAAAGAATAAAAGAAACAAGCTGCCGCCACAAAACTGCCGGATGCCACCAAAGAAAACAGGATGAATCATGCCAACACCTATCTTACTGACGACCCAGGTGGTGCCCCAAATAAATGAGGTAACGGCCAGTGCCAAGTAAGCTTTTTTGCGGTTTATTGTTTTCATTTTTTATAGCAAACGAAAAGGATAGATTAAATGGATTCTCAAGGATTTTTTTTATAATAATAATTACCCATAGACCAATAACATTTGACCTAATATTAGTGCCTGAAATGCCTCATGCCGGTTATCACCATGGCCAGGCCGTTTTCTTTGCAATAGGCTATCGAATCTTTATCCCTAATGGAACCACCGGGCTGAATAAAGGAGGTGATGCCAGCTTCGTGGGCCATTTTTACACAATCATCGAACGGAAAAAACGCATCGCTTGCCAGTACTGCTCCCTGCAGGTCGAAACTGAATTGTTTTGCTTTTTCAAGTGATTGACGGAGCGAATCTACACGGCTGGTTTGGCCACAGCCTTTGCCCACCAACTGGCCATTTTTAACCAACGCAATGGCATTGCTCTTTAAATGTTTGCAAATAATATTGGCAAATTCCAAATCGGATTTTTCTTCGGATGTCGTTTCTCGTCCGCCCATTTCTTCCCATTTGGTGTAGCTGCCCTCGTCGGTGGCTTGTACCAAAACGCCGTTTAGCAATGATTTATATTGGTCTCTTTTAGCAGGCTGTTTTATCAACTCCAAAAGAATTCTATTCTTTTTCGATTTTAAAATATCCAAAGCATCTTCATCAAAAGCCGGTGCAATCAGTACTTCAAAAAATATTTCGTTAATGGCTTCGGCCGTGGCTTTATCAATGGTGCCTTTGCAAACGAGTACACCTCCAAATGCACTTTCGGGATCGGCTGCAAGAGCAGTATCCCAGGCTTTTTTTACCGTAGGCCTTGCGGCTACGCCACACACGTTGGTGTGTTTAATGATGGCGAAAATAGATTCAGTTGCTTCGCTAAATTCACCAATTAACTGTATGGCTGCATCCACATCTACCAGATTATTGTAGCTGAGTTCTTTACCATTTATTTGGTTAAACAGTTCTTTCAAATTGCCATAAAAAACAGCCTGCTGATGCGGATTTTCGCCATACCGCATTGGGGCAGGGTTGGTAATTGATTCAAAGAAATAAGGTGCAGTGCCTTCTGTGGTTGACTGAAAATATTTGCTGATGGCCACATCGTAATTGGCACAAATGTCGAAGGCCTTGGCAGCAAAAGACCGGCGTTGTTCGATGCTGGTAACAGCTTCAACTTCCAGAATGGTTTCCAAATGTTTGTAATCATCTTTAGAGGCAATCACTACCAAATCTCGGTGGTTTTTAGCAGCGGCACGTATCATACTTGGGCCGCCAATGTCTATTTTTTCGATGATGAGTTTTTCATCAGTGGTATTGGCCACGGTTTCTTCAAAAGGATACAAATCCACGATTACAAGGTCTATTTCCGGGATGTTGTATTGCTTCATTTCAGCTATATGCTGCTCGTCGTCTCTTTTACCCAAAATACCGCCAAATACGGATGGGTGAAGGGTTTTAACCCTGCCGCCGAGTATGGATGGATAGGTTGTGATGTCTTCAACAGGAATGCACGGAACGCCAAGACTTTCGATAAAAGTTTGGGTACCGCCTGTGCTGTAAATGGTTACGCCATTCCTGTGTAGCAGGCGGATAATGTTGTCTAATCCGTCTTTATAAAAAACGGAGATGAGAGCCGATTGGATTGTTTTTTGCATAAAATAATTAATGGTGAAGGCAGGCAAAAGTTACTGCTGTTACCATTGCAAAGTGTATGCACCCTGCCCGGCCACAGCATGAAAACGCAAATGTAAGGTCTCGGCTTCTTTTTGCCATTGGCTGATTTTGTAGCGGCTGTTGGTGGCATCGGCTACGATGATTCCAGGGTTTATGGATTGTATCAGTTCGGCCAGTTTAAGTTTGGGGCTTCCGGTAATAATGGCCATATCGGGCTGCAGAACTTCGGCTGCTGCTGGCAAAATTCCGGCGTGAATAATGACCACTTTTTTACTGCCCATCTGAATACTATTGCCTTCAAAATGGATGCCCGGCATTTGTTCCACCCTTTCCATTTGATGAAATACACGTGATGGTTTCAGATGGAAATTTTGGAGAAACCCATCTTGTAGTAAAATGCTATCGCCAATAAACTGGTAACTACTGCCCTTCACCAAATCTATAGCGGCATGTTGCGGTATATTGTACACAATTATTTTTTGCTGTTTTTCGTTCTGCACAAACTGAAAAGTTCTTAGGCTAAAGAAAACAGCCAGCGAAATAGCTGCTACTACAAATGCCTTTGGCGAACGCCGCATCAGCCACCAACTAGTAGCAGCAATAACCAATAACAAAACGGCTGCTTGTGGTATGGTAAAATAGATACCATCTATGAGTGCAAAACTGATTTTGCTTACAGCTGTTATAAAACTATTCATACACCAGATAAGCCATTTTACCACAATCCCAATAATCTCTGCCACTAAAGGAATCCACGACAAAGCCAGTAATAATAAAAGACCATATAGTATAATGCTGCTCAGCGGCACAGCTATAATATTAGTAATTAAAAACAGGTTTGGAAACTGGTGAAAATGATATGCTACTATTGGGTAGGTTAATATTTGGGCCGCAAGTGTTACAGCATTCAATTGCCAAAAAAAACGAATAATCTTATTTTTATGGTACCACCAATTACTAATAGGCGTGGCAAAAACGGCAATGCTTAAAACGGCTGCATAGCTTAGCTGAAAACCTACATCCCACAAAGCAAACGGATCGAACAATAATATGCATAATGCTGATAAAGCAAGGTTGTTATAAATAGATGCTTTTCGCTTTTGCGTTTCGCCTAATACAAGAAATGTAAACATGATGGCACTACGCACAATAGATGGTGCCGCACCTGTAAGTAAACTAAAAATCCAGAGCAGAGAAACGATTACAACTGCCCGAAATATCAATACACTTTTCTTTTTACCAAATGGCCGAAAAAGCAATATCAGTAAGCCATAGATAAGACCAAGATGCATACCACTAATAGCAATAATATGTACCACACCTGTATTACTATAACTCTGTACCAGTTCTATATCCAAATCGTTTCGGTATCCAATAAGTAAGGCTTCGGCTACGCCAGCTTCTTTACTGCCTGGTATGTACTTTTTAAAAGATTGCAATACCCATAATTGTACATCAAAAAGCATTTGCCTGAAAGGTGTAATGACTTTTACAGCACTTATTTCGTACTCGTTTTCTTTTAAAAAAATTTGGTAATACAAGCCATGAAATGCGCAATACCGCTGATAATCGAAACCGCCGGGATTTCCTGCATTGCGAATTAACTGTAAGGGTTTTTTAAAAATTATCTGGCTGCCATAACTAAGTGGAGGCTTGGTATCACTACTGTCTTTTTGTAGATATACAATAATATTTCCCTTTACATTTTGCAGTTGATTATTTTCTAATACCTGCACGGTAGCTTCGGCTTTATAGCTTTTATTTTTAGCTACCAAAGGCTCTTGTAATGTAGCTATCACTACGGCACTATCAGTGTATGTTTTAGTAATGGCGTAGGGCTGACGACTGGTATCGTTTAGCCACACAAGCATACTGCCAATACTTATAAAAAGCAATTGAATGCTGATGCCAAAACGGACTCTTTTATTCAGGAATCTGGTAAATGAAAAAACAACTGTTGCTGATGTAAAAACCATTAATGCTGCTACCAACCATACAAAAGGGATTTGTAAATACCATTCTAATACAATACCGAGCATTACAGCCGGCAGTATGCGAAGTATGGGAGCTTCGGCCCAGATGGGAATAAAGTAAGGCCTAAGTCTCTTCATTTGCTTAGTGTGGAAGAAGATGCAGTTAGAAAAAAGAAAGTTATAACTTTCACTCCAAACTCAATTGTATGAAAATAGCTTTCCTGTTCGCTATGGCTGCTGTATTCAGTTCCTGCACATCTACTATTTATGTAGTACGGCATGCCGAAAAAGCGGCGAATGATGGCACCATGGCCAGCGACCCCGACCTTTCTAACGCAGGCCAGCAAAGGGCTGTAGCACTTAAAGACAGTTTGGCTGGCAAAAAATTAAATAATATTTACGCCACACAATACAAACGTACTTTACAAACTACACAACCTACCGCATCGGCACAAAACATTGCCGTGTACCGTTACAATACTTCGGCCTCCGATTCGCTGATAGAAGCATTGAGCAGTAAAAAAAATAAAAAAAGCCTGGTAGTTGGCCATAGCAATAGCGTACCTGCCATGTTAAGAAAAATTGGACTAAATCCATCTATGCAGCAAATACCGGAAAATGATTATGACAATTTTTTTATTGTAAAAATAAGTTGGTTTTTGGGCAGGAGCATACGCCTTACCGAAAGTAAATACGGTACCGTTTCTCCATAAATTATATCGCTTCGTACACTGGGCTTTTTATATCGTGGTAAAATAAAAAAGTCCATTTTTCTTGTGCTCCCTGCTGCCACCATTGCTGGCGCAGTTGCATACATTTTTTACCATCAAAATCGTATTTAGCCACAAAGCGGCTTTTCATTTGTTGTAGTTGAGGCGCATCATCGCCGCCAAAAAATATTTTTTTGCCATCAGTTTCTATCCAAAAAACCTGGTGAAATTTGCTATGGGCGCCAGTTACTTCGTAGCTGATGTAATTATCTATTGTTCCTTTATCATCGTGCAGCCAAAATACATTTGGGTGGCGGTCGAACACATCAAACTCTTCGGTAATAAATGAAGGATAACCGGTTGCTTCGGCAAAATCAAATTCCCTTCTTTGTACAAAATAGGCCGCATTGGGAAATGCCAGCAATGCATTGCCCAGCATGTTTTTATAGCTAACACCGCCAGCATGGTCCTTGTGTAAATGGCTCATTAAAACCTTGGTTACCTGCTCCGGCTGTATGCCGTTGGTTTTAAGATTAGCATGTATTTGTAGCTGGCCGTTTTTAGTAAATCCAAGGCCGGTATCTATTAGTAAAATATCCCTTTCGGTAATAATGCAAAAAGGCTGCACTTCTACCAGCAAACTGCCTGTGGGTCTATGTTGCAGGTCGTCTATATCTTCATCAAAAGGCATAAACACCTTGTCTCTACCTATCGTAAAAGAGCCTTCGCTTAGTGGAATTATTGTAGTCGCCTTATTCCCAAAAAAGAAATTTGAAGAAGGTTGTTCAGGTATATTTTGTTCCATATTATTTACATTAAAAACTGTTCAAAATTGGCACGGGATACTTTGTGTAACGCCGTATCTGGGTAAGCCTCCATAAACGATTCGGGCATTTTCACCTTTGCTTTTTCGTTCCATTTACATTCAAAAGCAGTAAGCTTACCGTTAGCTTCTTCTATATAATCTATCTCCTGCCCAGCATGTGTTCGCCAAAAATAGGTATTCACTTTTTGTTGGGTGTATTCCATAAACTTTCTGCGTTCGGCTATCCAGTAATTTTCCCAAAGCTGGCCAATATCCTGCCGCAATGGTACTGGCGAAAACTGATTGATCACCGCATTTCTGATACCTACATCATAAAAATAAATTTTACGGCTTCGCTTTAATTCATTTCGCAAATTGCGGCTAAAAGAGGAAAGCCTAAAAACAATAAAAGCCTTTTCCAAAAACCCTATATATTTTTCAATAGTGTTTTTATCCAGTTCGCATATTTGCCCCAATTCGCTGTACGATACTTCATTGCCTATCTGAAAAGCCAATGCCTTTATCAGTTTCTCCAGCTTTTGTGGCTTTAATATTTTTTCCCAGGCTAAGATGTCTTTGTACAAATAACTATCGGTTAGCGATACCAATACATCTTGTTCCATGCCGGGGCTTGTTACCACTTCGGGGTAAGAGCCATACAAAAGACGCTTTTCCAAAGCACTTTTTTCGGTAATTATATTGGTATTTTTTACCATTTCGCCAAAACTTAGGGGATATAAAAAATACTCCCATTTACGGCCAGTAAGCGGTTCGTTTATTGTATTGGCCAGCTCAAAAGCCGACGAACCAGAAGCTAATATTTTAACCGTACCTATCTGATCGATGATGATTTTTAGCGCCAACCCAATATTTTCTATGCGTTGTGCTTCGTCTATCACCAGCAAATCGGCATTGCCCACCAGAGATTTTAACCGCTCCACTCCTACATCCTGAAAAGCGGCCCTCACTTGTGGTTCATCGCCATTGTATTGCTTTACAGCTAGGCTTTGGTTTTCGATAATCGCCTTTATCATTGTAGATTTTCCGGCCTGCCTTGGCCCCAGAATAATAGCTGCTTTTTTGGGCGAAAGCCGCTGTTCTATATGCTGCTGTATGCTTCTTGAAATCATCGGCCAGAAATTTAATTCACCAAATTTATATTAAATCGGTGAATCTATTCACCATATTTATATTAAATCGGTGAATCCATTCACCATATTTGTATTAAATCGGTGAATTGACTTAATAGCTCACTTAGCAAAGAGCAGATTAATTGTGTTAAGAGAAGCTGATTCACGGCTTAGGGTTATTACCGCAACACCATCTGCCGGTCGGCATCTAGCCGCACCAATATAAAAATTAGAATAGTAAAGGTTAGGAGTGATGATCCGCCATAACTAATCAGCGGCAAGGGTATTCCTATTACAGGTGCCAAGCCGATGGTCATGCAAATATTTACGGCTACGTGAAAGAAGATGATACAGGCTACGCTGTAAGCATATATCCTGCTAAAAACACTTCGCTGCCTTTCGGCAATGCCAACGATAAGGAAAAGCAATAGGCCATAAAGCAGCACCAGTAAAGTGGTTCCCCAAAAGCCAAAGCTTTCGCCAATGGCCGTAAAAATAAAATCGGTGTGCTGTGCCGGCACAAAATTACCCTGTGTTTGTGTGCCTTTAAGAAACCCTTTGCCCAACAGCCCGCCGGAGCCTATGGCTATTTTAGATTGCTTTACGTTGTAGTCATCGGTTTTATTGGCTGGCTTTTTATTAGCTAAGGCATCTGTTTTGGTGTGCTTGTTTTTACTACAGTCGTATTCTTTACCTACCATACTTAAAATACGGCTACTTTGGTAGCACTCAAAAGCTGAATTTAAAACATAAGGAACTGCAAACCGCTGCACGCCCACACCTACGGCCCATGAAGCCACAATAATGAGCAATATTTTTTTATTTCGCCGGATACGGCGTCTTAAAAAAAGAAATGCCAGGCCAGCAATAATACTAATGGTTATAAACAACGTATTTTCTTCTACCACCAAACTAGCCACAGCCAATACGCCAACAGATGCTGCAATAATTAAATAAGCTGGCGGCAAACCTTCTCGATACAAAACAATGATAAAGGCAAAATAAACCAGTGCCAAACCTGTCTCATGCTGGGCTACAGCTAGTACAGCAGGAAGCAGTGTAATAGCTGCTGCTATAATTTGAGATTGGGGTTTTCTAAAATCGGTTTCGGGCCTACTGAGGTATTTTGCAAGGGCTAAGGCCACAAAAATCTTACACAACTCTGCCGGTTGCAGGTTCATAAACCCAAGCGGAATCCAGCTTTGGCTGCCGTTTATATTTTTACCCACTACAAAAGTGGCCAGCATTAACAAAATGCCGAATGCGTAGAGTATATTGGCTATAGCAGTAAAAAGTTTACTATCGGTTAGTAAAATAAAAGTGCCTACCAGTAAGGCTATTCCTATAAAAAGTAACTGCTTGGAATAATTACTTTTAAAACCTGCCAGCGTTTGTAATACGTTTTCGTCGGGCTTGTGTTCTACCGAAAATATGGCAATAAAGCCTATGGCCACCAATGCCAGATACAGCCAGATAACGGCCCAGTTAATTCCTTTGCTTATGATAGCTTCTTGTTGGCTCATTGGTATTTAGAGGGTGCTGTCTTTTTTATCGGCCGTTGGTAACTTCTTTTTATCATCGGCATTATTGATGATGGGATTGGTGGAAGCATTGCTGTCTTTCCTATCCTTTGGCTTGTCTTGCTTTATGGGTTCCACAGGCTTTTTATTAACGTCCGATTTTGAATCATCTGCTTCCGGGTCATCTTCCAATCCAAGGGTATCTTTCATAATTCTTAAATAGCCCTTTTGTAACAAGTAAGCCGTATCCCCTTTATGATCCATGGAGTCCTGCCTTTTGTAATCGGAATAAATAAACGAAGGAACAAGGTTCAATTTAGAAAAATATTCTATTCTTTCCAATCTTCCCTTATCTGTAATTGAATCTTTTAAGTACTTTTCAATCATTAAGCCGCAGATGGGTGCGGCATAGGTGCCACCAAAACGGCCGCTGTTTTCTACCACACACATAATGGCTATTTTAGGATTATCTCTCGGTGCAAAGGCACAAAAGAATGCATGGTTGGGGCGCTTAATAATACCGCCGGGTGCATAGTTTTCTACGGTTCCTGTTTTGCCGCAAACCACAATATCTTTTACTTTAGCACCCGTACCTGTACCATTATCTACCACGCCTTGCATACCATCGTGCACGGCCTCAAATACACTATCATCAATATTTACTGCGGTATGTTTTTCTTTAAACCTTTCAAGCAAACCAAATTTATCGCCACCGGCAATGCTATCTACTACATGTGGTATTTTATACCAACCCTTGTTGGCGATATAAGCCATTTCGTTTGCCACCTGCAGCGGCGTTACGTTTACTTCGCCCTGCCCAATACTTACCGAACGAAAAGTGCAGTAGTTCCATTTGCCTTTTCCGTAACGCTTGTTATAAAACTTTGCAGTAGGAATAAGCCCAGGCTTTTCGGCCGGAATGTCTACACCTAATTTATGACCCAAACCAAATGCATTCATGTATTTAGCCCATGTGTTTAAACTGCTGTCAATATCCGGCATGGCAGGGTTATTAATTACCTTCTGCATTACGGTAGCAAAATAAGTATTGTCGCTTAACCGGATGGCACCCCTCAAATCGAATGTGCCATAATCAAGACAGCGCTGTGGCTTGCTGCTGCCACAGCCATAAAATGCACCATTACAACTTACTTTAAAATTTGTGTTTATCAGACCTTCCTGCAAGCCAATTAATGCTTGTAAAGTTTTAAAAGTAGAACCCGGTGAATAGGTCGCAGATACTGCACGGTTCAATAAAGGCAGCCGTGGGTCTTTAATAAATGCGTTGATATTTTTTTTGCGTTGTGAACCTGTAAGCAGGCTGGGATCGTAACCTGGTCCGCTAACCATGGCCAGAATGCCACCAGTTCTGGGATCTATAGCTACAACAGATCCCAATTTATTGGCCATTAGTTTTTCGCCTAATGCCTGTAAATCTATATCTATAGAAGTGCTGAGGTTGCTGCCAGCTACAGCAATGGTATCGTTTTTTCCATTTTCAAATTTTGAGGTAGGCCGGTTTTTATTGTCCCGCAGCCAATACTCTATTCCACGCTGGCCCATCAGGGCTTTTTCGTAGGTATTTTCTATGCCGGCTACG
Source organism: Chitinophagaceae bacterium (assembly GCA_043760535.1). GTDB lineage: Bacteria > Bacteroidota > Bacteroidia > Chitinophagales > Chitinophagaceae > JAZKFT01. The sequence continues at coordinate 38,408 of JAYUOV010000093.1, forward strand.
CCGAAATAGTCGCCACGTACATAACCGCCTTCGGGGTGGCGGCGCAGATAGCCGGTATCTACTTCGCCCAAATAACCCAATATTGGGCCAGCTGCATTGTAAGGATATTTACGAACGGGGCGTTCTATTAAATCAAAACCAGGCTGTATGCGAAACAGGTTTTCGTTGAGCTGTGCAAACATTTGTGGCTCTAGCAAACCTTGAAAAATAGAAGGCTGGTAGCGGCCATTTTTTACAATAGCATTAATGACTCTTTTTTTAAATTCGGCGGTATCGATACCTACAATATTGCAAATAGCATTGGTATCTACACCTTTTAACTGAGAAGGAATTACCACAAGATCGTAGAGTGTGGTATTGTCCAGAATTACCTTGCCTTTTCTATCGTACACAAGGCCACGGCTTGGGTAAATTACTTTTCGGTAAATGGCCTGATTAGCGGCATCTATTTTATACTGGCTGCTTAGCAGTTGCAGGTTAAATAACTGGACAATAATAATTACCAATGCCGTACCAAAAATGATACGGATTACGCGGCTGCGGATTAAATTGTTATCAGACATGAAAGCCCCTTAAAGACTGTAAGGGAGCAGGTGTTTTTTGGGGAATTGAAAAATTTCTACGTAAAGGTAGTTAGTGTACGTATTGCTTGTATATGGCAGATGAAAATAATTTGTTACCATGGTCTGAATTAGTTTGCGGTTGCCTGATATTTGGTTGATGTGGGGCATTGGCCAACCGTCATTAGTCATTAGGTCAATGGCTATTAGGTCTTTGATTACATGCATTCGTTTTTGTAGCAATGACGATTGACCAATAGCCTTTTTGACCATTTTAAAATCAACCAATAACCCTCCTGCCTCTTTTACTAAACAACAATTCGGTAATTATTATAAGTAATAAACTTACTAGTGTGGTAAAAAATATTTTGCCAAAAAAGTACAAGAAGCTAGGAAACTGCATCATCTCTAACAATACTAAATAGCTGTGATGTACCAATGTAAGCACCACAACATACAGAGCATACGGGGCTAGGCCCATCGTAGTTTTGCTAGGCGAACCAAGGCTAAGTTCCTTGGTTTCTTTGGGTACTAAAAGAATTATAATAAAAGGCCGCAAGTAAGCTATCAGCACACAGGGTGCGGCATGGAGGCCGGGTGCTTTAAGAAAAAAATCTAATAAGATGCCTAATAAAAAACCAACAATCAGTAACGATGAACGGCTGGTTTTAAAAGGCATCCAAAGGATAAAAAGAAAATATAAATAAGGTGTAATAAAACGATGCAATGGCGGCATTTGATTTAATACCAATGCCTGCACAAGTATAAATAAAATGAAACGGAATATTATTTTTATTGGTTCAGCCAAAGGGATTTACGATTTGTAATTTGTGATTATATACTTTTTTTTTGGGTGGCCGCAAGGGCTGCCCCTACTGTTTCCTGGCCTTTGCTTCCAAATCGGCCTGCTCTTTACCCTTAATATTTTCTATGGCATTTACATATTGCAGCGAAAAAAAATTGGCTCCGGGTTTTACTTGTAAAATGTAGTTGTTGCCGGCTTTATCTTCTGCTACTTTATCTATAGTGCCTACCATTAGCCCTGGCGGAAAATTGATGGATAGGTTACTGGTTAAAATGGTATCGCCTTTTGCCAGTTTGGTACTTTTAGGTATGCCAGTTAATTGAAGTAGCGATGGATTTTTACCATCCCAAATTAAAGTACCGCTTACCAATCCATTCTTCGTCATTACTGTAGGCCGGCTATTGCGGTGCAAAAGACTCATAATGGTAGCATAATTACTGCTTACGTCTGTTACCATACCTACAATACCACCTGCACAGGTTATGGCCTGCCCTTTGGTAATTCCCTGGCTGCTGCCTCTTTCTATGGTAATATAATTGCTTTGAAAAGACACTGAATTATTAACTACCCTGGCCACCCGATACAGGTATTTACGTTGCTTGCCGGTAGTATCCCATTTGGCAGAATCTAGCACCATCCTGCCTGTTGTGTCGATGCTTGTGAAATTATCCGGGAGTGTATTTTTGAGTTGATTATTTTCTTCAGCCAGCCTTTTGTTGTTTTCGCCAAGGTTAAAATAGGTTTCCACCCTATTGGCCTGCTTGTTTATTTTGCCTGTTAGTTCGTAAGCAAGCTGCATGTAGGCGGCTTCGTGGCTTGTGTTATATTTTACCAGCATTAAAATAGCCACCACCTGCAGCAGCAGGAAAAACAACGTGTTAGAAAAACGGCGAAAAAAGAGAATAAGGTTGCGCATGTAAGGAAGTACTGAGTACGAAGTATTTAGTACAAAGACAAAACCATGGTAATTGTTATCGAAAAGTACTGATTACGAATCATTTAGTACAAAGACAAAAACATTGGAACGGCTATCAGAAAGTATTTAGTACAAAGTATTTAGATAACAGACTTGAACCGTCTCAGTACTAAATGCTTTGTACTAACACCTATTTTACCTCATTATAAAAGGATAGCGATTGTAATTTTTTAAAGCAATACCTGTTCCGCGTACTACGCTTTTCAGCGGATCGTCGGCTATATGAACTGGTAGTTTAATTTTGTTACTAATGCGTTTATCAAGACCCCGAAGCAAGGCACCACCACCAGTAAGGTAAAGGCCACGGCGATAAATATCCGAAGCCAGTTCTGGCGGCGTAGTTTCTAATGCTTTTAAAATGGCCTCTTCTATTTTAAAAATGCTTTTATCTAGTGCCTCGGCTACTTCGGTATAGCTTACAAATATTTGTTTGGGAATGCCGGTTACAAGGTCACGGCCATTTACAGCAATATCATCCGGGGGATTTTCGAGGTCTTTCATGGCTGCACCCACCTGTATCTTAATTTGCTCGGCAGTACGCTCACCTATCAGCAAACTGTGGTAGCGGCGAAGGGCTTCCATTATATCGGCTGTAAATTCATCACCAGCAATGCGGATGCTTTGGTCGCAAACAATACCTGCCAATGCGATAACGGTAATACCAGTGGTGCCACCTCCAATGTCGATGATCATGTTACCAACAGGTTCTTCCACATCTATACCAATACCCAAAGCTGCGGCCATAGGCTCATGCAGCAGATATACCTCTTTGGCACCGGCCTGTTCGGCACTATCCCGTACGGCACGTTTTTCTACCTCGGTAATGCTGCTCGGTATGCAAATCATCATCCGCCAGCTTGGCGGAAACAGGGGTTTTTTCTGGTAGATCATTTTGATCATTTCCCTGATCATTAATTCGGCAGCGTTAAAGTCGGCTATCACTCCGTCTTTCAAAGGACGGATTGTTCTGATGCTTTCGTGGGTTTTTTCATGCATCATCAATGCTTTTTTACCAACTGCCAACACCTCTTTAAGGTTGTTGCGGTTAAGGGCTATGATGGATGGTTCGTTTACCACTACTTCGTCGTTATGTATAATTAGGGTATTAGCAGTACCCAAGTCCATTGCTATTTCTTGTGTAAAAAAATTAAAAAGTCCCATTATGTTATTTGGAGATAAATCTGTGTTTAAAGAATGTTGGCAAAATTGCTGTAAAAGTTCCGGTTTTCCAATACAGAAATGCGTTTTGGAAAATTTATTTTGGATTAATTGTGAAATGGGGAAAATACCTGCATTTACAGGCGTTCCGGTAAGAATTACAGGAACACGAATCAGACGGATTTTAGCGGATAATCACAGATTTTTATTTAAAAAAAACCACAAGAAAAACATTGCTAATTTCTTGAAGCTTGATTCTTGATTCTTGATTTCTTGAACCTTGTTTCTTGAACCTTGCTCCCTGAACCTTTTTATTTTTTATTCAAATTCGTAGCCAATATCACGGCGGTAGTATTTTCCTTCAAATTGTATTTGCTCCACCACGGCTTTAGCAGTTATGGCTGCTTCTGTAATTGTGTTGTGCATGGCTGTAACTGTAATTACCCGGCCGCCATTTGTTACCAAACCATTGGTTTTATCCAGTATAGTTCCTGCCTGAAAAATCATTGTATCTTCTTTTTTATCAGCTATTATTGGCAATATTATAGCAATACCTTTTTTGTATTCGCCGGGATAGCCACCGCTTACGGCCATTACTGTTACAGCGGCTTTTGGCTTGTAACTAATGGCTGCTTCATTCAATGTTCCGTTGTGCATTTGCAGAAATAATTCCACCAAATCGTTCTCCAATCTTGGCAATACCACTTCGGTTTCCGGGTCGCCCATGCGGCAATTATATTCTATTACAAAAGGCTCGTTGCCCACTTTTATCAACCCAAAAAAAACAAAACCTTTGTAGGTTAAATTTTCTTTATGTAAGCCTGCTATGGTAGGTTCTATTATGGTGCCAATTACTTTTTGCATAAACGCATCATCGGCAAAAGGCACGGGGCTTACACAGCCCATACCGCCAGTATTAAGGCCGGTATCGCCTTCGCCAATTCGTTTGTAATCTTTGGCATGGCCTATTATTTTATATTTTTTACCATCGGTTAAGGCAAAGACAGAAATTTCAATACCATCCAAAAATTGCTCCACCACCACCTTGGTACCTGCGTCGCCAAATTGTTTATTGATGATCATTTCGCCAAACACTTCCAACGCTTCTTGGTGGGTTTGGCAAATAACCACGCCTTTACCCGCTGCAAGCCCGTCGGCTTTTAGTACTATTGGCAAAGCATGCTGTCTTAGATATGCTTTGCCGGCTTCGTAATTTTCTTGGGTAAATTCTTCGTAGGCCGCAGTGGGTATGTTTTGCCGCTGCATAAATTTTTTAGAAAAGGCTTTGCTGCCTTCCAGTTGTGCCGCTTCTTTAGATGGGCCTACCACAATAATGTGCTTCAGCGTTTCATCACCCACTACAAAATCGTACACACCATTTACCAGCGGATCTTCGGGGCCTACCACCAGCACGTCTATTGCCTTGTCGGTACAGCATTGTTTCAGTGCGGCAAAATCGTTAACCCCAAAATTGAGATTGGTGCCATATTCCAAGGTGCCACCATTGCCGGGTGCTATATATAATTGGGTACAAAATGGGCTTTGGCTTAGCTTCCATGCCAGTGCATGTTCTCTTCCGCCGGCACCCAGGATAAGAATGTTCATTTGATTTTTGGAATTTGCGTGGCGAAAATAGATATTTGGTGCTACACACCGATTGCAGCCTTTGAGAAGTCATGGGTCATTTGTCAATAAGTCATTTTGGGAAACCGTTTTATAACATCGTTTCCCATTTTTTCATTTATGCAAATGCTGTATATGCTTTTCCTGGCTTTGAAAGTTTACATCCATTTTTATTTCATCAACCAAAAAGAAAAAAAACTGAACATGGCAGAAACCAGTATCCAGCAAAAAGGGCACCCGAAAGGATTGTGGGTTTTATTTGGCACAGAAATGTGGGAACGTTTCAACTTCTATGGTATGAGGGCTATTTTGTCCTTATTTATTGCTGAGGCATTAATGAAAGGCGAAACGGAAGCATCCATTATCTATGGGGGGTTTCTGGGACTATGTTATTTAACACCAATGCTGGGTGGTTACATAGCTGATAAATATCTTGGTAATCGAAGTTGTATTTTGTTGGGCGGGGCTACTATGGCAGCAGGTCAGTTACTTCTGTTTTATAGTGCTAGCTTATATTCCAGCAACCTTAGCATGGCTACTAATATGTTGTGGCTCGGCTTGCTGGTTATCATTTTTGGTAATGGCTTTTTCAAGCCCAATATTTCTTCCATGGTGGGTAGCCTGTACCCTAATGAGCAAAAAAACAAATTAGACTCTGCCTTTACCATTTTCTATCTTGGTATAAATGTAGGGGCTACACTTGGCCAGTTTATCTGTCCGTTTTTTGGCGATGTTACCGTAAACGGCGTACGTGACTTATCGGCTTTTAAATGGGGCTTTTTAGCTGCTGGCCTAGCCATGATGATAGGGACACTTGTATTCTTTTTTTTAAAAAATAAATATGTAGTTACTCCAGATGGTGAAGCAATCGGCGGTAAGCCAAAAGCATTTGTTCAAATAGAAGGCGAACCAACACAAGCAAAATTCTCTACTACGAGTATGCTGATTTCTCTGGGATTGGTAATAGCCCTCACCTTTGGTTTTAACCTGCTTATGGATGGTCCGGGTGTTAGTCCTATTAAAGGCTGGCTCTATCCTTTCATATTTGCTGCAGGTATAGGTTTGGCTTATTTAATCCTGTCTGATAAATCTATTACCAAGGTAGAACGGGACAGAATTTGGGTGCTATATATTGTTTGTTTTTTCGTGATGTTTTTTTGGGCGGCTTTTGAACAGGCAGGCTCTTCGCTTACTTTTATAGCAGACAAACAAACTGACACCCGAATGTTTGGCTGGACAATGCCACCCACAATGGTGCAAAACTTCAACGGTATTTTTGTTATGGTTTTTGCGATCCCTTTTAGTATGCTATGGGTGTGGATGCAAAAGAAAAAAATAGAACCTATTTCTCCGGTAAAGCAAGCCGTTGGTTTAATATTGATAGGGCTAGGATATTTAATCATTGCTATGCAGGTAAAAGGCTTGGGCACTGCAGGTAAAGTAGGCGTAATATGGTTTGTGGTATTGTACCTTTTACATACCTGGGGCGAATTATGTTTATCGCCAATCGGACTTTCTTTAGTAGCTAAACTTGCCCCTAAAAGATTTGCTTCTCTGTTAATGGGCGTATGGTTTTTAGGTAATGCAGGAGGCTATGCCCTCACAGGAACTCTGGGTGCATTACTACCTCCAACTACAGATAAATACGAAGTAGCTAAAAAAGATAATATTGATTTACAAGCAATTTTAGATGGTTCAAAAACTGCATCCGGACCAGAATTATTTTCACTTGCAAAAAAGAAAATATCTGCAACCATTGATTATAATAAGGCAAAAGATAGAAATATTGATTTTGTAAAAATCTTTAAAGCTAAAGACTCTACTTTGACCACAGAACAGTTCTTGATTATTGAAAAAGACCAATTAATCAAAATTGGCTATCCTGTATTCATGGGCTTTAAATTAAAAAGCCTTTACGACTTCTTTATGTTGTTTGTAATACTCTGCTGTGGTGCCGGCATTGTTTTGTATTCCATTACACCTTTTATGAAAAAAATGATGCATGGCGTAAAATAATTATCTTTTACCATTATCTTAAAGGTGTGCTTTACAGCCCACCTTTATTTTTTTTAAAATAAAATGCAGCAAAAAATGACCGACCTAAAACCCCGCAAACACCCTGTAGCCCTACCCTTCCTCTTCTTTAGCGAAATGTGGGAACGCTTTGGGTACTACCTAATGATTGGCATTTTTACCCTGTACCTAAAAGATGTAAAAGCTGGCTTTGGCATGACGGAAGCCGAAAGTGCGGATCTCTACGGCACATTTATAGCACTCGTTTTCTTTACCCCTTTCCTCGGCGGCTTGCTGGCCGACAGGTACTTGGGCTACCGGAAATCCATCATTATCGGCGGCATAATGATGGGTATTGGTTA